>NZ_CP040908.1:1156666-1471250 GCF_013488205.1 Empedobacter falsenii | reverse complement strand
AAAAAATGTATTAGATATTATTAAGACAATATCAAGTACTTTTAAAATAATACATAAAATTGAAATAGAACCTGCAAAAGAAGGAGGGTTTGAAACTTATATCACTGTTATTGAAGAATCTGTTAAAGCATTTCCATATTTATCTGAAACTTTAACAGGATGTGCAAGTTTTTTATTAGCTAATCCTGCAAAAAAATTATTTGATAATTTTTTCAAAACTAAAATTGAGAAAGAGAGTGATCAAATTGATTTTGAAATAAAAAAATTAGAATTAGAAGAGAAAAATATTGACGTAGAAAATAAAAAACTAGAATTAGAAAAAAGAAAAGAAGATTTACTATTAAACACAAAAAAGATTAAAGAAAAGTCAAATAATTTACAAGATAATTTAAAAATTATTACCTCAAGATCAAACTTTTACAAGGAAGTAAACAAAATCAAAAAAGTTAAAAAAATAGGTTTTAATAATTTTATTAATAATGAATCAAACAATGAAGAACAAATAGTTAAAAAAGAGTTATTCAAAAACTTTATTGTAGATACACCGGAATTAAATTCTATAATAGATAAACAAGCTGAGATCGAAATTATTTCTCCTGTGTTAGATAAGGATAAACCTTATAAATGGAAAGGAAAGCTTAATGGAAAAGATATTACAATTAATATGAAATCAAATATTTTTAAATCAGAAGTTCAGTCTGGAAGAATCAAATTTAAGAAAGGGTCAAAATTCATATGTAATTTAGAAATTAAACGTAAGTACGATGCTAATGGTAATATCAAAGTTACTTCATATGACTTATTAAATGTATGGAAATATATTTCTGGAAAAAAGGAAGTGATAATAGAAGATTTATAAATTATAAACTATTATAATTTGCTTTGAAATACTGTAGAAATGGATATAACATATGAGATTTTAATTGAAATAGGAAATCAAATTTCATATCTTAGAGAAAAAAAAATCAAACTTTAGATTATTTAGAATATTTAAGCGGAATTGATTCAAGCGATATTAATAAGTATGAAAAAGGAAAAACGAACTTAACTATACGCAATTTAATTAGAATAGCTAAAGCTTTAAATGTTCATCCAAAAATTCTGTTAGATTTCGATTTTGATTTAAATAAATATAATAATGAATAAAGGCTCCTTATTAGAGCCTATATTCATTCAAGTTCCGTCAATTTCCTTGCGATTTCTAATTTTTCTTGAAGCAAGTCTATCTCTTCTTGCATTTTCAATAATTCTTTAACTTAAACAGCTAACAACATAATTTTTTTGAAGATTATTATGATTTATCGAGTTTTCAATATTGAACTTAAACTTTTAAAACTTGCTCTTTCCATATACACTGAAATGTTTTACAAATAGGCGTATTAATATGAATGATTATCAATTACTACTTGATTTAATACTTTGGGGTTGAGATACATTAAACAAACCTTTCAATTTACATTCTTTTAGAAATTCTCGTTTGATAGTATTTTCAATTAATCGATTATTTCTAGTAGTTGCACGAATTACCTTATCATAATATTTTTCAGCGTCAATTGTATCTTCTATACAAGTAGCATTTTCATAATAATCATAAATATCTTCATACCATTCTTTAGCCTTATGTTTTGTACAAATTAATTCATCATATCTTCCATAGTAGTCAATACTCCCATCATCTTTAAATTTTGTTTGAATTTTAAATATTCTTTTCCAAGAATCAATTTGTTCTGAATGAGACGGACTATTAATAGATATGCTAAAATCTGATGGTTTTAATGATTTTACATTATTATTCAAAAGTGTAAATTGAAACTCAATTTCTGGATGATTATCGCTAAATGGATAAAATGCCAGTTTTCGGCCTTTTATATGTTCTATAGGGTCAGTAGTACTTTTATTTCCAGAATTACATTTATTACACATTGGTGCTAAATTCTTAAAATTTATAGAACTAAAAGGATATATAGCTTTTGGTAAAAAGTGATCATACGCTTCTCTTGTTGACACATATATACCATCTATTGGATAGACTCCGCAAAATGGACAAATATTATCATCATTAACTTTAACAAATTCTTGGTAATGAGAAGGGATTATATTTTTATTTAATTGACCAAATATTTCCAAATTAAAAGGAGATTTATTACCATATAACCTTGAGTAAAAACTATTTAAAGCTTTTTCTAAATCAGGATACTTTTCTTTTAATTCTGAATAAGTTACAGGGTTAACATTTTTATCCTTACATAAGGATTCAATATCATTGTTATTATGATAAAAATCTATTAAATCAAGCTTAAAATTATCATCGTCAATTTTTGCGAATTCATCATAAATCCAAGCTATTCTACTATTAAAAAAATTACCCCATTCAGAATCTTGTATTTCTAGCCTTTCACAAATATCTTTCAATTCTGGATTTTTATCTAGTTTTGAAAAATTGAAAGTTCCTTCAGCAAATATCCAAACATCATTAAATAGGAAGTCCAAATAAGCTTGAAGCTTTTCAATTTCATGAGTAATATACTTATAGGTAAAAATCATTTTTTCTCAATTTCATCAATTATTTCATTTATAAATAATATACTTTCGACAGAATCACCAATTTCGGCTCTAACTTTGCTTAGAAATTGAATTTTATCTTCAGAATACTCAAGTTCAAGTCTAAGTTTATTGATTTTATTATCTGCGTACATTCCAATTGTATAATGTTTATCAAAAATTCTTAAAGTAATTTTATTTACCGATGTGCCCAATGTTTGAAATTCTGGGCGCGTACATTTAACTTCTAAATTATTATCGTCTTTTGAAAAAATATTTACATATTTAGCTTCGCTATCAGAAATTAGGTATGGTGAATGGGTCGTAATTAACATATCACGGATAACTTTGGAATCCTCCGAATTTAAACAATTACGGACGCTAGAAATAAATTTAGCTTTCCAATCCGGATTGAAATGTGTTTCCGGTTCGTCTAATAGAAATAATGCATTTTCATTTTTAAATAATAAACATAAGCCTAGCACATGCAAAAATTGATGCTCCCCATCTGAAAATTCTTTCGTAAATAAAGGTTTATTTATTCCTTTTTTCTTAACCCAAAGGTTTTTAAAACGTAAGATTCTATCATTCTCTAACGGATTTGGATAAATATCGTGGTTGATAAAGATATTTTTTGATTGATATACTCTACTTTTATCTTTTTCTAAAACTACAAAAGCATTTAACTCTAAAAGAATTTGAAATAACTGAAATAATTGAAGTGGTTGATTAAACGCTTCGTTAGCAAAATGAAAACGGAATGCTTCTTTCGTTACTTCAGTAACTTTGTAATCCAGAATAAGATATTCTCTACCTGCATCTTCAGAAATTAAATCTTCCATATTTTCCGACTCATAATTATATGTGGTCGCGCAATATTTTAATTTTTCAATGCTTTCTTTTAGGTTATAAACTAAATTAACATGATCGTATTTAGTTTTATCCCACGCATGCTTTTTAGATTCGGTTAAATCTCTTAAGATATCTTCATGAAATAATAAATCTTTATCTAAGCGGATGATTAAACGAAACTCCTCGATATCTTCTAGTCCTACTTCTTTTTTAAAATGTGATAAGGTCTTATCATCTAACATTAAAAAATTAGCCAATAAAATGGCTTGACTGTAATCTTTATCTAAAAAGACTAATCTCCCTTCAGATTTAGGTGGAAAACCAAATTGTTCTTGTCGGATTAATTTATCTTTATACTCATCGTAATGCAAGAATCTCGTTTTAAAGAAAGGCAAACTTAGTAATTCATTCTCTCCAGAAGAATACCCTATGACATAGCTGGGTAAAAGACGTTGAATTTGCTTTTTACCTAAGACATCTTTTTCATCTGTAAACTCTTCTCGATTAACCCATTCAAATACAGGCGTAGCATCAACCTCTTTGGTTATTTTTATTCTCGCTAAGGACTCATGTTTACCATCTTTTAGTAAATTTAAATCCCACTTTTGATACCATTCAAAAGGTATTTTTATAAAATACTCTAATTCGAAAGCATCTACAACACATTTGGTATTGTCGAATCCTTTTTCATTGTCCTCATCCATTAAAAAGCCATCGGGTAGATAGTCATTGTACATGCAATCTAAATGATAGAATATGTTGGCTAATGCTTCAAGAATATTCGATTTTCCACTTCCATTTCTACCTGCTAAAATATTTGGATTAAAATCTTTAGCCCATCTGTAATCGAAATCTCTTAAAAAATAGATTTCAAATCCGTTTTGCAACGAACGAAATCCACTTGGTGTATTTATTTGTAGTCTTAAAAGTCTCATTCAATTAACTTGAGCTTAATTAGTTTTTTAGGTATTTCTTTATTGTCTGGATCAATTTGCTCTTCAAATACTTGCGTAATAAATGCATCATCTCCTTTCATAGCCTCGAATATGAATTTTTTCATCGGTTTGTATTTAAACCAATCTCCATCATCATAAACGATTCTGTTGTATAACTCTTCAACTTCATCAATGGTAAAAGATTTATCTGAGAAATATTTTTTGAAAAAGAAATGCATATCCATTGTATCATTTCCGACACTACCGTATTTTGCCACTACATCATCAGGGACACCTAAATATTCTTCAAGAGTCATAGTTGAATAATCAAATTCTCTTCTTGAAAATAAGTTTATATTAGGGTATTTATCGGTTAATTCTTGTGGTATATGTTTTACATATCTTTCAACATAACTGTGTTGATATACTTGCCAAGGTGTTAAAGTATTAATATGCTCTTCTACCAATGAACCTGCAAAATTTACTAATTTAAGATCTGATTCTAACGAATTAAATTCTTCAGAACCAGCTTTAATTATAGTATTTACTTTTTCGAGTACTCTTTTTGATTGCTCTATGTATTCTTGTAAAGCAGGTATTAGGTAAGAACCGTCATTCTGTACCTCTTTACTACTTTCAATTATTTTATTTCTATCCTCAGCGAGTTTTTCTTCTGATGTTGTAGTATCATCTGTTACTTCTGAAGAGGGCTTTTTTTTTTCGTCATCCATTGCTGAAATATCTACTTTACTTAAATCTAATTTTCCTTTAAATGCTCTTTGGCTTAAACTTTCAAATAGGTTTTTTAATTCATTAAGGCATTTAACTTTTAAATCTCTAGAAACATTAATTGTACTAACTATTTCTCCAAACGAGTTCTGATTTGCAATTGGAACATCCATAACATCGACATTTGAAAATAAATTCCTATTTAAAGTAGGTACCCCAGCTCCATTGGAGAATCTTTCTAATTTAAAATTTTGCAAGAAATACTTTAAATACAAAGGATTACCAACATAATTCTCAGAATATAAAGTAGTGTTAAGAGGCCAGTAATTATCATTAACTAAAGATACCTTACCTATAGTACCTGAACGACCTGTAATTAGTCCGGGTCCAATAGCCTTGAATTCATTAACATAATCTATAATACCATTTGAAGCGCATAATGGAAAATCTCCAGCTATCCTATTACTAGTAGGTAAATCGTAGCCCCTTTTTAATTTAATTATGTCACTAAACTTTTTCGTTGGATATTTTTTCGAATTTGTTAATACATTTCCAAACATATCTAAAAAAGTAGCTTGGATTAATTCATCTAATAAATCAATACTTTGCTTACGTTTTTGGATTATAGCTTCACAATCAGATAGTACTTTAGCGATGCGTTTTTGGTCATCGATTGTAGGAGGCAAAGGAATTTGTAAATTAGAAAGACTTTGTTTATTTAAGGTTTTACCCATAACCGCTTGGTTACCACCTACTAAAGGGATAAATTTTAGTACGTAATATAAATAATCTTTATCTAAAATGGATTCATCTATTATTGGTAATGCAGCAATAGCTTCATTGGTAAATAAATCAATTTCTGTAAACGCTAGTTTACCAATACTAAGCTTAAAGCTCATTAACAAAGTACCTTTTTTAACTATTTTACAATTGGCACCAGTAATAGCTTCCTCTGTAATTTGTTCTTTGGTATTAGAAATATATTTGTCTTTTAGGTCTGAAATACTAACCCAATTAACTCCTTCACCCCAATATTCAGGTTTATTTCGGCTTGGTGTTTTTCCTAAATTAATCTGACAAAGCTCTGCTAAAGACTTATAAGTAAATTTATATCCCATCTATAAAAAGCTTTTCAATTCACGTAACCCATCCATAATCTCTTTTTCCAAACCACCCTTACCATCTTCACCAATTAATTTTGCTAAGATGATTTTAGGATCTTCGTAAGCTATTTCGTCAAAGACTTCTTCTTTGTATTTAGAAAAACTTAAATCGTATTTAGCCTCTACAATTTCGGCTTTTGGAACTGAAAAGAATTTTGCTTTACGGTCTTGTGCAGCTGAAGGATTTCTCCCTTTGTATTGTTGAATGATATCTTGCAGATCTCCATTACCAGGTAGTTTGTTACGTTTATCATCTAATGAGTAACCATCCGATTCCATATCGTAAAACCACACATTTTCGGTTGTACCGCCTTTTGTAAAGATTAATAAGGCCGTACTAACGCCGGCATATGGTTTAAACACACCACTAGGTGCTGTAACCACTGCTTTTAACTCCGAATTTTCGATCATTAATTTACGCGCTTCGATAAAGGCATTTCCTGTACCGAATAAAACCCCTTGTGGGATAATAATACCAGCAGTACCACCCATTTTAAGCATATTATAAATACGCTCTATGAATAATAATTCTGTTTTCGTTGTTTTTAATGTTAAGTCTTCATTGATGTCACCTTTGTCTATATTCCCTGTAAATGGAGGGTTAGCTAAAATAATATCGTATTGTGCGTCTTCACTATATGCCTTACTTAACGTATCCTTGTAATCGATTTGAGGAGTCGTAATTCCGTGCATCATTAAGTTCATTAACCCTAAACGCACCATGGTTTGATCGATATCAAAACCATACAAACTTTTACCTAAAATCTCTTTTACTTCTTCTGTTAGCAATGCACTGCGACTGCTTCTTATGAACCCATCTTCATCTGGTGACTTCGCTTCTTTATCTTTATCTAGTTGCGTAATCATGTATTGATATGCTCCCAGTAAAAAACCACCAGTACCACAAGCTGGATCGGCAATTTTTTGCCCTAATTGAGGATCTACCAATTCTACTAACAATTTGATGATATGTCTTGGTGTACGGAACTGCCCATTTTTACCTGCTGATGCTATTTCGCTTAATAACATCTCATAAATATCTCCTTGGATATCTTGAAAATCTTGACCATTCTCTGTAGCATCTTTCTCCATCTCCTCATAAATGGCATCGATAGATTCGATTGCCTCTACAAGTAAAGAAGGCTTAGGAATAATGAAAACTGCATTTGCCATGTGTTTGGTAAACGAAGCCTCTTCATTATCTAATTCTTTGATAAAAGGAAAAACATATTGTTGTACATGAGTAAGCATTTCTTCAGCTGGTCGTCTTTTAAACTGACTCCATCTTAAAGATTCCTTATCAATACCTTTAGTACTTGTTATTTGTGCAATTTCCTCAGCCGTAGCATCTTGTCTTGGTCTATCTTGTGGAAGAATATATATTCCTTCAAAAATAGAAGTATATTGTTCTTCAGTAAATTCTGCATTCGCAATATTCTCTAAATCATTTTCATCTATCTTCTTCATAAAAAGCAAATATGTAATTTGCTCTATTGCTGTTAATGGGTTTGATATACCACCACTCCAGAATTTATTCCATAGGTCATTAATTTTGGATGCAATTAGTGGGTTACTGTTAATTAAACTCATGTTATGCTGCGAATTTTTCTGTTATTTTTAATATTTCTTGGATTTCTGTGGGTGAAAAAATCCCACGAATCCCTTTGGGGTGTATAATAGTAAATGGAGCTTGTACTAAATCTCTTTTCTCTATATTGCCTCTTTCTATGATATAATCTTTTAATAAATTTAAAAACTCGATTTGTCGAGTCGTTAAATAAGTATGCTCTGAAATGAATTGTTGAACTGCCGTACTTACTTCTTCTTCTATACTTTTTAAGATTTCAATTCCTAAAATGTGTTTAATAAATTGAATAAAGTTTGCCTTTTGATGATTATAAACTTTACGCAATAAATTAATTGTAATATGGGGATCGTCTTCGTGAAGTTCAGCTGCTAATTTTTCAGCTTCACTTTCAGAAATTGTATCACCTGCTTTTAATTTTTGAAGAATAGGGTTACTCGCTGTTAATTCAGCAATTCTGCTTTCAACTAATTCACGGTATTTTGTAATACTCACGGCTTCGTTCTGTGGACCAAATTCCACCATTTCTTTTGTTTTAAGAACATCCTGCAAATTTAACTGAACCTGACTGTTGATTGCACTTTTTTTCTCTTTAAATTTCATTAAAGGTGCTATTATTTCAGCAAGTTTGTCCATTGCATCGTCATTTATCAAAGACCAGTAATGATTGGATTGAATTTGCTTGATAAAAAATGAATGCTTTGCAACAGTATTAATAGAAAGGGGCAGTTCGCTTACCATGTTGATAATGTTCTCTTTTAAAGTATCAAACTTCTCCGTTTCTTCTGCTAAATGCGCTAATGAAATTTCTAAAATATCCTTCTTGAAACGCATTTCTTTAAAATCTGTTTGAGAAAGTGTTTTGAATAATGGTTTTATCGTATGCGTTAGATATTCTATTTTATCGTTGGATAAATCTTTCCAAAAATCATCCTCTTTGACCGTATTTATTTCTTTGATTGCCTCTTGCACAGTAACTGATTGTAATGGTAACAAATCTATTTGTTTACGTAGTTCTACAATCTCTTTCTCTGCGATTTGATTTTCTTCTTTTTCGAACGCTTTTTTAATTTTCTCTATACGCAAACCAACATAGCGAACTGGTAATGGGATTTGAGCTTTTAACTCTTTTCCTTTTGGGTTTAGTTTAAAATATTCAAAATTATCCCAACAATCCATAATTAAGAAAGTATCTTTTTCTGGACACCATGGTTGCAGTTTAGATTGTTCTAATGTACGCGTACCTCTACCAATCATCTGCCAAAATTTAGTATAGGAGAAAACAGGTTTAGCAAACACTAAGTTCACTAACTCTCTAATGTCTATCCCTGTATCTAACATATCCACACTAATGGCAATACGAGGCATATCTTTTTTCTTGAATTGTGCTAATAAACCGTCATCCCCGTACACTCTTGGATCATCTGAGACTAATACTTTTGCTAACTCGCCATGGTATTCGGGATACAGTGCATCAAAGATTTCTTCGATTCTTCTTGCATGATTTTTTGTAGAACAGAAAAAGATGGTTTTACCAGGAAGAACTCCGTTAGGATCTTTGATAGCTTCTTCCATGAATTCTTTGACAATAGTAACATTGGTTCCTTTGTTTATTACTGTTTTCTCTAGTTCAGTCCCTTCAAAATTAATTTCAGCGACTTCTTTTCCTTCTAAAATTAATTTCTTTTGATCTTCTAAACTTATTGTCCTTTTACTGATTCCATCTTCTTGAAATTTTGTTTGAATTTTCATCACCTGGAAATCACAAAGGTATGGAGGGTCATTGTTTACAGCTTCTTCATACGTATAAGCATAGGTAGGAACACCATCTTCACAATCAAATAATTTAAATGTATTGTGATCAATTACATTGGTTGGTGTAGCCGTTAAACCCACAGTAATTGTATTGAAATAGTCTAATACCTCTTGATACGTATTATAAATAGATCGATGACTCTCATCTACAACAATTAAATCAAAAAAGTGTGGTGACAACGAATTTTCATCATCACGAATAATATTTAACATTGTTGGATAAGTAGCTGTATAAACTCTTCTATCTTTTGCTATTGATTTTTCACCTTTTTTAGGCCATGCAGGTTCATTGGGTAAAAATTCTTTAAAGGCATCTAAAGCTTGATTTCTTAAGGCGTTACGATCTACTAAAAATAATACTCTTTGTACCCAACCGGCTCTCATTAAAGCATCAACTAATGCAATCGTAGTTCTCGTTTTACCCGTACCTGTAGCCATAACTAAAAGAAACTTGGATTTCTTTTTTTCAATTCCTTCCAAAATAGAACGAATGGCATGAATTTGATAATCTCTACCTGCTATGTTCGAGTTAATAAGTTCTGAAGCTAAAGGCTTTCTATTTTTTCTTAGATATAAATATCTTTCTAAATCGTCTCTCGTAGGAAAACCCACAACCTTTTTAGGTGGATAATTCTCTAAGTCCCAAAAATATATTTCATCACCATTTGTATAGAAACAAAATGGTAAGTCTCCATTGGTTTCTTTTTTAATATTATAGCAATATTGTTTTGCTTGTTCTCTTCCTAACTTTGGATCAATAGCTGTTTTTTTAGCCTCAATAACTGCTAGAGGTTTTCCATTTTTACCTAACAGAACATAATCAGAAAATTGATGTTTATTGTAAATCATTTCAGGCTCATGAACTTCAGCCGTTGCTTTTATCTTAATATCATATTCTTTGACTACTTGCGTAAGATCATTGATATTCCATCCCGCATCTTGCAGTTTTAAATCGATAATATCTTTCCTTGTATTTGCTTCGTTCATGAGCTTAAATTATGAATAATTGATAGGAATTGGTTTATATACCTTTAATCGGTATTATAAAGGCTAATATAAGAATTAATCTATTTTCCCTTAACCTTAGTTTGATAAAAGAATTTAGTAATCTTAAACCAAATGTTTATTTGTAAGTTTATGTATTAAATCAATTTTATTCTTAATTGGTTGATTTAATAAATCTTCAATATGTATCGAATTATAATTAATTCCATCATTTTTGAACAGATTATCTTTGATGAACTTAAAATTATTTATAGATCTATTGGGATTATATTTGCTTTTACTTAATGAAGTACCGTAACAATGGATAACCACAAAAATTAACTCTTTATCCTTTACTAACTCAGCCGATTTATTTAATGGGTTATCTTTTAACAAATTAAGTAATGTATATTGACCTGAAACTAATTTTGCTTGATTGCTAGCATCAATTTCTATTAAAATTACATGATTATCTAGAACAATTGAATTATCAACAGATACTTGAACATTATTCTTGTGTTTATCTTTAAATATGATTTTACCAGAAAGTAAATTTTCATCTATTTTATTACAAAAATCTATAAATTGCTGCTCTCTTTTCATTTAGATTTTAGGCATTTATTAAAGTGTTAATAATAAATTCAATTGTATTTTTATTTTTATGTAATTGCTCTACTGTTCTATTTTCTTTTATAAAAGCAATATCTGAAAAAGGAGTATCAATGATATCTGATTTACACCATAAACCTTCATTGGTATAATGTACATAATTACCACCTCCAAAACCGCTTCTTACTGCAAAACCACAGATTGAATTTTCTATTAAAAAATCTTGATCATCTAATAGTCGATTATCATTTTGTTTGACATAAGCAGATACACCTGTTTCGTTCCCATCATAAAAATTAAGTAAAACGTCTTTATGATTTGCATAGAACACTTTTAATGTTAACCAAGCATTTATTAGTTTTTCTGCAGAAAATTGTTGAAGATTAAAAATATCATTTTCTTTAATTTTATTTTTAATAAAATTAGTCGCATAACTTAATAAATCATCTGACTTTAACAACTTCATATATTCTAATTTGAATAAATGTTCGCGGTTTAATGTAGAAAATAGTACACCTTCGAAATCCCATGACGCTCTGTAAATATGACCAACACTATTACAGCCAATATATAGTCTAAACAATCTAAACATATTTGAAAGTTTTATATTATTGACTGCACTATTAGTTGAACTTATAAGATCTATCGTGGCTTTATAATTATTGAATACCATTTTTAATTTATCAAAATCAACAGATGAATCCAAATCTAAATTTGGGATTATATTTTCATCATTTTTAATATTTTGGACTTTAAATAAAAATGACAAATCGCCCATAAAATCCTCATGGTCTTCCCATTCTTCAATTTTTAAACTATGCTCCGTTAACCTTACTTTTAACTGTTCCTCAATATTAAACCATTGATTTAATTTAACATTTTGAATTGGAGTAAGTGTAATTTTGTTCTCATTAAAGTTAAAAACCTGTTGTGTGGTATTAGATTTCTCAATAATTTGTAAAACATATCGCCAGTCCACATAATTACTGTTACGATCCAGCCACTTTAAATCAAAATAATTTTTACGTAATCGTCTCAAAAATTTCAATGAATTTATTTTATCATCTTCAAATTTTGTAATAAAAGCTAGTAATGGTAATATCACATTATGAAGTTTCTCGTACGAGAGATTTCTTATATCACTTAAGTTACTTATATCTTTATTATCATTAATTTGATTAAATAATCTTTTAAAATCATCTTCTTGACAATATTCTACTAATTTTTCAAGGGAATTAAATATTTTTTGAATTTGCTTTAAATAATATTCAGTATTAAAATCAATTGATTTGCTTTTATAAAGGACCTTAGCTTTTCTTATAATATCAATATCATCCTGTTTATCAATAATTTTAAAACACCAACTTAAAAAATCATTAACACCATCATCGGCAATTATTTCTTTTATGTTTCTATTCTTCCAAAAAAATGTTTCACGTATTTCCCATTGTTCAGCAAATAATTTATTTTGATTACTCGCTAATAAAATTGGCTTTAAGTTTTCTGATGTAGTAAGGCTTTTTCCTGTTGTATTTATAATTACAAAACGCTCTTCTCCATGTTTTTTTTCTTGAACATCGTAATATTGAATTTTAATATGATTGATCAAAAAATTTGAAAAACCTTTAACAGTAAGTTGCTTCTTTCTTTTTTCAATTGTTTGCAGTGCTGATAACATACTTTGAATAGAAGGATCTAAATTATATTCAGAGAAATACCAAGGCTGGTTGATAATATCTACTGCGGTTAAATTTTCACCATTAAAAAAGAATTCATTTACTAAATCATTTAAAAAAAAGATCGTACTTTCTCTCACTGCATATTGTAAATAAGGTTCATTTACTTCAGAGCATAAACAATTTTTAATTAAGTTTTTTGTATCAGATTTATTTTCAAATTTATACAGCATACCTAATAATAAATATAATGTAGTTATTCGCTGTTGACCATCGGTTAGATTTATAAAGTTATTTGGATATTCATACACATCTATTTTTCCTAAGATTACATCTACATTATTATTCTCATTAAACTCATCAATTAATGTATCAATGAAACTACTTACAATATCTATATTATGTTTTTCTCCATGCGTTTGATCTCCCCAACAATAATCTCTTTGAAAATCAGGAATAACAATCTTACGATTTTTAGTAGTAAAAAGTTGAGAAAGAGAATATTCTTGCGTGTTAATTAATTCCATAATAATGATTTAGTTGCGTAATTGTTTTTTCTCTGTTTTGTACTATTTCAATTTCTTGCCATTTCGAATTTGCAAAAACAGAAATAGTATGTAATAAATTTCTACTTTTAAAATCTTCAGAAGTATTAAAATATGTGTTTTTTTTATCTTGATAATCTTTCGCTCCAAATGAAGAATTATCTCTACCATATAATAAAACTAAGTTTCCTATAGAATGTATACTCGCTTCTTTATAAGCATCATTATCAAAGTTTAAATTGTTTGCTTTCGATTTTGGGTATATATGTTCCAAGGATCTGTTATCCCAAATAGAATAATCAAATTTCCTTTTCAACTTATTATCTTCAAGTAGATTAAGTAATAGTAAAAATCTAAATGCAAATTCTTTTCTTCTATCATTAAAATCCTCACCATCCATCTTTGAATACACATATTTCTCAGAAATAAGGCTTATACTATCAGTAGCTTTTTTTAATCTTATTAAAATAGAATTATCATTGTCTCTTTCATTATTAATTATTTCTAGATGTGTTGTACCCACTAGTGACCATTTAGCATATTCTTCTAAAGATATTTTTTTATCACTTTTAGAATTTAAAAAATAATGTAATGCAGCTTCTCTAGAATTGCTTGTTTTTAGAATTATGCCTAAAAAATTATGAGAATATGTATCATTATAAAGATCCTCAAAAGTTTTTTGTAATTTTCTTAAACCTTCAAAGTGAAATTTTGCTTCCTTAGCATTATTAATAAATTGGTTTTTGAATTTATCAAAAGAAAAATCTTTCACATTATTAGAATCATCTAAATTAATCTTCCAGTAAGTAACTAATAAATAATACAATGGGTGATTATCTCCAACGTTAAAGTATTTTTTAACTTTTTCAGTATTCCACCAATACAACCATTTATCCCAATTTCGAGCTAATCTTCCTCTATCTTCGTTAATTCTCCATTCAGATGATACTTTATGAATCTCATTGGTATAAGGTATATTTTCTTGTCTTGATGATTTTATTAATAGATCTGATTTAATCAGTTCTTCATCTTTCATTATTGCTTTTAATCCATTTAAAGAAATAAATGTAGTTATAGCTTTTTCCTTAGGGATTGGATTAAATAAGAGAAAAACTTTTTCATTGATGAAATTAAAAAAATCATCTTTATTAATTTTTTCAAGTTTTAAAATAATCTCCTTTATTGCTTTTTTAAAATAATGAATATCTTGATCATCATTCAAATTTTCATCTAAACAAACATCTAGATTATTATTTATTAGATTACTCAACCAAATATGCGAATCTACTCTTACATCGTATATTAATTTATTTTTAATAAAATCAAATTTTTCTAAAACGGCAAATAATAAAAATAAAGATGTTGTTCTTTGTTGACCATCAACTAATATGATTGTATTAGCTTCTTCAACAACAGTTACTGCCTCTATAAAATATTCATTTACATTCGTATTATACGCTTCAATTAAACTATCCATAAAGAAATCTAAAGAACTCATTTCTTTATCTTTTACTGACCATTTATAACCTCTTTGATAATCAGGTATAACAAATGTTCCTTTATTAAAATATATTGATATATTTATTTTATCACTCATTATTATCTAAGCTTAATTTTTTATACTTGTTACAGTTTTTAAACCATAATATATTATTGTAAAATAAGTCGAAATATTTAAACCTCGCAATTAATAATATTAATATTTTATATTCAAAAGTAACCTAAGTAACCAAATTTAGGCAAAAACAATTTTTTGAAATTGTTATGAAAGTTAAAGACAAAAAAAACATTATACTTTATTGTTATTATTACATATTTTATTTAATGATGGTGGTTAGTAAAATTTAGTAAATCAATAATAATTTTTTAAAAAACTCGTATACAAAAGCTTTCTTTCATCTGCATCCATTGGCCAGTGATGATTACATTAAACTCGTTGGAAATTCTTCTTCAATCATTTCAATCGGTTCTAAAGTTGATTGTTCTTTTAGTAGTAATGATTCTCTATATTCCATAGCTTCCGCATCTGTTATAAATTCAGCTTCAAAACCTAACTCTACTATCTTTTCTTTAATTTCTTGAAGAGTTACATTAAAAAACTCTCTTCTATTATTAAACAAATTGACTGCTTTATCTGCAAAAGCTTTATGCAATTCATATTCTAAGGTTCTGGCTTCATCACTATAAATCATGGCATGAACATCAAATCGAAATGGAACTGAGGCATCTCCTAATTCTCGTACCCTATCCAAAGGTTCTAACCTTCTTGTCATTCCTATTTTAAATACATTTTATCCAAAAGAACCAATATTTGAAATAATATACACATGTCCTCTCTTGGTTTGTTGAGCCATAGATAAAGCTCTTTCCTTTTTTAACCTTGCTTCTTCTAATTCTTTTTCGAGTTGCTCTATTTGTAATTTTAATTCTTCGGAATTATTAGTCCCTTGCTCCTTTCTTACTTTTTCTAAAGCTTTTTGAAAATAGGCTTCTTCTTTTTCTGCTTCTTTTTGAGCTTTCTCAAATTCTCTTTTTGCTTTTTCTTCTTCTGAATGATACTCGATGCAAAAAATAATTTTGTTAATTATTTAATTTTATCCTTTATTTGCTATTGTAAAAGTGTTTTTTCACTTAATTTATAAGAATGCAGTATATTAAAATATTTCTTTTTTTTTCAATTGGCTTTTTGTTTTCTTGTACAAATGAAGACGATAAATTAGATATAAAAGATGATGTAACAAAAGTAAATCAAGCTCCAAAAAACTTTGAGATAACAATTAAAGATGTGTCACATTCTAGTGCTAAAATAATTTGGAATGCTGCAATTGACCCAGATAACGATCCTGTCAAATATGATATTTATCTAGAAAATGTAAAAATTTTCTCAGATCTAATTGATTTAGAAGCTAATTTTCAAAATCTTGAAGAATTAAAAAACTACTCTGGTTATATAATAGCAAAAGACAGTCATGGTAATGAAACAAGAGAATATTTTAAATTTATAACTTTCAAATATTACTTGAAATTTATGAAGGATTATGATTATGGTCCAAATAAATATCATGGTGAATTATCATCAATTACTTTAACAGAGGATAATCATTATTTGGTTTCTGGTATATTCTCTCGTTCAGTATTTGTGTTTAAAATTAATGCTGAAGGCGATTTAATTTGGAATAAATATTATACTTTTTCAGATCCAGATTTTTATCAAACATTAAATAAACCTGTTGAAATTATTAATTCTAATAATGGATCTATTTTCACGTACCAACACTATGTAGTTCAATTAGATAAAAATGGCAATAAAATATGGCAAAAAGATTTTAGAGAAATATATGGATACGATCAGTATATTTTATTAGAGTCTTTAAAGTATGATCAACAAAATAATTTGGTTGTTGTTGGAAATCATATGCATTCAGAATTTATGGATGATATAAAAGGTGTTGCTGTAAAGTTTTCTCCAAATAAAAACATATTATGGCATAAGTCATACGAATTAGATTATTATAATAATATTTTAGATTTAGCATTTGATAAGAATAATAACATGATTATGTTTGGAGATACTCGTCTTGAAGACCAAAATGGTACATATTCTAATGCTAAATTTTGGTTGTTTAAAATTGATATGAATGGTAATAAAATTTTCGAAAAAAAATTTGGCGATGGTTATTGTTTTCCAATAAAAATAATTAATACAAAGGATGAAAATTTCATTATTCAGGGACATTGGATGGGAGCTTATGATAAAAGATTTGATATTATAAAGAAAATTGATCAAAGTGGTAATTTTATATGGGAACACTCTTTCCTATCAGATGAAATTGCACAATTTTCGGTTACTGAATTATCAAATTCAGATATATTGGTTACAGGTAAAGATAATAATAGATCTATGGGGTTCTCAGATATAAGATACATTAATTTATCTCCAGAAGGTAAAAAGCTATGGCAAAAAACAATTGCTTTTGATTATTCATACACTGCAGGAGTTGATGTGTTAGCGACAGATGACGGTGGTTTTACTATGATTTCAGATTTCGTGAAGATAGATTATAATTATTACTCAATGTATCCTAATGCCAAAATTCTTTTATTAAAATCTGATCCTTATGGAAACATAACAATGTAAGTTTATTTTAATAACGAATTAACACATCTATATTGTTTAAAAGTAAAATGTAAATTCGGCATATAAAACGTTTTTTTTCTAACGTTAAGTAGTCTTTATATTAGAATTACATTAAACTCGTTGGGAATTCTTCTTCAATCATTTCAATTGATTCTATAGTTGATTTTCTTTTTCTGTTTTTATATAGAATTCTACATCTAGTATTCCGTTATATCTAGTTAGATTAGAGTTCAATTCAGAATTAGTATTTTCTAAACTAATAATCTTTTTTTCGAGTTCAGAAATTTTATCAAATTCTTTCTTCTTTAAAAAATCAAATATTCCCATCACAATTAATTTTCTTGATACAACAAAACTACATAGAGCGTTACAATCTGATTTACGTGAAACCGTAGTTTATAAAAAATGTAATCAGGATATTTTGGCTAACTATACAATAAAGTATTTTTTTAAGGTTTTGTATATTAGTCTTTGTATAGAATAATGTTAGCGGTTAGGCTACAAATGAAAGTTCCTATGATAAAGAAATGGTTACAATACTACACTACTTTTCTTTTGGCTAAAAAATTCAGAGCTAGCTAAATAACTTGTCAAAAATCGCGTAAAAGAAGGCGGTCAAAATATTCCAACAGATGGAATTGGAAGAAGATAAATTAATGGAATTAAAAATGTGACTTCGAGAACCTCGGCCACCAAGAAAACCGTTTCCTGAGACTCTCGGACGGAAAAGGTATTCAAGAAATATAATGTATATAACCAAATTTATTTTATAGTCTCATTCCAATAATAACTGTCGGGATAAATTCTTTTTCCAAATATTGCTGTGCCCACTCTTATAATCGTTGCTCCCTCCTCAATGGCTATTTCCATATCTCCACTCATTCCCATTGACAATTCCTGCATTTCTACGTTAGGTAGGTTTAAAGCCACAATTTTCTGTTGAACATCTTTGAGCAATCGAAAACACTTACGCACCTTTTCGGTTTCGGCACTAAATAA
Organism: Empedobacter falsenii; assembly: GCF_013488205.1. Classification (NCBI taxonomy): domain Bacteria; kingdom Pseudomonadati; phylum Bacteroidota; class Flavobacteriia; order Flavobacteriales; family Weeksellaceae; genus Empedobacter; species Empedobacter falsenii. Next base: position 1,452,679 of record NZ_CP040908.1, on the reverse strand, counting down.
ACCTATGGTCATCAAACCTTTTATTTTTAGAGTTTCCAACTTTGCTACCTGCTTTACTAGTTCTATTGCATTATCGGGACCAACACCAAATTTGCTTTCTTCAAAAGAAGTATTTACTTGTATTAACACTTCTATGGTTTTGTTTTCAAATTCTAATCGTTGATGGATTTTTTTTGCTAGATCCCAACGATCAAGCGATTGAATACAGGATACATTATATTTCAAAAGATCTTTAATTTTGTTTGTTTGCAAATGCCCAATGAAATGATTAGTGTGCAGAATTTCTTTTAATGATTCGTTTTTCTCTTTAAGTTCCTGTACCTTGTTTTCGGCTATTAATGTATATCCTGCTTGTAATGCAATTTTTATACGTTCGGCAGGTACAGTTTTGGTTGCCAATAACAGTTTTATCTCATTAGAATTTCTGTTACTATTTATACAGGCATTATTTATTCGCTTCCGAATATCGGTAATATTGTTTAAAATTTCTTCGTTCATACTTCCTAGTATTAAAAGGTTATTACTTTGCTAATGCTTCCATTTTTTCGGGAGTAATAGTCCACCGTATCCATTTATCATCTGGCTTTGACCCCAAACTTTTATAAAATTTCTGAGCGTTAATATTATTGGCAAGAACTAACCAATTAAATTTTTTATATCCATTATTGAGGGCATATTGAGCAAGACCTTTCAGTAATCTTTTACCAATATTTTTGCCTCTTTGGTTAGTATCGACATATAACCATTTAAGCATTAAAGAAGGTTTTAGATTGTGCATAAAAGGAATGGTATAATAAACAGCAATACCTACAAGTTTACTGTTCCCTGTCTCTGCAACGATAGCACCGAATTGAGGGTTTGTTCCAAATCCACGACTTAACAAGTCGTTTTCTGAAAGGCTAAAATCTGTATCGCCCTCATATACAACAATCGCTTCCATTAACCGCAAAAGTTCTGGAATATCCTGCTCTTTCATTTCTCTGATTTGTATTTCATTTTCCATTTGTCCGTTTTAAATTCTTACTATTTTGTTTCTCTTTATTGCAGATGGGATATCGTTTCGGTTTGACAGATTGATTTTTCTTCCAATTCATTTATCAGTATCGTTTTTACAGCCGTAAACGTATGGTCTTTGGCTTCTGCAAATGAAACGTTGTATTTACGTTCTATGTTCTGTAACGCTACTGGAAATCGGGATAATAGCTTGTTATAATACTCGTCTAAAACTTCGGGTATTGGTATTTCAAAATTTATCCGTAGCTGAAACCGCCTTAACAAAGCTGTATCAATAATTTCTGGGTGGTTGGTTGCACATAGTAATAATGCCTTTTCGGGATAGTAGTCTATCAACTGTATTAAGGTATTTACCAATCTTCGCATTTCGCCTACGTCTTTATCATCGTTACCTCTTGCTTTTGCGATTTGGTCAAATTCATCTAAAAACAAAACGGCTTTTTCCCGACCTGCTTTGTCAAATACCTGTTTGATGTTCTGCGATGTTTCGCCTATACGTGAACATACTACATTACTCAAATTGAGTATGAGAATATTTTTGCCTAACGTATTTGCAATAGCTTTGGCGGTCATTGTTTTGCCACAACCCGAATTACCGTGAAGCAATATTTTATTATTTACAGGCAGTCCGTATTGGCTTAATTCTTCATTGTATTTATGTTCCTTTATCAGCTGTTCAAACTTTTGTCTGTTGGCTTCATCCAGAAATATATCGTTTAATGATACCTGCTCTTTGTCGTTTATGATAAGGTTAAATACATTCATTGAAATATAAAATAATATTGAGGTCGGGAATGGATTCGAACCACTGCAAAAGATATTGCGTACCCTTGTCTGACCACTCGACTACCCGACCATTTTTTTGAAAAGGGCGAACCGATTAAGTCTGCCCATTGTGTTACTTCCACCAATAGTAATAATTGTGCTTACCGTCATATTCAAAACCGCAACGTGGATATAATTGATTGCCAATGTCGTTTGTTTTTTCAGTTTCAAGCATTAGCCCGCAAGCACCAGTTTCATCGCACCATTGTTTTGCTCTGTCTATCAATGCTACCGAAAGCCCTTTGCCTCTGTAATCGGGGTGTACAAACAAATCGCTCAATAACCATTGCTTTGCTAATTTGATGTAATGATACAATTTGTACAACTGCACAAAACCAACAGCTTTGCCGTCTGCATACACGACAAAAATGTTTGATTGGTCGTTGTCCATTCGTTCCTTAATGAATTGCTTACACTTTTCGTAATCGTCCGCTTGACGATAGAAAATCCGATAAAGGTTAAATAATTTTGCTGTGGTGTCTAAATCGTTTAGACCTACTTTTTTGATGTTGAACTCCATTGTTTTAAAATTATTTTAATTGATAAGTCAAAAGTATTTACAAACAGGACTATATTTGTAGTCCAATTTACAAAAAAAAGGTAGTCCACTATGTTACCATACGAACATATCATAATCATAGATAAAGAAAGCAAAATCCCTATTTATAGGCAGATTGCCTTATCCATTATTAACGCAATCAGAAACGGTACTCTGAAACCAGGAACGTACTTACCAAGTAGTCGGGAATTAGCCAAAACATTGGGTATACACCGAAAGACCGTAATTGCAGGTTATGAGGAATTGGAAGCACAAGATTGGATTATGATTTTTCCAAGAAAACACGTTGCTGTTTCGGAACATATTCCATTGCTTAAACCTCAAAAGTGGGGTGAATCTAATACGTCTACACCTTATGAAAATGATTTGAATGTACCTTTTAGAATTATAGAAGAAAACAAGTTTAGTGAAAATGGTATTTCGTATGCTGATGTAGTTATTGATGACGGACACCCTGACGTAAGATTATCTCCAATAGATGATTTATTAAAAATGTATCGTTCACTCACTTCAAAAAAATATGCTATTAAAAACGCAAATATTGGAACAACACAGGGGACTTTGAAACTTCGGGAAGTGTTGGTTAATTATTTGTCAGAAACAAGAGGGTTAAACATTTTTCCTGATAATATTTTAATTACGCACGGAGCACAAATGAGTATTTATTTGTCTGCTCAACTGCTTTTGGGACATACATCTACGATTATTGTAGGCGTTCCAAATTATCCTATTGCCAATAAAACATTTGAGGAAACCGAAGCGAAAATCATTGAGGTAACCGTAGATGATAAAGGTATTGATACCGATGCTATCAAAAAGATTTGCAAACGTCAGAAAATTAATGCTGTGTATGTCATTCCCCACCACCATTACCCTACAACAGTAACATTAAGCGTAGAACGTAGAATGAAACTTTTAGAACTATCTCAACAATATTCTTTTGTGATTATTGAAGATGATTACGATTATGATTATCATTATGCGTCTTCACCATATTTGCCTTTGGCAAGCGGTAATCATAGTGGAAACGTGATTTACATAGGCTCTTTTTCCAAAATATTAGACCCTGCTTTGCGTATAGGTTTTATGGTAGCTCCTAAAAATTTCATAGAACAATGTACAGCTTTCAGAAAAATAGTAGATGTGAGTGGTGATGGATACATGCAAAACGCTTTAGCATCCTTGATTAAAGAGGGTGAATTAAAACGACATCTTAAAAAGGCAAAGAAAATTTATCACGGACGTATGGATTTTTTAGATGTATTGTTAAGAGAAAAATTAGACAATTATGTCTCTTATACATTGCCTACTGGTGGAATGGCTATTTGGTTAAAAGTAAGGTCAGACTTGCCTGTTGAACAACTTTATTCAAACGTAAAACTTCATATCATCAGAATTGATGAAACACAAAATGCATTTAGATTTGGCTTTGCTTCATTGAATGAAAAAGAATTGGAACAAGCTGTTGATACATTAAGAATAGAATTGCAGAAAATTGAAAGTAAGTGTTTATAAATATGATCTATATAACTACTAAAGCATTTAGCGAATAGTCGTGATTGACCAACTATTAATAATTGTACTTTCTTATAAAGAAAAATAAAAAATAGAACTACGCTAATTTTTTAATGCGAGTGTTTTTGTCTCACGCAACAAGGTATAAAATATAATCTTTTTGTATATTTGAGTTTAATTAATGAAATGTAGATATAGGCGTTTTTATGAAACGAAAATATATTTTACTTAGTATAATAATATGTTAGCGGTAATGTTATAAGAATATCTGAAGAAGATGACTTAATTTGAACTTGCTAAAAAATAAAATGTTTTCATAAAATACTGAAAAATTCATATAAATCAAACATCAATCAACTTATTTAAGTAATCCTCACTAAAAAATATATTTTAAAACATGACTACAAACAAAATAATTCGATTAATCCCTAACAATATTCCTACACCAGTTGGAAACTATTCACATGTTACAATAATTCCTAGAAACTCAGATTTATATACTTTTTCGGGGCAAATTGGAATAGATAACAACGGTACAACACCCGAAAATTTTAATGAACAAGTTATCTTAACATTTAAGAACATAAAAGAACTTTTGAATAGTCAAGATTTGGATGCAGAAAATGTAATTAAAGTGAATATTTGGGCTACAGAAGAAATAGATTGGGAGTTTTTCGATCAAGAATGGGAAAATTTATTTAAGAAAAATCATCCTTCAATGACAATTGCATATATAACTGCATTAGGGCTTCCGGAACTGAAAATTGAAATCGAAATTTGGGCTGCAAAATAGAATACATCTATCACTAACAAGAATAGCTAGTTCACAACTATAATTTTAAAAACAATTTCAGAAACTTTTCATATTTAATTATATAATAATCAATAAAATTGATTATTAAAATCTTTTTCATTCATAAGTTTTTTATAACTTATGAATGAAAAATCAATACTTAGAACTTAAATCATTTTATTAATGTAGTTTTTTACAATCGTTATATATCGTTTAAGTCTTCGATACATCTTTTTCCAAACACCCTCCTAATGAAGACAATAAGACAATAAGAAGCTGAAAACGAATTCAGCTTCTTAATTTATTTTATATTTTCAAAAATACCTACTCCTCTTCTCCACTATTTTTCATCGCAGTCAAAAGATAATATGCTCCTTTCGAAACATAGACTTTTCCTGAATTTTGAGGAGATTTTATTTCAATCATTTTATTCGCAGAACCTCCTATTTCTACAGGAACTAATCGAAACTGATTTTTAGTTTGTCTTTCGAACACATAATCTTTTCCTTCAAACTGAATTACAGCTTCTTCTGGTAAAACATTCGCATTAAGCGAATTCACTTGCAATTCAATATTGAAATACATATTCGCTGTTAATCGCGTTCCATTCGCATTCGTAATTCGTGCAAAAACATCAACCGTTCCATCTTCATTCACTTGATTAGAAATTGAAGTGATTTGCGCATCTAACTTTTGATCTGGTTTTGCATTGGTATAAGCTTTCAAAAATTGACCAATCTGAATGTTACTTAGATCTTTTTCAAATACTTTTACGTTCAATAAAGAACGATCAGGATTAATAATTTCTAACATCGCATCTGCTGGCGAAATATATTGTCCTGTATTCGCAAAAACCTGACTCACCATTCCGCTAATTGGTGCATAAACATTGATGGTACGTCTAATATTACTCAACGAGACTGAAGAAGGATTGATATTCATTAACCTAAGTTTCTGTTCCAACGAACTTTTCTTTACCATCAACGATTGACGTGTCGCTTTCGCTTGTTGCATCACTTTGTCACTTGCTGCTTGCTCTGCATTCAAATCCTTTTGACGAACATAATCTGCATTAGCCTGCTCTAACAAAGCTTTTGTTGTGAGATAATCTTCCTGCATTTGGATATACTGCGGATCTTCTAAAACCACTAAAACTTGTCCTTTATTCACATAATTTCCTGGAATTAATGCAATTCGTTTCACATAACCACCAAAAGCATTGGTGATAGATATAGTATTCTCTGGGGTTACAGCCGTCTTTGCATTCAGCCGAATAGTTGTAGGTAAATTCTGATGACGTAAAGAGATAGTATCTATTTCAAAATTCTTTAATTGAGCATCTGTCAACTTTAATATTGAGGTAGAAATAGTTGCTTTTTGCTCTACTTCGGGTTTTGTTTCTTCTTTGTTACAACTCATTATAACAAGAGATGTACAAAGCATTAAGATATATTTTTTCATATTATTGTGCAGTATAAAAAGTCATTGCGGCATAAGCCTGATTACGTAGATTCTTTGCTTCTAAAAACTTTGTTTTCACTTCGATGATTTGATTATTCAGAATCACCCAATCCAAAAAATTAATCTCTCCTTCTAGTAATTGACGATTAATTGTTTTTTGTAAATCATTCGCAGCAGGAAGTTGAGATTGTTCAAAATCCCCTACCATTTCTTCGTAAGCATTTACTTTATTTTTTAATACATCAAAATCTTGTTGCAACTTCGATTGTTGTAAAGTATACGCTTGTTTTGCAAGATCAGTTTTAACTTTTGAGGCTTCGATTGACGAATTAATTCCTCTATTAAATAAAGGTAAGCCAACTCCTACTTGAAAAGAATTGTATCGATTTTTGTCCAAATCAGAAAAGCTTTGATTTGAATATCCAACTGTTAAAACTGGAACTTTTTTCGATTTCTCAACTTCAGTTTCCAGCGTTGAAGTCTGAATATTTTCTTCCGCTAATTTTAACATTGGATGTGTACCTGAAACAGATAATCCTGCAATTTCATTCCAATTTACACCATCTTTTGTTGGATAAATTTTGAATGATGAATTAGTTAAAAATTGAATTTGTCTTGATTCATTTTCTAATTCATTCTCAACTAATCTCAATTGATTTTGAATCGATTTCAACTGAATAATAGCCGTTGAAACCTCACTTCGGTTTGATTCACCTTTTTTCAAACGTAAATTTGCTTTCTTCAAAAACTCTTGGTAAATCCATTCATTTTCTTTCAATAAATCTTGTTGATATTCTGTATTTTGCATATTGACATACAAATTGGCTAATCGTTGTTTAATCTCAACTTTCGTCAATTGTTCATTTGCTTTAGAAGTACTGATCATTTGCTCGTTCAAAGCTTTTTGACGTTTAAAAACCACAGGAAATTGAAACGATTGTGAAATAGTAAATTTGTTATCAAATTCACCCGAATTCACTTGTCCAAATTCCGCAGCTATATCTAAAGGTGAAAGCGAACGATTGGCAAATACATTTTTCTCGTGATAAACAGTTGTCAATTCTGCTTGTTTAATTTCGAGGTTATTCGCGTCAGCTAATTTTACAACCTCATCAAAACTCATACGTTCTTGCGCATTGGCAGTTGCTCCAAACAAAACTAAAACTAATAAAATAGCTGTAGGAATTGATTTATGACGAGTTGATTTCTTTTTAAAATGAATATTTTCGAACATAACATATAAAATTGGTAAAACAAAAAGGGTAAGAAAAGTTGCACCCATTAATCCTCCGATAACAACAGTTGCTAATGGACGTTGAACTTCTGCACCCGAACCATTACTAAGAGCCATTGGTAAGAAACCTAAAGAGGCTACAGCTGCTGTCATTAGGACGGGACGAAGACGAGTTCGTGTTCCCATAATAACAATTCGAGTTGTATTTTTAATTCCGTTATCACGTAGACGATTGTATTCTGAGATTAATACAATTCCGTTTAGAACAGCAATTCCAAAAAGGGCGATAAATCCAACTCCAGCACTGATACTAAAAGGCATATCTCGCGCAGCTAAGAATAGTATTCCACCGATTGAAGAAAGCGGAATGGCTGTATAAATTAATAAACTTTCTTTGATTGATTTGAATGCAAAGAATAACAACACAAAAATCAAAACCAAGGCGACTGGAACAGCAATACCTAAGCGAGCTTTTGCATGATTCAAATTTTCGAAAGCTCCACCATAAGTCGCATAATATCCTGTAGGAAGTTTGACTTGAGCATCAACCTTTTGTTGCAACTCTTGCACAACACTCTCTATATCGCGTCCTTTTACATTAAATCCAACAACAATTCTACGTTTTGCATCTTCGCGCTGAATTTGATTTGGCGTATTTTTATAATCTACTTTTGCTAGTTGATTCAATGGAATCTGAATTCCAGAAGCAGTAGGAATCAATAAATTTCGAATATCTTCGATATTTTCGCGTTTATCTTCTGCTAAACGAACCACCATATCAAAACGTTTTTCACCTTCGAAAACCATTCCAGTAGATTGTCCTGCAAAAGCCATATTAATAATACGATTTGCTTCTCCAATACTCAATCCATATTGCGCTAATAAAGCGCGATCAAACTCAATCACAACTTGCGGAATTCCATTAATTGGTTCAATATATAAGTCTTGCGCTCCTTTTACAGTATTGATTATTTTTCCTAATTTATCTGCATTATTGGCTAAACTATCTAAATTTTCACCAAATATTTTCACCACCACATCTTGTCGTGCTCCTGTCATTAATTCGTTAAAACGCATCTGAACAGGAAATTGAAATCCCGTTGAAAGTCCTGGAACATCTTCCAAAGCTTTACTCATTTTATCCGATAATTCTGGAAAAGTTGTGGCAGAAGTCCATTCTTTTTTAGGTTTCAATACAATAATCATATCTCCTGTATCCATTGGCATTGGGTCAGTAGGAATCTCTCCACTCCCAATTTTTGTCACAACCATTTCAACTTCAGGAAATTCATCTTTTAAGATTTTTGCAGCTTTGGTCGTATATTCTTTCGTTGTCGTAATATTACTTCCTAGTAAAATACGTGCTTCTACAGCAAAATCGCCTTCTTCTAAAGCTGGAATAAATTCACCTCCTAAACGAGACATCACAAAAACAGCAATAGCAAATAGAGAAAGCACAATTGCTAAAATAATAGTACGAACTTTTAAGGCTTTGATTAAATATTTCTGATGGAAAATCTCAATTTTAGCCATTACACGATCCGATAAATTTGGTTTCACTTTCTTCTTTTTACTTAAGAATAAGCTGGTCATCATCGGAACATAAGTCAACGAAAGAATAAATGCACCAATCAATGCGAAAGCAACTGTTTGCGCCATTGGTTTGAACATTTTCCCTTCTATTCCTTGTAAAGTAAAAATTGGTAAATAAACAATTAGAATAATAATTTGACCAAAAACAGCCGAATTCACCATTTTTTTAGCTGAAGAACCAACTGTTTGATCCATTTCTGTTTGTGTTAATTTGTTCTTCAACCCAAACTTTTTGTTGTGTGCTAACTGATGCATCGCCGCTTCTACAATAATCACAGCTCCGTCAACAATTAATCCGAAATCTAATGCGCCTAGACTCATCAAATTTCCACCTACACCAAAAATATTCATCATAATAATCGCGAATAATAAGGCTAGAGGAATAACAGAAGCTACAATAAAACCAGCACGTAAATTTCCTAAGAAAAGCACTAAAATAAAGACAACGATTAAGGCTCCTTCAAGTAAATTTGTTTCAACCGTATGAATGGTATTGTCAACCATTTTTTTACGGTCTAAGAAAGGTTCAATAACAACTCCTTCAGGTAACGTCTTTTTGATCTCTTCGATGCGTTCTTGTACATTCTTCACCACTTCGTTACTATTAGCTCCTTTCAACATCATAACAATTGCACCAGAAACTTCACCTGTATCGTTATATGTCATTGCACCATAGCGTGTAGCAAAACCAGTTTTTACATCTGCAACATCTCTCAATAAAATAGGTGTTCCGCTTTGCGAGCGTTTGACCAAAATATTTTCGATATCTTCTATTTTACCAATTAAACCTTCAGAACGGATAAATAAAGAAGTAGGACCTTTTTCGATATAAGCTCCACCTGTATTTTGATTATTCTCGCTCAGTGCATCAAATAAATCATTAATTGTCAGATTAAAAGATTGTAAACGTTGCGGATCAATCGCTATTTCGTATTGTTTCAATTTTCCACCGAAACTACTCACATCCGCTACTCCAGGAACGCCCAAAAGTTGACGACGAACAATCCAGTCTTGAATTGTTCTTAATTCAGTTTCATCATATTGATCTTCGTAACCTTCGGCAGGACGAACAACATATTGATAGATTTCCCCTAACCCTGTCGAAATTGGACCAAGTTGTGGTTCACCAATACCTTCTGGAATCTCATTTTGAACCTGAATCAACCGTTCACTTACTTGTTGTCGCGCCCAATAAACATCTGTATTGTCATCAAAAACAATGGTTACCAATGATAAACCAAAACGAGAGAAACTACGAATTTCGGTAATTCCACCAATATTAGAATTAGCTTGTTCGATAGGAAAAGTCACCAAGCGTTCTATATCTTCTGCACTAAAAGAAGGCGCTACAGTGATAATTTGAACCTGATTAGATGTAATATCAGGTTGTGCATCAATGGGTAATTTTGTTGCATCGTAGATACCAAATACCAACAAAGCCAACGTAAACAAACCCACGATAAATTTATTCTTGATTGAAAAATCAATAATTTTATTTAACATCGTAAAATTGTATAGATTAAAAATATGCTAAATACAAGTTGTAAATAGCTGAAATTGGATAAACTGAAAGAATCAATCTATCGTAAAATCTAAAAAAATTACGCTTGTTTTGGCGGTTGCCAAATAGAATCTAAATAATGAGTATATAAGAAATCTTCATCAAATGTTTTGATTGAAGTCGTAGAAATTTCTTTATCTAAATGTAAAACATCGAAGAGTTTTATGGGAGAGAAAAAAAAGTCGATATGAACAAACTCAACTTTCATGAAAGGTAATTTTTGGTCAGTTTCCCAATCCGCATCAACCTCATGTCCACCATAATGATGAACTAAAAAAGTTTTCATTTCATCCAAAAAATCTCCTCCTTTATCATGTTCAATAAAATGAGAAATAAACACAGGCAATTTATATAACTGACACAATTGAGTTGAAGTTGTTATATATAAAAAAATTAAAATTTTAGTTGCCCATAGTTTCACAAGTCAAAGGTACACTCTATTTAATAATTTTCAAATTTAATTTGAAATAAAAGTCTTTATAAAAAAACAAAAATTTTACATTATGATTATTGAAGGAACATATTATATCAGACAACATAGTCTTCGCAACTAATCAATTTAAGGTTTTAGAATTTCAACTCCTTCTAAAGAAGGAATTTATCTTCTTAATGGGATTATAGAGATGTTTTTTATAGTTTACGGTTACATTATTTTTAATCAGATTTAGTACCAGATTTTGGCATTCTGAGCTTGTCGAAGAATATTTTACTTTCATTTATAAAATTTTGTCACATAGAACTTCATTTTGATTGTATAATTATCGTCTGAGTCTTCGATACAATATTTTGTAAACGGCATTCTGACTGATAATAATGAGGAATGGGAATGTATAAATTTATAAATGCAGCATACTGTTTATGATTATGACTTACTTGTGTATCTGGTATCCTACTTCTTAAAATTAATTTCGTTCAAAACTTAAAAAATCTTATCAATGAAAAGTATTTATTTAATTATTGTAGGAAGTTTTGTTATCACAAGTTGTGTTGATTATGAAACAGAAGAAATTATTGAGAACAGAAAAAAGAACAACTTAAGGTTGACCTACTTATTGTTGAGAAAGTATCGAATGATAGTACTCAATATCTAGATGAAGCAAACGATCCTCCTCGTGATAAGGATCCCTATGTGAAACGAGGAAATGATGCAGAAAATGATGAAGTTGACGAAAACTAATATTAGATGTTAGATGTTAGATGTTAGATGTTAGATGTTAGATGTTAGATGTTAGATGTTAGATGTTAGAAAGTTAATTTTTATGAATTAAAACTACTATAAAGATGAGAAAAATTGCACCTTTTTTAAGAACACTCATCTGCTACCTTTACATAAGTTTATTTGTCTATGCGGCAGTAAGTAAACTCATCGATTTTGAAACTTTTCAAACTCAGTTGGGACAATCGCCTTTATTAGCTAGTTATGCGATTCCTATTTCGTATGGAGTGATCATCCTGGAACTTCTAACAGCAGTTCTCTTGATGTTTGAGCGAACTAGAAAATTAGCCTTACAGATTTCACTTTTCTTAATGACCATCTTCACTACCTATATTATCATTATCTTGAATTTCACGGATTTTACCCCTTGTTCATGTGGTGGAGTTTTAGAAAAGTTGGGATGGACGGAACATCTAATTTTTAATCTCGTATTCGTAGGATTTGCATTGTGTGCACTTCGACTGGTAGCGACCTCAGAAAATTGGAAAAACTACGGGCTAAACCAACTCGGAATTTTAGTAATCGGAATTGCAAGTGTTTCTATACTTTATGCATTATCCGAAAAAAAATCACAGACCAACAATGCGTTTACTCGTAAATACATCCCACATGCATTACAAAAAATTAAACAAATTACCCTACCTTCAAACGATTATTATATTGCAGGTATAGATAGTTGTGCAATCTATTTAGGGAATTACAATGCTCCACTTTATGTAAAAGAAATTGATTTTAATTTATTTACTGAAAAGACACATCAAATTATAATCGACCAATACAACTTACCATACAAACGGGTTCGAATTGTCGTTCAACCACCCTACTTCTTTGTTGGAGACGGTACTGTGCCTATTTTATTTAGAGGTAAAATAACAAATTGGAAAGCCTCAACCCTTTTCAAAGAAAAAATTTATTTCAATCAATTTGTACCAAAAGATTCTGCAACTATCGCAGTGGTAACAGCGAGCACCAAAACAAATACTACGATACTAGGTGAAATTAAACTGAAACCTAATCAACTTATGTTCACACCAAAAGAAGATATTTTAGTCAAACAAATCAATGGAACCTTTGATACAGATGGACTATTGCAATGGAATAACCAAGCCCATCTCTATACCTATCTCTATTATTACAGAAACCAATACATTGTTCTTGATCAAAATTTACAGCCAATTGTGCACAATAAAACCATTGATACCATTTCCAAAGCACAAATTGATTTAGCCTATTTCGAAAAAAGTAAAGAATACAAATTAGGAAGCTAAACCATTATGGTTAATCTAACCGCAACTGCCAACCACAATTCTTATTTTATTGTAAGCGACCGTATGGGAAGATTCGAAAAAGATGACCTATCAAAAGGAATGACCATCATTGATCAGTACGACTATAAAAATAACCGTTACCAACACAGCTTTTATTTTTATCATCAACCACAACAAACCATGCAACAATTTATGGCTTATCAAAATTATTTGATTGGGATAGTTGACAATCAACTGTGGATGTATAAAATAAAAGACATAAAAAAATAAATTGCGCAATGCAGGGAAAGGCTGAAAACCTGTACAAAAGAGTAAGCCACCACATTAAAATAATACAAAATGAAAACAATTTTTTTAAAAAAAATTCTACCAATTGGGGTAGGAATGATGGCAGTTGCTTTTGCATTTGCCACTGAAGCTCAATCATCAAAAAAAGATGCATTTGTAAATGGTTACATTTTCAATACATTAACCAGTAAATGTGAACCTGTTGACCAAGATTGTAACAATATTGAAAATATACCTTGTACTTATCTGAATTCGTCTGGACCACAAATCTTTCGTTTTAACAACGATACATTTTGTAGTGTACCAATGACTCATCGTCCATAATGACAAAGGAAAGGAGTGTAGAAGTACACTCCTTTCTTATAATTTACTTCAAATAATGGTCAAACCACTTCATAATCAACTCCGACAATGTACGTTGATTTCCGGGCTTCATAATATAATGCCCTTCATTTTCAAACAAAACCAATTGACCTTTTTTATTCAAGCGTTTCATTCCCATAAAAAGAAATTTACTTTGGTACCAATGGGTGTTGAAATCTTCTTTGCCCGCCCATAGTAACAATGGAGTCGTCATCTGTTCAACTTGATCCAAAGGGGAATTATTTTTATAATTTTCTTTTGCATTATAATAGTTCTCTCCCATCCTAGATTGATGACTCTCTGTACGCCAAAACTGATCGGTATCCCATCCATTACCTTGTACATCATGCGACCATGTCTGCAAATCAGTGACAGTTCCTCCTGCAACTGCTGCTTTGATTAGTTTTGATTTTGTCGCAATAAATGCAGTTTCGTATCCACCAAACGAGTGCCCTATTAAACCTACCCGTTTACCATCAATGGATGGATTACTGCTCGTCACTTCTTTAATCACCGATTCGACTGACTTTAAAGCAGATTCCCCTGTATGCCCTATCTCATAATGTAGATTAGGTAATAAAACAAAATACCCATTTGTCACATAATTTAATGCATTAAAACCTTTAACCCCATACAAAGAGGGTGGTTCAAAATTAAATACTTCATTAGCTGTTTGCTCATAAATATTAATCACCATTGGATATTGTTTTGTTGCATCATATCCTACTGGATATAGCAAAGTTGCTTTTAAATGAATCCCATTCGCATAGGTATAATCTATAATTTCTGATCTTCCTAAATCATAGTCTTCTAATAAAGAGTTGCTTTGGTAAATCAACTCCGTTTTTTTCGCTTTAAAATCATACCTATTGATTGTTGGTGAATGATTATAAGTCGTCGTTTGATAAATCAATTGACGAGAAGCAGGAAACAATTGTGGTTTATTAAAATTCAACTCTCCACTAACCAATTTCTTAAACGTTTTGTTTTGCAACATTACAAATCCCTTTTTCAGCTCATCTGTAGTGGTCTCAATAAGTAATGGGCGATCTTCAGCAAAAGTAAATGTATCACGAAAAGTATAGGCCGTAATTTTTTTTTCGACAAGCTGATTATTTGCTTTACTCAACCGATAATGTATCCCTTTGGATTGACCTTTTGTAAGGTTAAGAGAAGTTTTAGCTCCTACCAACCATATATCATATTGATTTTGCAACAACATCTCTGTTTCATCATCCGACCAAATAGGAATGGCTATTGGAGCTTCGTTATGAATAGAATAGTCATATTGATCATAAAAATCGCCTTCCAAAGACTCTGTTAAACAACGGGTAGTTTCGTGTACAACATCATACAGGTACCAATGATGTTCTTTAAAATAAGCAACTGCCAAACCATTTGGAGAAAAAACAGCATATTGATGATAATTTCCCATATAAACTCGTTTTACAACCAATTTCTTTTCTCCAGTTTGCACATTGCGCACATACAAATCGACATAAGTATCTTGGAGATATTGGGGTTCATACTGCATAGCATCATAAACAAGTGCATAAGGTTGATTAAGCCTGTAATAAGCAGAAGGGGTGTCTTTATCTCCAATTGCGGTCAACTGCTGATCCAAAGGAGTCCAATTCGTTAAAAATCTACCATTGATTATTTCACTAGTAGATTTCATACGTGGTGTAATCCATTTATCTGTTGTATTCCATATTTCAACATCTGATTTTTGATCGATTATTTTCTTATTTCTATGAAAAAAAACACTCTTACCATCAGAAGATATCAAAAGATCTGATGCCCCAATACTTGTCTCATCTAATTGCTTTTTAACCTCCTCATTGGTTAACTTCGACAACTGTCCTGTTTCGGTTAAATGATACAAAATGATCTCTCCTTCTCTCTTTTCATTCCATACCAACGCAACTCCATTTGCACTCCAATCCAGTAATGACAATTTATAAGTTGTTTTGTCGCCCCAATAATGGATCTTTTTATCCCATAAATTGTACACCCCAATTGCAGAACTCTTCTGTTTTGTATGTACCAAACCAATTTTATCCCCTTTGGGATTCCATAAAAAGTCAGACACATCTTCAATTCGTGTAATTATTGCCTTTTTCAAATCGTATAAAATAAGATCTGAACCTCCATCCGGTTTTTTTTCAAGATAGGATACATAAGTCGAATGACAATCAAAACTAAATTGATAAGAAACTAAATACTGAAATGTTTTCACATCCAAATTTGATAAATCAATTAACTTCAATTCATTAGCATCTGTCTTATATGCCAACCATTTACCATCATTCGAAAATTCGGTGGTAAGTGCATCCTCCAATTGCAATTTTGTTTTTCGTTTACTATGAATTAAATAGGTTTTCACCCCTTTCCGATAGCTATCTTGTACAATCAACCAGTCCCCGTTATTACTTGTTTTTAGTACATTTGTCGAATGACTCCATTGTTCATTCAAACTAGCCGAATAAGGTTTCTTACTAGGTTCTTGTCCTATTGTTTTATACATCGGGAGTAAATACCCTAACATAAAGAGTAGTATTAATTTTATTATTCTATCCATTTTTGTTTTTTTTTAAGTTTTAAGTAATACGCTCAACGTTTTACGTTTTTATTCTTAATTAATAATCTAATTCACTTTTAACAACAAGCTTTGTCATTCTGAGCTCGTCTCAGAATCGCATCTCGTTGTCATTCTGAGCTTTTAAAGAATTTTATTGTCACTTTTTTTCGTCAAAAAAACTAACGAAAAAAGACTTGGCTGTAAACCTCTCTACTAAAAATGTTCTCACTCCGCTAAAGATTTTACAAACCCTACGGGCTAAAATCTTTTTAACGCTGCACTCAAACATTTTCTTAACGTGAGAGTTTTAATACCATTTTTCTAATCCAATTTCAATATTGAAACTCCTTTTCATTTAGAATCTAAATCGTCGGATTTTTAATTCCTTTTTCAATATTCAAATTCGTTGTCATTTTTAAAACGGATTTTGTCATTCTGAGCTTGTCGAAGAATCTTTCTATCACTTTTTTTAAGAGCAAAAAAGTAATCAAAAAACTCTTGTCTTTGATTTTCGACGGTCAAAATTAGTTTCAGTCATTCAATGTTTTAAATTATTTGCTACGCAAACAGTAAAACATTTTAACCATGACTTTCAGCTTTTTGACACTCGCCTCCAAATCATATGACATTTTCACATCCTTTTTCAATATTCAAATTCGTTGTCATTTTTAAAAACGGATTTTGTCATTCTGAGCTTGTCGAAGAATTGTCTCGACTAAAGCTTGTTAGTACTAGATTTTGTATATAAATATTATTAAAAACCCTAACCCTCCCAACTAAAAAGGGCTAGGTAAACTGTAATCGTTTAGTTTTAATAAAGGAAAACCTCTATTGATGTGTGAGTATTTAAAGTAAAATGGATCGCTATCTTGTTTTTATGAATGCTTGTTTATAGGCTATCATAGTACTTAATGTTCTTTCACATCATCAATTAGATTAACTATCTATACATATGAATTTTAAATGAAATACCCCCTTTACTTGCGTTTTAAAAATTGCTTACCTAACCTAAACCTATGAAAAGAATTTACTTCATTATTTGTACTTTCAAGGGGATATTTTTATTATTCTACTATTAACTTTTTCTATTCATGTTCTAATTCAAATTAGTTGTTATTCTGGATTCGTTTTCGAATCTCATCTCGTTGTCATTCTGAGCTTGTCGAAGAATATTTCTGTCACTTTTTTTTATTCATTAATTTTTAATTTTAATTATCAGTATTCATATGCCCTTCGGGGAACGGTCAAAAAAACTAACGAAAAAAGACTTGTCTTTGATTTTCGACGGTCAAAATTAGTTTCAGTCATTCAATTGACTTCTTTCATTTTTATTCATGTTTTTGTTAATTCTACTTTAAATGAATTCATATGCCCTACGGGGAAGTCTTGACACAAAAACGAAACAAAAAAGTCAAGGCTGTAAAACTCTCTACTAAAAATGTTCTCACTCCGCTAAAGATTTTAAAAACCTTGCAGGCTAAAATCTTTTTAACGCTCCATACAACCATTTTCTTAACGTGAGAGTTTTAATGCCGGTTTTTATTAAGTTCTATGTTTTACACTTAACGTTTTACGTTTTTATTATTAATATTCTAATTGACTTTTAACAACAAGCTTTGTCATTCTGGGCATGTCAAAGAATCCCATTTTTAACCTCTAATACATACTATATTTTACAACTCTAAAATCTGGAATCTAAAATCTCCCCTAATACCCTTCATTCTGAGGTAAAAGATTAGGATTCATCAGCAGTTCATCCTCAGGTAGAGGAAATAAAACATCCGTAGATTTCCATCCCATTTTTATAGGTTTCAAGACTGTTTCTGCTAAATGCAAACGTTTTAAATCAAACCAACGATGGCCTTGTTCAGAAAACAACTCTAATCGTCTTTCTTTTAGAATGGCTGCACTTAGATCAGT
Organism: Empedobacter falsenii; assembly: GCF_013488205.1. Taxonomy (NCBI): domain Bacteria; kingdom Pseudomonadati; phylum Bacteroidota; class Flavobacteriia; order Flavobacteriales; family Weeksellaceae; genus Empedobacter; species Empedobacter falsenii. Next base: position 1,434,488 of record NZ_CP040908.1, on the reverse strand, counting down.
TAGTGTATTTGATGTAAAAGGAGTTAATCCTGCTCGTTGACGAATCACATTGAGATCTTCTTTTGCTCCAACGATATTTCCTTGATTTAATCGTGCCTCGGCGCGAATCAAATACTGTTCTGCTAATCGAAAAAGAATGGAATATTCTGTCGAGGTTGTTCCTACTTTATATTGTTTGTATTTATAAGGACAATACCAACTATTTCCATTTGTTGTCACTTTTTTGATCCAATTTTGCTTTCGTTCATCATTTGGTTCAAAATCATTAACCAAACGCTGACTTAACGCCATAGTTACTGGTGGACCTGTTTCAAAAACAAAAACAATAGCTTCGTACGTTCGATCACCCGATTTTTTCGTTTTCAATTGTAGTATCGTCTCTTTACTATCCTTTAAAAAAGTTTTGGAAGCATCATTTTCCATCACATAAACAGCATTCGACGCAATGATACTTGTCGCTTGTTCCTCTGCTTCCTTCCATTTTTCTTGGTACAAAGCCACTCGTGCACGTAATGCTGTTGCTGTAAAATAGTTTGCTCGAATTCGTTCAGATGTTGGATAATCTTTGGGTAACAATTCTTGTGCATGCATCAAATCATCTTTAACTAATTGATACACCTGCTCATGTTTTTGTTTAGAAACAAGTTGATTTTCGGCGTAATTACTAGTGGTCACATAAGGTATATCCCCATAATAATTGGTTAAATAAAAATGTACCAATGCACGTACAAATAAAGCCTCTCCTTCCAATTGATTTTTCGTAGAAACAGGTAATTTTTTTGAACCTTTTAATCGATCTAACGCCAAATTACACATATAGATCAATTGGTAACTTGTCGTCCAAAACGTTTTATTGATGGTACTTGTAGCCAATACGCGATGTTCCATATAATCATTGATAGGACTAATTGAAGAACCGTAATAATCAAATTCATCCGCATAAAATCCCATTGTGACATTCGATCCATATAAATTTTCTGTCAACATCGAATCGTCACGTAACTTCGCATACAACTGATTGATGGCAGCCGTTGCAGTTTCTGAACTCTCAAACACCATTTCGGCAGGAATCTCTCCTTTTGGAGAATCTATTTCAATTAAATTCTCACAACTAGTCAAGATCAAACTGATATACCCCACAATAAAAAGTAGTGCTATTTTATTATTTTTACTATTTCTCATTATTCTATTTTTGAAGTTAAAATGTTAATCGCGCACCGATAGATATACGTTTAGGCGTTGGTAAAAAAGTACGTTCCGTCTCTGGATCAATTCCTTTTATTTTGGATAAAGTCCATAAATTTTGACCTTGTAGATAAAGCAAACAATTGATATTCTCTTTTGATTTTATAGGAAAGCGATAAGAAATAGACATCGATTTTAATCGGATATAAGACGCATCTTCTATAACTGCAGTACTTGTAGAATATTTATCATAAGCTGACAAAGCTTCAGCATTTTTCCCAGTTGTAAAGCGTTGAAATCGTTTGTTTTCATCGCCTGGTTTTTGCCAACGATCTAACACTCCATTTGGCATATTCGTCATAGCGCCTGCAAAACCATAATTATAAAACTCATTATAGCCTTTTTTCTTAACAAATTGAAACAGTACATCGAGCGACCATTGTTTGTATTGGAAATTATTTTGCCAATTCCCTATCAAACGAGGAGTTAAATCAACAAGCACTTGTCGATCATCTGCTGTCAGTTTTCCATCTTGGTTAAAATCTTTGTACTGAAAAATTCCCGTCGTAGGATCTACCCCTTCATATTGGTATACTTTTTTGATGTTTAATGATTCGCCTAACACATACTGATTCACATACGGTGTTTTATCCAATTCATCAAAAGAACGTAAGGTATTACGTGGTAGTGAAAGAAGAAAAGACGAATTCCATTTTACATTCACATTTCGTACGATATCCCCATTCAAAGAAAGCTCAAGCCCTTTATTTTCTACTGTAGCATCCAAATTTGCCTGAATACTTGTAAACCCTGTTGTCGATGGCAAACGGTAACTCATCAGTTGATTCGACGAACGATTGTGGTAATAAGCCAATTCTGCATTCAATCGATGATTGAAAAAAGAAAGTTCAAGGGCTAATTCAAACTTTTTATTTTTCTCCCATCCAAAATTAGGATTCAATAGTCGTGTTGGGGATAATACAACGTTATTATCATATCCACCTTGACTAATTGTATAAGTATCGATATACTGGTAATCCCCTATTTGATCATTTCCTGTTACCCCATAACTTGTTCTGATTTTCCCAAAACTTAACCACGGCTGATCACTTAAGAAATTCTCTTTCGAGAAAATCCAGGCTGCACCTACTGCCCCGAAATTCGCAAAACGGTTGTTTGGACCAAAACGACTCGAACCATCTCGTCTTCCTGTTAAATTAAAAAAATAACGATCCTTCAATTGATAATTCAAGCGTCCGTAGATGGCAGCATATTTGTATTGGGCATCCGATTCGCTTAAGTAATAAACAGAACTTGCAGCCATAATATTAGGCATCAGATAATCATCTGCAAAACCAGATGCCAATAATGAAAGTTGATTTCTATTTTGTTCGGATAATGTCCCTCCAATCGTTCCATTTAATTTTCCACCAATAAACGGATACGTAAAATCTAACTGAGGTTCTACAATCCAACCATTTTGTTGATTATCACTCTTCAATACATAAGAAGATGAACTATCTCCTCCTGAAGCAGGATTTCTCATCGTATGTGGATTGGCTTGAAATTCATCAAAATCTGTTTGTTGATACCCCATACTGGTTTTAAAAGCTACCCCATTTAATACTTGATAACTAACCATAGCATTTGCATTCAGATTCGTCGTTTTATTCCGATACGTACTTCTCAAAGTCGCCAATGGGTTAGACCATGTATTATTCTCCCAATTCAATTCACCAGTTGCCGTATACAATGCAGGTGCATTAGGAGCCAATGTATAAGAAATACGAGTAAGATCTGCTGTGGGCAAAAAATTACGATCATAATTATATTGAGTCGATAAGTTCAACTTGAAACGTTGATTTGGGGATTGATGCTGTAAGGTTGAATAGATACCTAATTTCGAGTAATTAAAATTTCCATCATACACCGCACGTTCTTTCATCATGGTGGTTCCTACACTATAACTTGTGTGATCACTTCCACCACTTACCATTAAACTAAAGCGATTGTTACTTCTTGTTTTTCCAAGTAATTCTTTCTGCCAATCTGTATACCGCGATTGATTCCAACTCCCATTCAAATCATACGCATTGACAGGATATGTTGTAAGTCCATCATTGGCAAAAGCTTCTTTTCTCATTTCAAGATACTCTTCTGTGGACAATAATTGAAGAGACTTTGCTTGTGTGATCATCGTTGTAGAGGCATCAACAGAAAAAGATGTTTTGCCTGACTTTCCTTTTTTTGTGGTAATCAAAATCACCCCATTCGCTCCACGCGAACCATAAATAGCCGTTGCATCCGCATCTTTCAACACCTCAATAGATTCAATGGATTTTGGATCAAGCGTATTCAATGGATTTGCTTTTCCTCCAGGTAATATCGTCCCACCAAGCGCAAACGAACCTAAACTTGTGGTACAAAAAGGCACTCCATCTATCACATACAAAGGATCATTCCCCGCATTAATACTATTCTGTCCTCTAATCTTCACCTCATAGCCTGCTCCCGCATTCCCAGAAGAAGGAGTTATACTTAAGCCTGCTACTCTACCCTGTAAGGCATCCAACACCGTATTCACTGGTTGTTTGTCAATATCCTTTGCCGTAACACGTGCAATAGATCCCGTTCGTTCTTTATCTTTTACAGCATAGTAGCCCGCATTTATTACCACATCTTTTAATTGAATCTCGTTGTCGTCTTTTGTGAAACTTATATTGATCACGCTTCTATTCAACACCTCTTCTTCACGAATAGGAAAATCCAATTGCTCAAAAATTAGTTTAGCATCATCATTTTGTAAGGTCAACGAATAGTATCCATTTGAATCGGTAAAGGTGGTATTATTGGTTCCCTCCTCCTTTATCATTACGCCCACTAATGGGACTTGAAGTTCTTTTACCGTTCCAGTCACGGTTTTTCCTGTTTGTGCCAACAATGGTGTTGTACAAAGCAGACTCAACATAACGGCAAAAGCCTTGCTGTTGATTTTGAAGTAAAATTTTTTCATAATTTTACATAAGTTTTTAATTCAACATTAGTTTTAAAAGCCACTCCTTTTCCAGTACATCGCGGCAACTTTGTTTTTGGGAAGGGAGTTTTTTATACGTTTTACGTAATACGTTTAACGTGATACGGTTTACATATTTAGTTTTAAGCTGTATGCTTAACGTTTGACGTTTTTTTATTAATAGTCTAATTCACATATAACAACAAGCTTTGTCATTCTGAGCTCGTCGAAGAATCTATTTCTGTCACTTTTTACTTGACTAAAAAGTAACTATACTTCGACATGCTCAGCACAAGCAAGTCAAGGCTGTAAAACTCTCTACTAAAAATGTTCTCACTCCACTAAATATTTTAAAAACCTTGCAGGCTAAAATCTTTTTAACGCTCCATACAACCATTTTCTTAACGTGAGAGTTTTAATGCCGGTTTATATTAAGTTCTACGTTGTACGCTTAACGTTTTACGTCTTTTTTTTAATACTCAAATTCTTTATAAATTTCAAAAACAGGTTGTGTCATTCTGAGCTTGTCGAAGAATCTTATTTTCACTTATTCTTCTAACTTTTACCTTAATGCAAAAGTTACAAAACATCAAGTCTTTGATTTTCGACGGTCAAAATTAGTTTCAGTCATTCAATGTTTTAAATCATTTGCTACGCAAACAGTAAAACATTTTAATCATGACTTTCAACTTTTTGACACTCATCTCCAAATCATATGACATTTTCTACATCCTTTTTCAATATTCAAATTCGTTATCATTTTTAAAAACGGATTTTGTCATTCTGAGCTCGTATCAGAATCCCATTTCGTTGTCATTCTGAGCTTGTCGAAGAATCTTATCCTTGATCTTAATCTCAAATACATTTTACATACTTCTTATTACATAATACAATCCTCTCAATACTAAAATCTCATGTCACACATCTAAATAATAGGTAGTAGAACCCCAATAAATTTGGAAAATGATATTAAACGTTTTACATTTAGTGTGCGAATAAAAAAGATAAAACGATTGCCGTCAAAGTCTCCTTACCGAGGCTCTGATAGAGAGTGTGTAAAGAAAGGTTACCCTTTGCTTTACGTTCCGTTAAATGTCTAGAAAAACGGAGTTTGTTCTTTAAAAAGAATGGTTAAACTAACAGACTTTGTCTGGCGGTTTTTTACGGATGAATGGAAATTGTTTCGTTCTCATTTTGTGTTGGGTTTTATGGAACGATGCTTCTAAAGTAAGAAAATATGCTTGTCAAATAGACAAGGAGCGGCCTCACACTTTAGATCCATGGGCGACCAAACCCGTCTTTAAAATCCGAGAATTATAAAGTTACCATCTAAAGCTAACGTGAGAACCGCTCACATGCCTTATACAAAAGTAATACTTTTTTAGACATAGAGCGATTTCACGGTGTTCTCGATGGTAAAATTGGTCGTTTTGGAATCGAGTCACATCGTTTAATTAAGACTATTAAAAGTCTAATTATCAAATCGCTAATACAAATATAACATTATTTTTTAATACACCAACATATTGGTGTGAATATTTTAATTAAAATGATAAAATATTTTGAATTTGAAACTACTCAATTTGATTTTGAGTTAATACAACACATTAAAAGATTAAGAATTAAAGAAAATTTTTCACAAGAAGTACTTAGTCTTAAAATGGGTTTGGCAAAAAGTTTCATTGGTAATGTTGAAAATTATCGTGAAAAACACAAATATTCAACTCGTCATATCACACTTTTAGCAAAAGCATTTGGATATAAAAGTATTGGAGAATTACTAAATTTTTCAACTCCAAAGTACGACAGAATCAAAGTAACCATACAACAAACTTATAATGAATCAGGCACTAAAGTTTTGAAAAGTGAGGTGATGAAAATTGAAGCTATATAGAAGTTAAGCTTATCATTTATTTTATTACAAGATGAGAAACCCAGAAAGAATTACACCAATCATTAAAAAGATTGAGAAATTATGGTTGGAAAATCCTGATTTTAGATTTGGTCAATTGATTATGGCGATTACAAATACTAATGAACATAATCCTATACTTTTTAATATGGAAGAATTAGAATTACTTAAAAAGTTAGAAAAATTTGAAAAAATAAAAGATACTAAGTAATTAAAAACTTTTTGTTTAAAATTAAATATCTAGATTAGTAAGATTAACCAGTAGGCATGGTTAAAGTTAGTAATAGTACTCTGGAGTTAATTAATAAGATTTGATTAACTCCAGAGTTTTATATTTTATACAATAATGTATAAAATATAGTTTTGTTTGTATATTTGAGTTTAATTTTATGGTATACATATATAAGTATTTCTTTAGAATTATTTAGAATAAATAAATTAATTAACTATAATAAGTATGGCAAATCCTAGAGCATTTATCAGTTTTGATTTTGACAACAACGAAGGACAAAAAAAATATTTTATTGGACAATCAATAAATTCAAGAACACCATTCAAAATTGAAGATTGGTCTTCAAAATCCCATTTACCACAAAATGAATGGGAAGCATTAATTAAATCAAAAATCAACAAATGCAATATTTTGATTGTACTTGTTGGTAAAAGTATGTCTACAGCAGGTGGAGTAAAGAAAGAAATTACATTCGCAAAAGAACAAAATGTTCCTGTATTTGGGATTTATGTAGATGGTGCAAATCAAAATTCTACATTACCAGAAGGTTTACAAAGAAATAGAACTATCTCTTGGAACTGGGATGCCATTGCTAATGCAATAGAGCAATGTATGAAAGAAGGAAAAAATAAATAATAGATGAAAAAAAAAGCATTAGTAATTGGTATTAATGAATATTCTTCTCATCCTTTAAAAGGAGCTGTAAATGATGCAAAGATCATTTCTGAACTTTTGAAAGTTAACGGAAATGATGAAACAAATTTTGAAGTAAAAACTATATTTGACGTTCAATCAAAATCCGAATTATTAACTGCTATTTCTGATTTTTATGAAGTTAAGGCAGACATGGATATTCTTTATTTCGCGGGTCATGGTTATGTAAATGAATTAGGTGGTTTTATAGTAACACCAGATCATAAACGTTATGATGAAGGAATTTCAATGGATCATATTCTAAGTTTGGCAAATGTCTCAGAAACTCGAAATAAAGTTATAATACTTGATTGTTGTAAATCTGGAAGCTTTGCTGTTCCTAATAAAAGTGGTTCTATTACACCTATAAGTTCAGGTATATCTATCTTGACATCATCTAGAGAAGATGAGCCTTCAAAGGAGATTAATGGTCACGGTGTTTTTACAAATTTATTAATCGAAGGCCTTAAGGGAGGTGCAGCTGATATTAGGGGGCATATATCTCCAGGAGGGCTTTATGCATATATTGACCAAGCTTTGGGAGCACATGAACAAAGACCAGTTTTTAAAACAAATGTTACTGAGTTTGTAAAATTAAGGAGTGTAATTCCTCAAATCCCATTAAGTGTTATAAGAACACTTACAGAATATTTTCATTCAACATCTGATAACTTTCAGTTAGATCCATCATTTGAGTTTACAAATTCAAATGATGTCTCGCATGAAGTAAAAGAACCTTATGCGAAAGCTGAAAATATAAAAATTTTTAAAAATCTACAAAAACTAGAAAGTGTTGGCTTAATAATTCCTGAAGGTGAGGAACATATGTATTTCGCTGCCATGAACTCAAAAAAATGTAAACTAACTTCATTAGGACATCATTATTGGAGATTAGTTAGAGAAGGTAAAATTTAAATATTTATGAGTGGATATGATAATAAATTTATAAATGATAATCAAGTATTAGAATTACCTGATTATAGTGAATATTATAGTGATCTTGCAATTAATAAAGAAAATGAGACACCAATTCTAGATTATATTTATTATAGTGTTATTCAGAGTAAAAGTAGAAGAGTTCCTATAATAAGTGCTAGTAATATTTACAGAACTGAATTCGAAAAAATTGAAAGGTCTGGTTCATTCAAAAAAGATAGTCGAATAAACGATCACGAACAACTAACAACAAAAGATTATAGTTTATTTAACACTATAAAATCAGCAACCATTGAAAAAGGACACATGACTAAGAGAGAAGATGTTCAATGGGATATGAATGGTAATAAAGAGGAAGCTAAGAATGCCGCTATTAGCACCTTCTATTATCCGAACGCAGTTCCTCAACATGATAATCTAAACAATGGGCTATGGAAACACTTAGAAAATGCTATTATCATTAAAGGACGAGTAACTGAACCTGCTAAAGTATCTGTTTTTACTGGTCCTGTTTTAGACACTTTAGACCCTGAATTTAAAGTAAGACTTCATGACAATACTATATTTAAAATTCCAATTTTATTTTGGAAAGTTATTTATTATTTAAAAGATGATGGTAATCTCTATAGAGCAGGCTTTTTAATGGGACAAATAAATCCATTGAGAAATGACGATTTAATTGATGAGATAGGTTTCCGAGATTTTGACATAGTTGAAAAGAAATCATCATTAAAACCATTTCTTGAATTTAAAGAAGATGAAAACTACCAAGTTTCAGTCACTTTAATTGAAGAATTAACAAAATTAAAATTTCAAGATGCAATCGATCGTCATGAGAATATTAAACCAACAATTTTAAAATTAGAAGAAGTGCAGATTAGAAGTTTTGAAGAGGAAAAATTTAATAACGAAACAAAATTTGAAGTAACAGGCTTATTAGTATAAACAAATATGAATAAAGATACCAATGTTTTTATATCACATCCAACACCTTACAATAAGTATCAAGAGAATTTTCTTTTACTAATAGAGCTTGAATTAAAAAAACACGGATTGAATCCAACCAACTTGGGTAAAAATAATTGGAATTTTAGAAGTCCATTAAAACCTATTAAAGAAATTATGGATACTTGTGTTGCAGCTATAGTTATTGGACTAGAAAGACATCACAGTTATATTGGATATGAAAAAGAATTTTCAAAAAATTCTAAAGAATTAATTCATAAATATACTTCCTCTCCTTGGATTCAAATTGAAGCAGGAATGGCTTACCAAGCTTGTTTACCCATTTTAATCTTAAGAGAAGACAAAGTCTATCCTGAAGGAATATTAGATGCGCAAATAAGTGATTCTTTCGTTTTCGAATTTGAATTAAAAAAAATGCAAAAAAAATTATCATCAGAAATTGTTGAAATTATTAATAGCTGGGTCAGACACTTTAAAAATATTAAGTAATGGAAATATACACAAGTGCATATCTTAAAAACCTTTCGAAAAGGAAAACTGTTCTTTTCAGTAATCAAATACTAAATGAAAGTAAAAAAAATCATACGAGTTTTGATATTTTTCTTTCTCACAGTTTTCTTGACAAAGAAGAAGTTGAAGGCCTTTATATTGAATTAACAAACGAAGGTTATTCTGTATATGTTGATTGGATTGTTGATTCTCATTTAGATAGATCAAATGTAACAAAAGAGGATGCAAAACTAATTCAACATCGATTGAAAATATCAAAGTCATTATTGCTTGCTATTTCAACTAATGCAGCGGTATCGAAATGGATGCCTTGGGAATTAGGTTATGTAGATGGAAACACAAGTAACTGCGCTATAATTCCTGTTTCAAAAAGTTCAAATGCACCAAGTTCATATGTAGGAACAGAATATCTATCTCTTTATCCTTTTATTAAAAAAGTCCAAACAATAGGTTTAGGGAAAAAACTATTTGTTATTGAAGATTCATTAAAGTATACAATTTTTGACGATTGGTTAAAAAATGGAGAAAGACCAAAAAAACAAACAATAAATATTTTCTAGTAATTTATTAATATAGCAAAATCCAACTAGTATCAGTTACTGTTGCACAAATCAAATTATAGGAACAAAGATATAATAGTATAAATAAAGACCTCTTTAAAAGCATTTTTAGAGAGGTTTTGTTTTTACGTAAAACCGTAATTTATTATGAGATGGTTGTTGTATGTTTGAGAAGATTTTTACGAAATGTAGATATGATCATATCTATAAATTTTTATATATTATATTTCGTGAAAAAATAATGTTAGGTATCATTTAAAAAAATATGAAAGCACAATTTGAGGAGAAAACATTTGAAAGTTATTTCAACAATGAACTTGATAGAAGATCTGAAATCTATTTTCCACCTGGACAAGTTTTGGAAGGAAGTTTAGGTTTTGATTCTTCAACATTATCAAAAAATAGACGACTTTGGAGATTACTTGGATACCCTTTTTGGTTTACCCCTCACTTTTTGGGAATAAGTCTTCGCAAAATTGCTGACGAGATGGAAAACTTGTTAGAATATGAAATAAGTAATATTCCCGAAATGAAGGCTAATATACTTTTTCAATATAAACGACCTGAACTAATTACTTCTCCTTTAGGTACAGAATGGAAATTTTGGAATCAAAAATATTTGAGGTATGATATATATATTGAACAACAAAATTTGTTAAATCATATACATCAGAAATTTAATTCTGATGTACTCGTAGTTTATGCTTCTCCTTGTACTAATGACATTAATGAACTTGTTAAAATTAGAAGAAATATTATTGAACATACAAATTTTGCTAAAGCCGTTGATTTAAATGGACATCATAGAAATACTTATATTAAATCAGGAACCTATTCAATAGCTTGCAGTGAACCTACAAAAATTGAAAACATAAATATTCTAGAAACTATTAATAATATAAAAGGAAATGAGGTGTCTTCAGAAAAACGGAGAGACAATAAGAATTTTTTAATTGAGTTTAGCGATAAAATAAAATCGATTGTTAGTGAAAATGAATATTTAGCAAATTCTTTTGCGGATTTAAATAAAGACATAGAAGAAATTAAAAACTACGAATTATTTTATAGCTTGTTAGTAATGAGTAATTTTCGTCAGATTACAGGTTGTCAATGGATTGTAAAAATTTAAACGAGTATCTAATATCGGTAATTGTTACAACCTTATAATTTTAGGTACAAAAACACAAAATAGTATAAATAGTAACCTCGCTAAGTGTTTTTAGGGAGGTTTTTTGTTTTACACAATAATGTATATAATATAGTTTTGTTTGTATATTTAGGGTTGATTTTACGAAATGCTGATATAGTTATCTTTTTAAAAAACTAAACTATTTCGTAAAAACTAATATTATGTGATATTATTCCCCTAAAATATGGATAAAAAATACCAAGTCTTTGTAAGTTCAACTTATATTGATTTACTTGAAGAAAGACAAGAAATTATGCAGGCTTTGTTAGAATTAGATTGTATTCCTGCTGGAATGGAGTTATTTCCTGCTTCAAATGATGATCAATGGAGCTTAATAAAAGGTGTTATCGATGATTGTGATTATTACATTGTTGTAATTGCTGGTAGATATGGTTCTTTAAGTGAAAGTGGTTTAAGCTACACAGAAATGGAATATAGATATGCTTTAGAAACAGGAAAACCTGTAATCGCATTTCTTCATAAAGATCCAGACGCATTACCCAAAAAAAACACTGAAAAAACAGAAGAAGGTCAAAACAAATTGAACGAATTTAGAGGCTTAGCCCAAAAGAAAATGTGTAAATATTGGAGTACTCCACAAGAATTGGGTTCTGTCGTTAGTAGAAGTTTAATTAGTTTACAAAAAAAATATCCTGGAATTGGTTGGATTAGAGGGAATGTTAAAACTAGTACTGAAGCAAATTTAGAAATTTTAAAATTAAAGAATCAAATTGAGGATTTAGAAAATAAATTAATTGAAAGTAGAACCAAAGCTCCAGAGGGAACTTCTGAATTATCACAAGGTAATGACAAATTTTCAATTGAACTTCTTATTAGATTTGGTAGTTCTCGCTATGATTCGAAATTTTATACTGAAACATTGGAAACAACTTGGAATCAAATTTTTTATTGGTTATCTCCAAGTATGATAGATGATGCCTCTACAAACACTCTAAAATTGACTATTAGTAAATATGCTTTTGTTGAATTAAAAAAACGATTTGTAAAAAAATCTGGGCTTCCTAGTGGTGGTAAATTCTATGATTATGAAATTAACGATGCAGATTTTCAAACAATCATAGTACAATTAAGAGCCTTAGGATTATTAAATAAAAGTTCTAAAACTCGCAGTATAAAAGATTCTGGCACATATTGGAGTCTTACAAATTATGGAGATGAAGTTATGACTAGATTGAGAGCGATCAAAAAATAACATCACATAACAAGTGTAACTGTTGCACAACAATAGTATAAATAATAACCTCTTTAAAAGCTATTTTAGGGAGGTTTTTTGTTTTTGAGGGAAACCGTTATTTATTGTTAAATGGTTTTTGTATGTTTGAAATAATATAACGAAATATAGATATAGCTGTTTTTTTTTACGAAACTGACTATATTTTACTTAGTAGAAAAATAATGTTAGTTGTAATTTTTAAAAGACAATCTTTAATATGACAGATGAAGAATATTTATCATTACATTCTAGGATAGAAATTTATGCTCAAATATTATTAGGAATTTTAAGATATACTCCTGTAAAAAATATTTATGAAGAAGAACAATATAGAAAGGAACTAACGAAAAAACTAAAATTCGAAAAAATAACTGATCCAGATTTATTAAGAGCTTGTATAGATTTAATCGAAGATTCTCAATATGCTATTGAAAACGTTTATAAAAATGGTTTATATAAAAAAGAAGAAGATTTAGGAGAAATGTACTTAAGACTTTATGGTGTTTTAAATGCTTCATATTTACAACTTGGTGCAATTTTAGATTTAAATAGGCTTTTTAATGTTTCAAATCAAAAGATAAAAAAAGAGAAATTTAAAAGTCTTAAACTAATTGAAATTAGAAATAAATTAGCTTCTCATACAACAAATTACAATATCCCAAATTCAAATGAAATTGATTTCTACAAGTTATCCCAATCAACTTTAAGTAAATGGGGTGGAAATATATTAATTGTTGGAAAAGATAATTCTGAAGAGGTTGATATCATTGAAATACTCAAAGAGTTTACAAAAGAAATAGAAATGAATTTAGAGGAAATTACTAAAAAAGAATTATTCTCACGTAAATTTAAGAAAGACCACTTTGAATGGTTAGAATTTAGATACAATTTTATTCATAATAACTAAGCTTTCGTTTTGCTAGCATAGCTAATGATGTATTGCAAAGTTATTGAACAAAAAAAACAATAAAATATAAAACCTCGCTAAATGTTTTTAAGCGAGGTTTTTGTTTTTACGTGAAACCGTAAATTATTGTGAGATGGTTGTTATATGTTTGGAATAATATTATGAAATGTAAATATAGTTTTCTTATAAAACTTGACTATATTTTACTTCGTAAAATAATATGTTAACAGAAATAAATACTCCACAATTGAAAAATAAATAAAACCAAAGAAACACAAAAATACTTATGACACCTGCAATACAAAATTTAATTAGAAATGAAATTCATTCCATAAATGGTTCCAATTATATAATTACACAACAACTTTTAGATGAATTTCATTCATTTGAAAACTTAAAAACATCCTTATCTCAATTTTTCATTGAACGATTACAAGATAATGAATTCGTTCAAACACTTCTTGAAGAATTTGAAGCTGAAAATTATATTAAAGCACGTATAGTTAATATCGCGAATACTCACTTAATAAGAAAAAGTGATCTTCAAAAATTTTACGATATTGAAGTATTAAAAAGTATTAAAACTGATATACAAAGAACAAGATATACTCAACATACATTGGTGTTTTTTGAAAATAATGTTCCTAATCCTTCAAAATTCAACTACTTGAGAACTGGAATTAAAAAGTTTTTAGATAAACAGTTTGATTTTATTTTCACAAGCGGGTTTTTGCATAATAGTACTAATATTAATAAAGGTATAATGACTGCTAACGCAGGTGATAGTGCTCAATTTTTATTTTTAAGCAGAGCTATCTTAGCAGGGTTCAATTGTTCCAATGTGGATGTAAGATCAAGCAGATATGATGCAGTAATCGATTATGATAACTTTATTTTACGTATACAGGTAAAAGGAATTTCTAGTGGAAATTCTATAAGTTTTAAAGATCGAGATCGTGGTGGTCAGGGAATTGATCATAGACATGAACGTAATAGAGGTCGTCGAATAACATCTACTGATTGCGACATTTATGTAGCTGTTGACAGGCAAGTTGGCACTTGTTATCTCATTCCTATGAACATCGTAGAAGGATTAGATAATTCGGTTGCAATATCGTTGCTTGAAGAATATAAAGAAAATTGGTCTGTAATTGGGTTGACAGTAAGTAATCTTAGAGATTAGTAATTTCTAAAAACTATTATAAGAATTTAGACAATGAGCAAAAAAATTTCAGATTATATTATTAGTAAATATGGTAACAACTGGGGTACAGAAACTTTGCATGTTTTAAGTTTAGAAAAATTAGATGATGACTTTTTCAATGTTTTAGATCAGGAAATTATAAAAATTTGCTATGGAAAAACGCCAAGAGATTTAAGTGCTGTAAAGAAAAAAGTGCTAAAATTAATAAATAAAGGAGGTAATTTTAAAAAAGGAATAGTATCTGAATTGTTAATGATACTTTATCTAACTACCAAAGGGTACAAACAGGAGTTTTTATTTATAAATTTAGAAGAGGAATCATTCAAGAAAGGGCTTGATGGACTTTATTCAAAAAACAACAAGCATTATGTATTTGAAAGTAAATCAGGAGATAGAATTACTAAAGAATCTAAAAAGCAATTTTTTAATGATAAGATAAAATTAGCTTTAAAAGGGCTTGAAAAATCTACTACAGGAAAAAATGAAAATGTTTGGAATAATGCATTATCTCATGTCCAATTAGCATCAGATAACGAATCTCTTATAAATAAAATAATTTCGTATGCAGATGATCTTGAAAATGAAAAAGTTGAAAGTTTTAAAAAAGAAAATTTCAATGTAATTCCTGCTGCAACATTGTTTTTTGATAATTGTTTAACTGATTGGAAAAATCTTGAAGTTAAAGATCTGGATACAATAGATACTGATTATCTATTATTATTGAAGAATGAATATAAATCATTAAATGTGATTTTATTTAGTAAGAAAAGTTTAAATGAAAGTGTGGAATTATTTAAAAAATATCTAAAAAAATAGCGTGAATAGCACTGAAAAAAGATTTTATACAGATTTATTAAAAAGGGGTAAACATTTCGAAAAAGTATTTAGTAAACTACTTTTAAAAAAGGAATTAAATAAAAAAGAAAAAATATACGTTTTAACTATAGCTATTGTACTTTTTGAAGAATTTAAAAAAGATAATAGAAAAACAAGCTTTGTTGATTTGTCTTATGCAATCATTCTAAAATATAGTATACAATACTTAGATTTCAGACCACTCTATGAATTTTCAATAAATTTCGGCTTTTATCCTATTGTAAATTTTATAATAGAAAATGATCCTTTATTTAATCAAGATTTTAGCATTATAGATTATTTTGGAATTGCAAATATTAAAACCAATTTTTCAAATAAAAAAGGGAAGTATATTGAGACATATGAACAAAATAAGAATATTACAAATATTTTAAATACCGATAATACAGAAAATGCATTTATTGCACCTACCTCTTTCGGTAAAAGTTCATTAATTATTGATTATATACAGCAGCAATTAAATTTATCTCAAAAAGCTATGAAAATAGCAGTTATAGTACCAACTAAATCATTATTACAACAAACTTATCAATTATTAAAAAATTCTATTAAAAATCAACATATTATTTCACATGATGAAATGTATAGAAATAACGATAAAGGGTTTATAGCAGTATTTACACAAGAGAGAGCACTGAGACTAATGAATAGACATGATATTGTATATGATATTTTAATCATTGATGAAGCTCATAATCTTTTTAATAAAGATAGTTTTTTTGGAACGAAGCCAGAAAGCATAAGAAGTATACTTTTAGCACGATTAATTAAACTAAATAAAAACAAGAACAAATATATAAAATTACTTTACTTATCACCACTTGTAAATGATACTAAGAACTTAGCCATTGATAATACCTCTAAAATCAAAGATAATCGAATAAAATTTAATATAAAAGAGCCAGAGCTTTACGATTATTTTGAAATAAACAAAACAACATCAATTTATAATAGGTTCTTAAATACTTTTCATGAAATAGATATAAAATATGAAAACTTTTATTCATTATTGAAAAACGAAGAAGGAAATAAAAATTTTATATTTGAGATATCACCTAGAAACGTTGAACTGGTTGCATCAAAATTAGAAGAGCAATTTGAGAAAATAAATGATTTAGAAATACAAAAAATTGCATCATTAATTAGAAATGAAATTCATAGTGATTATAAAATTGTAAAATCAATTGAAAAAGGAATCATTTATCTACATGCAAAAATCCCCGACTTTATTAAAGAATATCTGGAATATAACTTTAGAACTTTAAATAAATTTAGATATCTAGTTGCAAACAGCGTTGTGTTAGAAGGCATTAATATGCCTATTGATAGAATGTTTTTACTAAGTACTCATAATTTAAGTGAAAAAGAACTAGTTAATCTAATAGGAAGAGTAAATAGATTAGATTCTGTATTCAATAAACAAAGTGATTTAGAAAAACTTTGTCCTAAAATTTATTTTGTAGATACAGCCGTTTTTAAAAATAGAACTAGAAAAGATGAATCAAAAAGTAAACATATTACTAAGATTCAAAAATTAAGGACTTATACACCCTCTGATAAAATAGAAAATCCATTATTGGAAAATTTTAAATTAACAAATGTTCCTAAAAAAGATAGAGAAATAGCAACGGAGCGTATTGGAACTCTAAAAGTTCATGAAAAAATTTTGACCAAAAAAATTAATGATTATGAAACTGACGAATATATTTTACAAAAATTTCTTCAAAATGATATAATTAATATGTTTCATAATATTGATCAATTAGTTAAGGTATTTAAATCAAGACTTAAAAATGATGAATATATTAAAGAAACTAAACGAATACTTACAACACCAATCCAAAAATATGAATCAGAAAAAAATGGCTCATTGGAAAACAATAAAATTATCCAATTAATATATCTTTATTTTATAAAAGATTTTGTAGAAAACATAAATGATTTAGAATTTACAAGACTTAACAATGCCATAGCACGAAACTATTATAGAAATTATATATACAATGATTTACATAAACCTTTCAGTTCAAGGGTAAACAATGCAATTAATTATTATAAAGATTTAGTTAAGAGCAAAGTAAATGAAGATAGTTATTTATATGTAACTAGTTCATATGGAGAGTATAGTTATGATAAAGAATCTAAAACATTTTATAAAAATGACAAAGGAAAACCTGTATATATTAATCTTACTGAAATTATTAACAATCAAGAAAGATTAGTAAATATTGCAGTCGTAAAACAAAAAATGGAAGAGGATTTTATAAGTTTTAAACTAAACAAATTCATTTCATTATTATTTGATTTCAATATTATAAAACAGAAAGATTATGACTTGTCAACTTATGGAACAACTGATCAAAACGAAATAAATTTAGCAAAATTCGGTTTTACACCAAATATTATTCGACTTATTCGTGAAGGTGATCAGTTAGAGAATATTATTTTGAATGAATACGATAATATTCAGATCAAAAACAAAGATAATTTTAATCTTTTCTTAAATACATTAAATGAGTTAGACCGATTTCATATAGAAAAAATGCTATAAAAATTTTATTTCATACAAAACGACATACAATGTCTTTTCTTACTTTTATTTTTGTTGAAAATTATTACCTATTTAGGTAAACAACAATTAAAAAGATGCACATAATTTTTTTGTATCTTGCAGTCATTAATATAAGTAAGCGAAAAGAGAATGTTGATAAAAGAGAAAATAAGCATAGAGGAATTTGATAGTAAAAATTATCAGATAAAGCTTGTTGAACCTTTAGAAGAAGAAAAAGCTGTATTAACCCATTATCTTCATAATATACAAAACGGTGTTTCAAAGCATTACAAAAAAGAAGCAATAAAAATTTTTAAAAATTATGTAGAATATAAAAAAGAAAATAAAACTTCCGTAGCAGAAGAAGAAGCTCTACAACAACTTTTATTTGAAGTAGAAAATGTTCCATTTCCAACTCCGAAGAATTACACGTTCAAATTTATTGATCTTTTTGCAGGAATTGGAGGATTCAGAATCGCAATGCAAAATGTTGGTGGTAAATGTGTCTATACAAGCGAATGGAACAAAGACGCTCAAAAAACGTATCGTGAAAACTTTGGAGAAATACCGTTTGGAGATATAACAAAGGAAAATGTAAAAAATTATATCCCAAAACAATTTGATATTTTATGTGCTGGTTTTCCTTGTCAAGCTTTTTCAATTGCAGGACTCAGAAAAGGATTTTCTGATACAAGAGGAACACTCTTTTTTGACTTAGAACAAATTATTGAAAAACATCAACCCAAAGTTGTTTTTTTAGAAAATGTAAAGAATTTAGTTTCTCATGATAAAGGAAAAACATTTAAAGTAATCCTTGAAATTTTAGAAGAAAAATTAGGTTACAAAGTTTTTCATAAGGTTTTGAATACAATGACTCATGCAAATGTACCTCAAAATCGTGAAAGAATTTTTGTTATTGCTTTTGATCCTAAACAAGTACCTAATTATTCTAATTTTGAATTTCCTGAAGAAATAAAGTTAACAAAAACAATTCATGATATTTTAGATAAAGATAAAAAAGAAGATAAATACTATTATCCTGAAACTCATCAATATTATCCTGAACTTGTAAAAACAATGACAAGTAAAGATACTGTTTACCAATGGCGTAGAGTTTATGTAAGAGAAAACAAAAGTAATGTTTGTCCTACATTAACTGCAAACATGGGAGCTGGAGGACACAATGTTCCATTAATAAAAGATGATTTCGGAATTAGAAAACTGACTCCAAAAGAGTGCTTTGCTTTCCAAGGTTATCCAATGGATAAATATATCTTACCTCCTATTGCAAATAGTAAATTATATATGCAGGCAGGTAATTCTGTCACTACTCCTTTAATTGAAAGAATTAGTAAAGAAATTATTAAGGTTTTATAAGTATGAGTATTTGGGAGCAATATTCTAAAGAGCAAAGAAATGATTATATTCAATTTCTTCAAGTCTATGGTGCCTTATCCAACCTATTTCGTCAAAAACAAGGTGATTTAATCCCATATCTTGATTCTAAATTTCAAGAAACAGTATTTGCTAAAATTTTTAATGGTCAAAATGTAGATATCGGAAATACACCTCACGATGTATTATCCGTTTTTGGGAATGATAGAATTGGTATAGGCTTAAAAACATGGATGAGTAGCAAACCTTCTTTTCAAAAAGTAATGCAACTCAAACGTTATCAAGATGAAATAAAACAAAGTAGAGAATTAGGCTTAGAATCGCTAGCACTCAAAATTTCGGAAATAAAGAACGAAAGAATGAAAAGCGACTACGAGCGTTTAGGATTATCTGAAGATAAAAATATCTATCATTATATAACACGTGATGAAGGAAAATTCATTATCAATGAATGTGCTTATCCTCTAATTGATATAAACAGATTACAAAACTTTAATTTAACATCAACAGCATTTTCATGGTCTGATGGATGTAAAGATTATAAATTCACTTTTGGAGACTCTCAAATATGGCAAAAATTTGATTCTTCAAGAGAAGATACATTTTTATTAAACCAATTTGATGTTAAAATAATTGAAGATCCATTTGAGTTTCTACTTAAAGCATACTTAGATTTAATAGGTACAACTAAAGAAGAAATAGAACCAGATATTGTTGAAGCTTATCTTCCATTATACTCATATAAATCTAAAGAAGTAGAGGAAAAATCTGGTTTAAATGCATGGAATGGTTCTTCTAAAAATAAAGGAAGTGATACTCTACGTCCATTGAATGAGGTTTACATTCCTATTCCTCGAGAGTTTCATAAAAAATATCCAAGTTTTTTTATTGATAATATTTTTGAATTTGAATCATATAAAGAACAATATATGGGTAACAAAAATAATAAACCAGAAGTCCGCTTCCATTTAATATTACCAAACGGAAAAAAAATCCCTACATTAGTAACACAAAGTAATATGAAAGGATTACAATCTGGTAGTAATACAGAATATGATGAAAATGGGAAAAGATTTGGTCAAGCGGCGTTAGGTCAATGGTTACTTGTTGATGTATTAGGATTAAAAGAAAGACAACCAGTAACAAGAGATTGGTTGATAAAAAAAGGTACTGACTCTGTTAAAATCTGGAGAAAAAAGAATGACTATAAGATATTTTATATAGATTTTGCTCCTGTGGGTGCTTTTGAAGCTTTCATGAAAGACGAACCAATACCTCAAGATGAGGATAATTAGTATATATTAAGTTCTTTCGAATGTAAATAAAATATTCAGAAAACCTCGCTTATTAAGTTTAAAACGAGGTTTTATTTTAAGTAAAAACTGATTTTATTAAACTACATCTATAAATTCTCCTCTTTCTTCCACAATTTCATTTCCGCAATTAGTAATTGTGTCTAAAACATGAATAAAAGATTTACCAAAATTGGTTAAGTTATAAACTACTTTAATTGGTGATTTCTTCCCGTAAACTTTTCTCGAGACCAATCCATCTTTTTCAAGTTGCTTTAGCTGAACACTCAATATCATTTCCACACTTCAAAATCACTCTCAAGAGTAGAATTATCATTCTAAAATGGTATAGTTATGGTCTAAGTCTTCGATACAATGTTTTGTTACTAAGGTTAAGCAACATTTACATCAAACTCGTTCTAAAAATCGTCTTCAATAATTTCCTGTACACGTCCAATTTGTCCATCCATCAAACGAACTTTTATACTATGATGATGAAAAGACGCAGAAGTCAATAAATCTTTCACGATACCCTCCGTCAATTCGCCAGTTCGTTGATCCTTTTTCAATACAATATTAACCAGCATACCAGGTTTTATATTTGCTCTTGTTTTACCATCCATATTACAAATATCTTAAAATAAATGGAAAATATATTCATTCTATCGTAAAGGAAATTAAAAAATACATTCATCTGGAAGGTAAAAATGTAACTGTTTTTGAGGTTAAAAAAAGGTGAGACATTGTTCAATGAAAACCTAAATAATTCGAAAATTAATTACATTTTGGAGGTCTACCCCACTCATTTATTGGAAACCTAGTATTTCCAATTATTGAATGATAAAAAATCATTATCGTTATTCTTATGATAGTAGATTCCTCATTCGTTGTCACTTCTTCGGAATGACAGGTATTCTTTGTTATTTCGAAGCATCGAGAAATTTCCTTTCATTTTTTGAGCGCAAAAAACGAAACAAAAAACGCTTGGCTGTAAATCTATTTGACTAAAAATAATTTCTTTTCACTAAAGATTTTAAAAACCCTACGGGCTAAAACCTTTTATACGTTACAATCAATTATTTTCTTAACGTCATAGATTTAATGCCGGTTTTTATTAAGTGCTATGTTGTACGCTTAATGTTTTACGTTTTTTTATTGATAATCAAATTCAGTTTTGGAAACGGGTTTTGTCATTCTGGGCTTGTTTCAGAACGCATCAAATTTGTTATTCATATGACTTAGTATACTATGTTTTGCAAACGTCACTCTGACTGACCTGATATGAATTCAGCTATATAATTCGTGTTTTTATTGATAATCATAATTAATCATTAATGATTAAGGATTTTTCTATCTTATTTGTTTTTGTTCAATTAAAGCTGAGAATTTAGTAGCACCAGAATTAATAATTTTAGTCGTAATATTATCTAATTGATCTGAATTGACAATTTTATATAAATCGTTTTCTTGACTAATTAAAGCTTCATATAATTCTGCATATTTATCGTCATACCCCTTATACTCATCTATAACCAAGAAATGTCGATTGTTTTCTGGATGCATAACTTTATCTTCAGAAAATCTGTTTAGTCTATAACTTAAACTTTCTAATTCTGAAACATCTTTCTGAATATTTTCAAGTGTTCTGTTTGAATTGATATCAATACATTTTACACTATAAATAGAACCGTTAACACCTATTCCATTTAATTTATAATCAAAGAATAATGATGGAATTATTTTTTTTTCTATTCTATAATCTATATCAATAATATGCTCTAAAGGCTTACTAAATTTATTTTCTACACGTTGTATAAATACTTGATCAACTTTTTTATTTCTTGCATTTGATTTAAACTCGCCAATGTATTTATCATAGAATGTATTGAAAAATGCTTCGTTTACATCCATATTCAATTCAACAGGTTTATCAAATTGAATCAAACCATTACTATAAATAGAAAGACGGTCAATGTATAGTTTAAGGTTGTAAGAGTTCTCTTTGACAAATAATTTATCCTTAACATTGATATCTAAATAATCTTTTATTTTTTTTACATTATAATTTAAAAGATCATCACGATGATCTGAAAATTTAGAAATCAATTTAATTTTAGATTCAGAGAATCTATAAAATACATTGGTTGTAGAAATCGCAATTAACCCAATAACAATATTCTCCTTCGATAAGGAGTTATTAAAATACCTGATTAAACTGTAATACGATTTCATCTTAGTAAATTGATTAATTTGTTAGCGACTCTATTGTTTCTTTCTTGATTTTCTAATACCTCTATAATTTTCTTTCTCCCTGCTTTACTTAGTCCTATTTCAGAAGGTAAGAGATCTAAGAAGTTAGGTAAAACATCAAGTGTTATACCAATCTTTTCAAGAATTCTATTATGATACGTTGAAATTATTTCTTTCTCTGCAAATTTACAAATCTTTTTAGTGAAATCGGTAGTTATTAACATATTAGACAAATCACTATCCATGATAGTAATTTTAAGCCCTTTGTAATTGATTTGATTTGCAAATAGCTGCGTATGATCTATCGCAACAAAATCTAATTTACCATAATCTTCAACTAAAAGTAAATTAGTATTATTAATTCTTCGATCTTTATTCCCTAACCATATATCACAAAAAGCTATATCTAAAAATAAATAAGGGTTTAAAAATTTATTGAAATCATTTTTACTCGTAATAGTCAAGTTATGTATATCTACATCTATCTGATTAACAACTTCTTTAACTCCAATAATAAATAATTCTTCTAAATTATAATCACTATATTTAGTAACTATATTATTATCTGTTATAAAACGCTGTAAAAGTTCGTTTTCAATTTTTATTACATTGATTTCAGGTACCCGAATTCCCCAACTACTATAAATAAAATTACCAATCAATTCGTTAATAATATCTTCTAATGGTGGATGAGTTTTAAATATAGTTTTAGCAAAATAAATTTCTGCATCCTCAGCTAACACCTTAATCGGGATGCTATTTGTACCTAAAATATCGATTATTTGAACTGCGTTAATTACTTGCATTATAGATATCATCAAATATATTCACTAAAAATACAAAAATAATTACAACATAAATTACGCATAAACCAACTTATAAAGTTTAATAAGTAAAAGTAATTATTTTAATTCAGATGTCAAAAATTATGAGCTTACATTAAACTCGTTGGAAATTCTTCTTCAATCATTTCAATTGGTTCTATAGTTGATTGTTCTTTTAGTAGTAATGATTCTCTATATTCCATCGCCTCCGCATCTGTTATAAATTCAGCCTCAAAGCCTAACTCTACTATTTTTTCTTTAATTTCTTGAAGAGTTACATTAAAAAACTCTCTTCTATAGTTAAATAAATTGACAGCTTTATCTGCAAAAGCTTTATGCAATTCATATTCTAAAGTTCTGGCTTCATCACTATAAATCATGGCATGAACATCAAATCGAAATGGGACTGAGGCATCTCCTAGTTCTCGTACCCTATCCAAAGGTTCTAACCTTCTTGTCATTCCTATTTTAAATACATTTTCTCCAAAAGAACCAATATTCGAAATAATATACACATGTCCTCTCTTGGTTTGTTGAGCCATAGATAAAGCTCTTTCCTTTTTTAACCTTGCCTCTTCTAATTCTTTTTCGAGTTGCTCTATTTGTAATTTTAATTCTTCCGAATTATTAGTCCCTTGCTCCTTTCTTACTTTTGTAAATCGTCAGCAAAAAGTGGACATCTAAGACCTAAAATTTAAGATAGTGTTTTTAAAAGCATTAATTTTAATTATGGCAAATTCAAAAAAGAAAACTCCTGAAAAATTTGTAAAAGATATTCGTCAAAACACAAGACGAATATTTACAGCGGAACAAAAGATTTTAATTGTGATGGAAGCCTTACGTGCTGAGATTTCAGTAGCTGAACTTTGTCGCAAATATGCTATTTCACAATCTCAATTTTATAAGTGGAACAAAGAGTTTTTAGAAGCTGGTAAAAAGCGATTATCTGGTGATATTACACGTGAAGCAACAAGTGATGAAGTTTCTGATCTCCGCAAAGAAAATTTACAATTAAAAGAGATTGTAGCCGATTTAGTTGTGCGTTATGATATCGTAAAAAAAACCTTGGATTCGTTGGATTAATCAATAAATTTAAGAAATATATGCGATTATCAGCAAGTGAAAAATATGAAATAATTCAGACTGTAACTCGTTCAGAAATTGGAGTTAAACGTACTTTAGAGGAATTTGGAATAGCACGAAGTACATTTTACAAATGGTATTCAAATTATCTAGAAAATGGATTTGAGGGTTTAGAATCTAAACGTTATTCAATGCATCGAAAATGGAATAGTATTCCTGAATCTCAGAAAGATTTAATTGTAGAATTAGCTTTGGATTATCCTGAATTATCTGCTAGAGAACTGGCTTTTAAAATGACCGATGAATTAGGGATTTATATATCGGAATCGAGTGTTTATCGGATATTGAAGCAACGAGATTTAATTCCAGCGCCCAATCACATTCTGATTTCAGCAGCGAATGAATTTAAAGATAAAACGAATTTTGTTCATCAAATGTGGCAAACAGATTTTACTTATTTTAAAATTATTGGATGGGGATGGTATTATTTGAGCACGATTTTAGACGATTACAGCCGATATATTATTCATTGGGAATTATGCAGTTCAATGAAAGCTGAAGATGTGAAAAGAACTGTAAAAACAGCTATTGAAAAAGCGAAATTAAAAACGAAACAGAAACCAAAATTATTATCTGATAATGGACCTTGTTATGTATCAAGTGAGTTAAAAGATTACTTGAAAAATACTCAAAAAATGAAACATGTTAGAGGAAAGCCTCTGCATCCTCAAACGCAAGGGAAAATCGAAAGGTACCACAGAACGATGAAAAATGTAGTAAAACTGGATCATTATTACCATCCTGATGAGCTGATTGAAGCCTTAAATAAGTTTGTAGAAAACTATAACAATTGCAGGTATCATGAGGCTTTGAACAACCTTACACCTTCAGATGTATATTTTGGTAGAGCAGATAAAATTTTAGAACAAAGAGCAATTATTAAACGGCAAACGATTGCCAAAAGAAGGCAATTGTATTTTCAAGAAAAAATAATAAATTTATAAACCAAACCCTCTCTTAATTTTTAGAAAGAGGTGTCCCATTTATTTTGACAACGTACATATGATTATTCATGTTAGAATAATTTCCATTTTTAAACGGAACCCAATCAAAGTCACCAGAAATAAATAGCTGATTATCTTTCGTTTGCATATAATCTAAACCAATAACCGTTCTATTTCTCATTTTACCAAATGTATAATCGAAATTAAAATTTTGTTGAATTTGAAAAGTTGTTTTTTTACTGTCTCTTGTTGATTGATCAGCACGCATAACGCCTAATTCTGTATCTAATGGGTTTTTAGTATATGTACTTTCTGGAGCTACATAAAAATATGGGCTAAATCCATTCGATTGAGAATAAGCAGTACTAATATTTGTAGATGATTTTATATGATCATCAATTATATAATTTACTTGACCAAATATATTTCTAACCTTTGATTTTGCTTTAAGACCATCACCAACATAAGATTGTTTATAATCTAATCCTAAAACTCGTTCTACATCATTCATATTATTAATCCCTAAAGAAGGATTACCAGCTAAGTAAAAAAACATTTGCTCTGCCATTGCATTATTTTCGTACATCTCAAAATCAACATTAATATCTAATCGATCATTTGGTTTGTATCGCAATGAAGGCGCAAAAGCAAAATATTCATTTCCACTATTTTTTTTCTGAAAAGTACCAGAATTTGTATAAGCAGTATTAATTCTGAATAATAATTTATTATCATTTGTAATCGGAGCATTTACATCTGCAGAAGTTCGATAATAATTATAACTTCCACCTGCAATACTCACAGATCCATCAAAATTCTCATGCGGTTTTTTTGTAATTCTATTTACAACTCCACCATACGAAGTAACATTACTACCAAACATCGTAGCGGAAGGTCCTTTCAAAACTTCCAATCTTTCCAAATTTACAGCATCAATAGTTGTAGAAACAGGTGCTACCAAACCGTTACGTAAAGAGTTATTGGAAACAAAACCTCTTAAAGTTACATAAGCTCCTCCATCACCAGAACGTCCAGTAGAATTCCACATTTTTTGTAAACCTGTTACATTACGATAAGCATCGTCAACTGTAAAAATGACCTGATGTTCTAAAACTGATTTATCAATACTCGAAAAAACTTGTGGATTTTCAATGAATTTCAACGGCATTTTATTTGAAGTATCGGTATCCTTTTTAATAAATGTATTGATAATTACTTCGCCTAAAGTATTGGTCTGTATTGAATCCTTTTCTTGTGCAAAGGAAATAGATGCATATAATAATGAAAGTACTATTGTTACTTTTTTCATTTTAAAAAATTTTAACAAAGCTATTTCATTATTCTTATTTATTCTAAATAAATTTTATAGTTTTTTCTTATTTTAAATCCTCCAATAATTAAGTTTTATTTATTATATTTTGATACCAACCCATAATTAGTAAAACAATATTTTTAATGAATAAAACTTCAAAATATGTTAAAATCAAAAATACGTTAGCTAAAATGATCAAAAAATAATTCAAGAAAATGAAATATTACCTGAAGTGAAATTAAAAAATGGTAATGTAGTTCAGACTGGTCCTGTAGCAACTATGCTTCATAATATAGATTTGTATAATAAAAATGAAAAAATATCAGATTTCGAGAGAAAAATATCATTAAAGCAAAAAGTCCTGTACAATTTAAACTTACCAAAGGAAATTAGGATACAGAATTGCAAATCAAAGGAACTTATAAGAATGCAACTATCAAACCTAAATTGAAAAAAGAGTATATTTTTGAAATTAAGGAAAACCCCAATCAATAACCATCGCACAACATCGGTAACTGTTTCACAACTCCAATTTTAGGTACAAAAACACAAAATAGAATAAATAATAACCTTTTTAAAAGCGATTTTAGGGAGGTTGTTAATTTTATACAATAAGGTATACAATCTAATTTTGTTTGTATATTTGAGTTTAATTTTACGAAAATAGTGTTGGCTGTAATTATTCCATGACTTTATAAAAAAATTATGATAAAAAAAATCACCTTAATTATAACTTTAATATCATTAAACTCTTGTGCTACGAATAATAGTATATCTCCAATAATTGGAACTTGGGAAGCTGATTTTGATGGTTGTATTGAAACTTGGATTATTGATAATAAAGGTAATAGAATATCAATATCTGGAGAAGAGGAAACAAATAATAAATTTATTATTAAAAAATTAGAAGAGAACATTTATAAAATGACTGATACAAGGCTTAGGACAAACTCTAAACCTGACTGTAGTGGAGAAATTGTTGATATACCGATTGGAAATGTTACAAACGGTATAATTAAATTTCAAGGAAATGACAGATTTATATTATGTAATACTGAAGAATGTCTTGAAAATTCACCTTTTATAAAAAAATAATAATATAACTCAGCCAACATTGGTAGCTATTTCACATTTCCAATTTTAAATACAAAAACACAAAATAATATAAATAATAACCTCTATAGAAATATTTTAAGGAGATTTATTGTTGAACTGTACAACAACTGGTTTAGTTGAATGGCGGTTGAAGGGAGAATTGAACTTCTACTCTATTTAATTCACCAAAAGCTCTTTGCTTTGGTTCTGAATTCATGAACTTTAGTTCTTCGAATTCCTGCCTTTGCAAAGTTTTTTTAGTAGAAATGCTTGATAAAAAACTAACTATAATAATATAAAATTAATGAAACACTTTAGTATCTTTTTGATTCTATTCTTATTGCCATATCAAATTATTTTAGCTCAAAAACAAAACATTACAGCCGTTAAGTTTGATAAAGAAAATATTTTCCTAAATAATCAAATAGCATTTAATTATCAAAAGAATGGAAATAATTTCTACATCTACAACTTAAAAAATGTTGAAATAATTAAAGGAGAAATCCAACCTTTAGGAAACGGTAAGTTTACAAATAAAGTTACTTTTATACTCCAAGAAAAACAATTTACAAGTAGTAAAATTGTAGGGAGAAATCAATTAATCTTTGCCCTCACTGAAAATAATGTTATTAAAAAAGATTTTTCTATAGATGAGGAAAAGCTTACTGTTTTTTTAAATAAATTGAATGAAGTAGAATAAAACATTTCTGAAAACATAGCTAACTGTTACATAAATAGACATTTCAGATAAAAAATAAACTGTAAAACCTCGCTAAGTTTTTTTAAGCTAGGTTTTTGTTTTTACAAGAAATCGTAATTTATTGTAAAATAGTTGTTGTATGTTTGGAATAATAATACGGAAGATAGATATAGGTGTTTTTTACAAAACTAAAACTATAGTAGTTTCGTAAAAAAGCAATGTTAGCTGCAAGCGTAAATCGAACATACTTGACAAAATGATATCAACTAAAAATATTAATTCACTCCCTGATCCAAGAAAACTAAAGTCAATTTGCAAAGCAATCTCTGTCTTAGATGCTATTCTTTCGCAAGAATGGGAATATCGTTACTATTCGTATAATGACAAGTGGTCAGAAAATGAAGAATTTTTCGAAATGAGAAATGGTGAAGGAGACCAAATGCTAATTTTATTTGTGCAAGAAGGTTGTGTAATAAATGGGTTTGCTCACGAGCTCTATGATTTCGAAGAAAAACTTCCTGCAAAAGAAAAATTAACTCAGGAAATGCCTGAAATATTTAATGAGTTTATATTTGGAGAACCTGTACAATCAATTGGATCAACATTCTGCATTTGGACTACAAAACAAAATAAATGGAAAATCGGAAAACTTGAACATTTTCAAGATGGATCTGATGAATTTTTAGAAATTTTTGATGGTAATCCACAAACTTACATTGATTGGGCTACTGAATATTTTGAAGAAAGTTTTATAGAAACTGGAATCCCATTAAAAACCGTAACAGAAATATATAACGGGAAAACCTTAACAAAAGAAATGGTTTTAACAATCGTAGAGGAACTTGAAGATTGGAAACAACTTGAAAAGGACCTGAAAGAAATAGGATATTCATATGACCTAAAATAACTAAAACGCCTGCAGGTAACATTGGCATGGTAAAATGTATGGTTAAATAGAAATTGGCAATATTTAATTAAAACCAAAAAACTACAAAAAGCCAGGATATAAGATGGACTAATAATCCCTAACATTAAACGTATTGTCAGTTGTTTTGCCTCAATCCTCCATTTTTATATAACCTTCGCCATAATTATCAAAAAATAATTTACGATAAGTAGAACCTATTGCAATCGCAACATCATCGATGTACAAAGTGTTATAATCAAAAGAAGTGATGTGATTCTTATTCACAATATAGGATTTGCTCACTCTATAAAAGCTTGTGTTTGGAAGCTTTGTATGCATCGTTTTCAGATTCATAGCGGTTATCAACTTTTGTTTGTCCGTATAAATGATGACATAATCTTTCAAAGCTTCGATATGTGTAATATCCTCAAAGTTTAGTTTATGAAATCTTCGGTCTGCTTTGATAAACATAAATTGAGCTGAATTAGATTCAATTGTTGATTTTATGGTATTATCTGATAATAATTGATGCAATAATTCTGCTTTATTAATTGCTTTTTTTAGCCGTTCTTGCGAAATAGGTTTCAATAAATAATCTATCGCATCTAACTCGTAGCCATCAATCGCAAACTGTGGATAAGCCGTCGTAAAAATAAATAATGTATTCGTAGACAATTGTTTTGCGAGTTCCAGACCATTTATGGTTGGCATTTCAATATCCAAAAAAACTAAATCGACGTGATTGTTCTTAGTAAAATCAAGCGCTTTGATTGTATTACCAAAACTTCCAATAATTTCAACGGATTCAAAACTAGTAAGTTCCTCCGATAATTCCTCACGTGCAAGAGGTTCATCATCAATTATAATACATTTCATAAAGGTAGATTTAAGTTAACAACAAATTCTTTTTCATTCTTTTTTAGCTTCAACTCATAGCTCTTGCCATATAAAAGTTCTAATCTTCTTTTGATATTCGTAAGACCAATTCCTTTATTTTTTGTGCCAGAAATTTTAAAATCTGGACAGATAGAATTGCTACATTCAAAATGCAACATAAGATTTATTATGCTAAAATTGATATTAATATAAGACGCATTATCATTAACATCGACACTATGTTTAACCGCATTTTCGATAAAAACAGTGAATAAATTTGATGGTATTAAACGTTGATTAAGTGACTCATAATCAATGTTATTGTTGATTTTTATCGTAAAATCGTCCCGTCTTTTTTGCTCTAATTCCAAATAATTGGTAAGAAATAAAATCTCTTGACACAAATTGTTTTTATTGTTTCGATTTTCATACAACTGAAAACGCAGAAATTCAGACAACTTCACAACTGTATTCACAGCTTCTTCGGGATTTTTTCTGATAAGTGCTTTTACGCTATTCAAATTATTAAATAAAAAATGGGGATTAATTTGATTTTTTAATTCAGATAATTCCATTTCATACGTTAGTTTTTCTAATTCAATAATTTTTTCTTTGTCAATAATCCAATTCTGCGCTAATCTTGTTGTTGTTGTAATCATGATAAAACTAATCGAAGTAAAAATTCCATAAATTGGCTGTAACATAAAAAACTCACCTTTTGGAGTATTTAAATGTAAGATATATCGATTCGTTAAAAGTACAATACTTAGGGTTACAATAACTAGACAGATTAAAAGCGAAAAATAGGTCAAATATTTTCTCTCCAAAAATTTAGGAACTAAATAATAGGTGTTGATGTAAAACATGATGACAAAAAAAGTGTACACGCTAACAAACCAATAGATACGGTCTTCTTTGGGGAATCTTAAATAAAATCCAGAGCAATATAAGAAAATGAAGAAAAATAGTAAAAAAATGATTTGTCTAACTAATTTCAATTTCTTGTTCAATAAAAAAGCTATAATTTTCTCCTCCATTTTGATTTATTTAGAGATAATAATTACTCAAAATATTTAGATTGCTAAATTACTTCTTTATAAAAGACATTATATTTTTTTATACAAAATGATTCTGTTTTTATACAAAAACCCGCAATCCTTAGGTTTTGTATAAAATATACATTGGTTCGTATAAAATTGAATTTGGGACTGATTTTTTTGCTTTTTATTTACGTCGAAAAATTAGTAATATGTCGCAAGCAAAAGTATTAGAATTATATAATCTTATAGACGAAACTTCGTTATCAGAAGAACAACTTGAATGTAAAATTATTCAAATAGTTGACCTTATTCGGTTTATAGAAATCTACAATGATTCAATTTTGATCAAAGATTTTTTGAAATACAATTGTAGCATTATTTCACATGAAAACAAATCAATCGGAATTGTGTTTTGTGAGCAACTCGAAGAAATTGAATCGCTTATCGCCACACAAAAACTTTTGATGATAAAGGAAAAAGAATTTCTGAATGAATTATGGATTGTTTTTGTTAAAGATTCTCAACAACCAATTAATATTGAAAGTATTAGCAATGATCATAAATTCAATCTTTTTGACAAAATTTTTAATTTCAATTTTTATAAACAAACAATTTTTCAAGCCAGATAATAGCCATGAAATTAATTAAAACGTCAACAATATTATTTTGTCTTCTAACAAATGTTACCAATGTATATGCGCAAGACAATAAGGAAATAAAAGAACAAGATAGTATTTCCAAAAAAGCCTATATGTATTTGACGCAACAATTTTCTGTTGCAAGACCATTGAATATAGAATACACTTACGCCACGCCAACTAAATTTACTTCGAAAATTGATGGAAATAAAAATGATGGAAATCGAATTAATCATTATTCGCAACTGAATATCAGTACAAATATCAATATTTTGAAAAAAAAGAATTGGATTCTTAGTACGACTCTTGGTTATAAGAATACCAATATGGATATAGAATTTGATAAATCAACGTTTCAAGAAACAAAAAATGTAGATATTAATGCACATTATCATTACGAATCCCTGAATTTGGCTTATAGTACAAAACTTTTTAACAAGCCTACTTTTCTAAGTTCTAGTCTTATTTTTGATGGTAGTGATAAATATTTTGGTCGGGTAAAAGGACTTGTAACAGGAAATATTTTATTAAAATCTACAGATCGAACTAAAATATTAGTAGGATTAGGCTTGAACATTGATGAAAGTACTAAAACACCTGTAATTCCAATGTTTACCTTACAACATAGATTTAATAATGACTTTTTTGCAGATATTATTTTACCAAAGCAAATTCTTTTCAGAATGCATCCTTTCAAAAATTCTCGATTATCAATAGGAACTGAATTGGAAGCTAACACGTTTTATTTATATCATTTGAATCCTAATAATTTATCTGAAAAATACGAATACAGACAAGTCGATTTAAATAATGGATTGAAGTACGAATATTTATTAAAACACAATTTTATTATCACCGCTAAAACAGGAGTAAAAACGCTAATTACAAATGGTTTATTTAATAAAAAAGACACATTTGATGACAAGATTTTCTCTTCGACACAAGATCCTTCGTTTTATTTTAATCTAGGTATTTCTTATAATCCTTTTGTGAAAAAGCGAAAATAAGCTCATATAATTTGTAATAACTTCGTTTATTTTGATTAAAAAAATTAAATTTAATAATTTTAAAGATTCTATAGTTAAAAGAAAACTTAACACAGACTCTAATGAATTTAATCATTCAAAATTATTTAGAGAATATAAAAGCAATCTGCCCAAAGCTGACAGATGAAGCATTGATTTTATTATCAAGCAAAATTGAAATCTTAGAACTTCATCCCAAAGAAAATTTTATTGAAGCAGATGTGTTACAAAAATCTATTGGTTATATTTATTCTGGCTTGCTTCGTGCATTTTATATCAACGAAAAGGGAGAAGATATTACGGTAAATTTCATTGATGAAAAAAAACTTGTGGTTCACCTTGATGCACTGAACAAAAAAAAACCAAGCAAGTTTAGTTTTCAGGCTATAGAACCTTCTATTATTTTAAATATTCCCATCGATCATCTTGAATATTGTACAGAAAAATATCCTCTTTTTGAAAAATATTTGAGAATAATGCTTGAACAAATTTATTCCAGAATGTTTAATCGTCTTGAAGCCTTATTGGATGAAAATGCGGAAGAAAGATACCTGAATTTTGTTGAAGAATTTCCTACAATGTACAACAGAGTAACCATCTCCCATCTATGTACATATCTTGGAATAACACGACAATCTCTAACACGAATTCGGAAAAATATTAACGAAGGAAAATGACACATATGCGTCAATAAAAAAGATTGTTAGTAATGTAATTTTGAATAAAAATACTATTATGCAATCAAAAATCAGTAAAAATATTTGGTCTTCACCCAAAAAAATGGGTCTAAGAGATAATAGACTAATTGCAAGAAAAGTGCATCAAAACCTAGGAGATTCGCTTTTCAAAACTCAAACTTCGGCTAAATGGACAGATATTACCAAACATCTTAATGGAGCGTTACGTGTTCAAATTCAACATGAAGATTCAAAAGGTGTGACACCTAAAATGATAAAATGGTGGTTTGAAAATTTGGCACAAAAAACAACATGGAATGGAAAAAATTTTAGTGGTCCAGAAGTTAGTTTTTACCATTTATGGCATCATCGCGATCATATTGCAGTTCAACCACTCAGTAATCCAAAAGAAGGAAAAAATAATGGTTTTGCAGTTGGAGCTTATAGCAAAATTCAGGAGCAGTTTAATGATTTTAACGAAATTATTAATAATAAAATGCTAACAATAACACTGGATGAAACAGAATTTACTTTTTTAATAAAATTTGGATTTTTGACGGTGGGAAGAATCAATCATTATTATGAACCCTCTGAAAATGGCTCAACATTTTATGCAGAAACCTATATTGGAGTTGATATTCCAGTATTAGGTTGGATTATAAATTGGTGTTTTTTACCATTTGTATTTTCAAAAAAAACCGCCGAACATTGGATAAAACATAATATTGAAGAAACAGGACAAACAGAAAAAATAGTCCCTTTTCTATATCATCATTATAATAAAGAATAAAACGACAGCTAACATATTGGCAAAACTTAACGAAAGCAAATGCTGAATATAATAGATAAACAGAAAAATCTATCTGTCACAACTTTTTATATAATATTTAAAATATTTGAAAACAGCGTATTTACATCTTTATTAAATGTTTTTTTCATAATTTAGTGAAGAGAAAGTGCGTTGAGAATTTATTTTTAATCAATGATATAAAACCACTCAAAGTCAAATACAAATAACAATTACCTTGAATTTTGCTCAATTTTTATCAGAAAAAATCAATTTATCTCAATCTGAAATTGAATTGTTGATGAATAATTGCTCCACGCATAATTTTCAGAAAAAAGAAATCATTTTAGAGCCTTTTTCTCTTTCAAAAAAAATATATTTCGTGGAAGAAGGGATTATCCGAGTTTTTTATGAAACCGATGCAAGGGATATTACCTTGGCTTTTTGTGAAAAAAATGAAATTAGCCTTCCTGTGGAAAGTGTATTTTATGACAAAGAATGCAAATTTGGAATTCAATCGGTTACCGAAACCAAGATTATAAAGCTTAATTATGCTGTCTGGGAGCAACTTTGCGAACAAAATCCCCGTCTTTTACAATTGGACAAAAAGTTTTTAATTGAGAATATCAGAAAATTTACGGAGCATATTTATTCCACTCATTTTAAAACGCCCAAAGAACGTTTTGATGATTTAATGCAAAGCAAACCCGCTATTTTTAATAAAGTTCCGCTAAATACCATTGCAAGTTATTTGGGAATG
Source organism: Empedobacter falsenii (assembly GCF_013488205.1). Taxonomy (NCBI): domain Bacteria; kingdom Pseudomonadati; phylum Bacteroidota; class Flavobacteriia; order Flavobacteriales; family Weeksellaceae; genus Empedobacter; species Empedobacter falsenii. The sequence goes on along the minus strand of NZ_CP040908.1, from coordinate 1,398,855 downwards.
ACGCAAGAAACCTTGAGCCGATTACGAGCCGGAAAATAGCTTTTTTGATTTCAATCAATTTTTTGCTAGAATTTCGCACGTAATTTTGTGTAATCAATACAAAAGAAATGGAAACAATAAAAGTGCATATTTTACATTGTGGCAGCGTTGAAGTGGATTCTTCCTTACCATTTAGCGAAAAAACGTGGAATCCGATTTCCTATACAGGCGTTTTCAGAAGTAAAAAACATCAAGTTTGGCTGCCCGTTTCTGCCTATTTAATTGAACATCCAAAAGGTTTGATTTTAATTGATACAGGTTGGCATACCGATGTAAGAATTGGCGACCAAGGGCGTAAACACATGGGATTTGCACATTGGTTGATTAACAAAGCTGATTTGCCAGCAGGGCAAGCAATTAACGAACAATTGGCAAGATTGGGTTACAAAGATTCGGATATCGATTATCTCGTGTTGAGTCATTTGCATTCTGACCACGTCAGCGGATTGAAATTGGTAAAAAACGCCAAACGAATATTGGTGAGCGACATCGAAATGCGAGATGCCGAACAAATGCCCTATCGTTACGTTCCCAATATGTGGGAAGGAATAAATTTGGAAACCTTTAGTTTTGAAAAATCGAATATAGGTCCACAAAATATTTCCTATGATTTATTTGGAGATAATTCGGTCGTGTTTGTTAATACACCTGGTCACACACACGGTTTGGCTTCAACCATCATCCAGAATAACGGACATTTTTTATTGTTGACAAGCGATACAGGCTACGCCAAAAAATCTTGGGAACAAATGATTCTACCCGGTGTACAAGTAGATAAACAAGAGGTTATTAAGTCTTTGAAATGGACAAAAGAAATTGCCGCGCAACCCAATTGTATTGAAGCGATAGCCAATCACGATTCGGATATAATCCCTAAAACTATTGAAATATAACTTCAGCTAACATTGGTAACCTGCGCACAACTTCGATTTTAGGCACAAAAAATAATATAAATAGTAACCTCTTTAAAAAGGATTTTAAGGAGGTTTTTTTTGAACTGTGCAACAACTGATTTAGTTGAAGGTGGTTGAAGGGAGAATTGAACTTCTACTCTATTTAATTCACCAAAAGCTTTTTGCTTTTGTTTTTTAATTAATTTAACAATCTAAAAAAGTTCCTTGCTCCTTTCTAAATTCATGAACTTTGGTTCTTCGAGTTCTCGTACTTCGTAAAACTTAGCTCAGTTAAAAGCATGTAAAAAAAATTACTGACTGATCCATTTTATTACCTAATCTATATAATGTATGGTATAATCTTTTCTATTTAATTTTCGCCATAATAATTAATTTCTTGTAATTGTATTGATTATTTCACTGTAAGCATCAAGCCATTAATCAGAATTTTAAAGATTTTATATGATTATTTATTCGAATAAACAATTGATAACTAACATTATTGGCTCGGTTTTAGTGTGTGTTTTTTTAAACCACACAACTAAATAATATGGATTTACATTCTGGATTACCTTTTTGGATTGTTAAAAACGAATTTTTCGACTTATATCATCCTCTTCGCAAAAATTATAAAATAGATGTTGCCATCATAGGATCTGGAATTACAGGGGCTTTAGTTGCGCACGAATTATGTGAAGCAGGTATAGAATGCGCTCTTATCGATAAACGAACAATTTCCACAGGAAGTTCTGCAGCAAGTACTGCTCAATTACAATACGAAATTGATACCCCATTAAGTAAATTAATAAATATTGTTCCCGAAAAAATTGCTATTGATGCTTATTTCAATTGCTTGGAATCTATTACAGATATAGAAAATATATTCAAAAAAACTAATATTGATGCTGATTTCACACGTGTTCCTACAGTTTTATTAGCGAGTAATAAGCAAGGTGTAAAATTGTTAGACGAAGAATATGCAATAAGAACAGAAGTCGGTTTGCCTGTGAAGTATTTAGATGCTAAGCAATTGAAAACTTATCAAAATATTGATGGAATTGCAGCATTGCAAAATGATACTTCTGCTCAGATGGATGCATATAAAGGCGCTATCAATTTATTAAAGTATCATCAAGAAAAACATCAATTACAGATTTTCACCCATACAAAAGTGGAAAAAATAGACGAAAATAAGAACAATTGCGAACTATTGACGGAGCATGGACATACTATTTCGTGCAAGTATGTAATTGTTGCAACTGGCTTTGAAGCTGGTCAATTTCTACCTAAAAAAGTAATGAATTTATTATCTACTTACGCGATTTGTTCGGCTCCCATTGATGAAAAAATGGTTTGGCCAAATCGTAGCTTAATATGGGAGACAGCAGAACCTTATCTTTATATGCGAACAACAAAAGATAATCGATTGATCGTTGGTGGTGAAGATGAAGATTTTCAAAATCCTGATAAAAGAGATGATTTACTTCGAACAAAAATCAAAACTCTTGAACGTAAGTTTAGTCGATTATATCCAGAAATTGAATTCAATACCGAAATGGCTTGGTGCGGAACTTTTAGCTCCACAAATGATGGTTTACCTTATATGGGACCATGGAAAAAAGGTGACCGAACATTATTTGCATTAGGTTATGGAGGAAATGGGATTACTTTTTCGATGGTTGCAGCTCAAGTTTTAAAAAATATTATTCTTAACCAAAAAGATAGTCGCTTAGAAACCTTTGGTTTTGATCGACCAACTAAATAATAAAAAAATAAATTTTATAACTACTATCAGAAAGAATATCTAATCTAATTGGATGGTAAATATTAAATAAATATAATTATGAAAAAGAAAACGAAACAAAATATAGCTCGTTATAGCCTAGGTGCTTTTTTAGTGGTAGCGGGTATTACCCATTTAACAATTGCGAGAAAAGAGTTTAAAGCTCAAGTTCCTAATTGGGTGCCCTTAGATAAAGATGACACCGTTGTATATTCAGGGATTTCCGAAATTGCTTTAGGAAGCGCTGTTATTTTAGCTCCAAAAGAAAAAAAAGAGTTTGTTGGAAAAATAACAGCTGTTTTTTTCGCTGCTGTATTTCCTGGAAATTGGGCTCAATATAAAAATCATAGAAATGGATTTGGTCTAGATACGGATCAAAAGCGTTTAGCAAGATTATTTTTACAACCATTATTCATGTTTTGGGCAATCAAATCAACTCAAAAATAACCATCATTCGAAATTTAAACCCTCAAGAATTATTAGTTAGATGGATTAAAATTGAAGTAATATAACACTTATGTTTTTTTTTCCTTCTTCTCCATCATGTCATAAAACCTGTTACTCGTAGAAAAGCACAAATTAAGCTTACAAAAAAAACGAATATTTTGTAGGTAATCTAAAATTGATCAGACATCTATATCATAGTTTGCTCTAACAACTTTTTCTCCAAAGTTTTTATCCTTTGGATCATGTGTATATAGCAATTCTCCTGAATTCTTATCAAAAATTAAACTACTACTACTGATAACATAAAAATAAAGAGAATAACACGAAACAACCTCTTTAGAAGCAATCTATAATGATTAATCATTAATGAATATAAATAAGAAAATATACATAGAATTGAGTAGAATATTTGATGGATTTGAAATAAATTTAGATGATAAAATAATTCACGATGGATAAATTGTCATGTTTAAATAGCATTCATGCGAATGATAAGGGTGTCAGTGCGGTAAGTATTTTCAAAGGAGAGTCAAGTAATGTAACATCAATTCAATTATTGGAAAATAATATTTTAAAAGAGCATACCACAAAAATAGCTGCGCTGCTTTTATGTGTTACTGGAAAAGTGGTGTATTCTGATGAAAATGACCAAACAATAGAGTTAAGCTCTAGTGATTATATAACTATCGAACCTAATGTTATACATAAGTTAGAGGCTTTAGAAAATAGTCAATTGATTTTAGTGAAATAAGGTCATAGAAAAGAACACGATGATGTTGTAAATAACAAACTCGTATAAAATCTTAAACCCAAATGTTGTTATCTTAACAAATATGCACGAATTACATTTATTATTAATCTTTCATTTAATAGGCGCTACAATATGGGTGGGTGGTCATATTATATTAAGTTTAGTTATTTTACCGCAAGTATGGAAAGAAAAATCGGTAGAAAAGTTATTTTCTTTTGAAAGTAAATACGAACGTATTGGACTACCTGCTTTATTAATCATGGTCATTACAGGGGTAAGAATGTCCTATATTTATACCATCAAAATCAGTAATTGGTTTCATTTCGAAAATCCAATCGAACGTGTTGTCTCGCTAAAACTCATAGGCCTTGCTACGATTGTCTTATTGGCTATAAGCGCTCAGTTTTATGTGCTTCCTCGTCTAAAATCAGATTATTCAAAACTTCCTCTGATGACATTTCATATCATAGCCGTAACAACTATTAGTATACTGATGTTAATTTTAGGTAGTTTTGTACGATATGGAGGGATTTAATTAAATTATTGGTAAATAGAATCTCAATCTGTTGTTATTTTGAGATATAGAGTAATACTCTTCTTTTTTCATATCAGTTCTATGTATCTCTGTGGTAGTAATTCTTTTCTGTAATTCTGAATACGGGCTTTGAATCTCTCAACTTTCAGAATTACATCCTCAAAACTTATTACGTAGAACTTAAATCATTTTCAGAAATAAATTTTGTCATTCTGACTTTAACATTAAAACTTATTTCTAAAAACTCAAATTAACTTATCGTTATAAATTTCTTTTCAAATAAAACGAATTTAATATTACGTTAGTTTTGCTGTTTTACACACATGAAAAAACAAATTTCATTTATTTTAATTCTTCTCTTTTCTATATTGAATGCACAACAAAAAGAAATTAAATTAGCCTTTCTTTCTGATATTCATTTTCAAGATTTGTATGGCAACTTTTCGGATAATGATTTTAAAGGAATTATCAATCCGAAAACAGGAAAAGCAACGATCTTGAGAACGATGGAATCTCAATTGCACTCGACAAGGATTTTTAATGAAAACTATTTTGCGTTTATTGCTGCACTAGATGATATTGTTTCTAAAAATATAAAAATTGTAGCAATGCCAGGCGATTTTTCAGATGATGGGCAAGCATATAATCTCAGAGGTTTACATAAAATTTTGGAAGAGTATAAATGCAAATATAACATGAAATTTTACTTAACAACAGGTAATCATGACCCCGTAGGTCCATTTAGGAAAGATGCAGGAAAAGATGACTTTTTAGGAGAGAATGGAAAACCATTTGGAATTTATAGTAAAGAAAAGATAGATGAAAAACCTTCAAAAATTTATACAAAAGACATTGCTGAGTCGGGATATTTAGAAATTTTAAACGAATTGAAAGACTTCGGATTTTATCCGCAAAAAGATGATTTATTTTGGAGTACACCATTTAATAAAAATCTAATTTCCTCTTATTCTTTTGATGATGCTTTAGTAGCAGCCGATTATACTAAAAGGATGTATGAAGTCGAAAAAGGATTTTCGGTTCCTGACCTAAGTTATGTTGTCGAACCGATAAAAGACGTTTGGCTATTGGCCATTGATGGCAATACGTATATTCCAAAGAATTTAAAAGAAAATTCATCTAATCCTTCTAATTATAAAGGTGCAAGTATTGGTTATAACAATGTTTTGACAAACAAAAAACACTTGATAGAATGGGTGAAAAATATTACTGCTGAAGCAAAAAAAAGAAGCAAAACACTAATTGCTTTTACGCACTACCCTATGATTGATTTTAATGATGATGCATCTTCAGAAATAGAAAAATTATTGGGAGATAAAAAATGGCAATTGGAACGTGTTCCACAAGAAGAGGTTGCAAAAGTTTTCTCAGAAGCAGGAATTAAAATTCATTTTGCTGGGCATATGCATATTAATGATACAGGAAGTAGAAAAACAGAAAACGACTTTTTAGTAAATATTCAAGTACCTTCTTTAGCAGCTTACATTCCGGCTTATAAAATTTTGACAATAAAATCAGCTGATAAGATGGAAATTGAAACACAAATCTTAGATGATGTACCTCGTTTTGATGAATTATTTCCATTATATGAAAAAGAATTTTTGGCTTTACAAAAAGACAGCAATAAATTAAGTTGGAACAAAGATATTTTGAAAACGAAATCATACAGAGAATTAATGCTTTTTCATCTAAAAGAATTGGTTCGTTTACGAATGATTCCGAATGATTGGCCTAAAGATTTTATAGAAAAAGGACAAAACTTGAATGGAGAAGATTTACTACTTTTAGGTTACAAAGGAATAAATAGAAAAATAATTCAGTCTAAAAATTTTAAAAAATGGACATTTGATGATTTAATTCTTGATCTCTATAAATTTCAGTCGGCAGATGAATTGGCGAAAAGAGATATTCCAAGAGAGCGATTGGAACAATATAAAGTGCTGGTAGAATTATTTGCAGAGAATCAATCGAAAGATCAATTTATCTTACAATTGAAAATGTTGTTTAAAATACTTTCACATTTATCGAATGGTGAACCTTCAAATCATTTTGAAATTGATTTTAAAGAAAAAAGAATCAAAAATATATAAGCAATAAAAGCTCATTCAACGAAAGACAGCGATAATATTGTGTTTTAATATTACGATTTTAGATTAACGAATAATCCTTGTCAAGGTTTTCAACCTTGACAAGGATTTTATTTCAATACATCTTATATTAAAAAAAGATCATTTACTTTCCTACAACAGGATTTTTTCTTTCGTAAGTATTATCATCGAAACTAATTTTGAAATTAGATTTGAATAATTTACTTGGTTGATAATAATCTGTTGTGATGATTTGAGCACCACTTTTTTTCGCATTTTCAAAACGAGAATAGTCTTCACTTCTAGCTTCCATCGTATCAGCATCTGCTCTTGTGCGGACAATGTAACCTTGTTTTACTAAATTTTTAATTTCATCTGTTTTCTCAGGGTCATTTCTAAATACTATAGCAGATTCTACTGTTCCTGGAGTTGAATTTGTAAAAATCATTCTGTTTTTTAAAGAAGGATGTCCTTTTGTATATAAATCTCGGTTTGCTCCATTATTATCTAATACAAAAATAAATTTCCCTTTCACATCTTTTACTTTAGGCCAATTTCCTTTGGTAATGGCTTCGTTTAAAGTTTTGTAAGAACCCCTTATATCATCTGGAGTGATGATTTTATTTTTTCCTAAATATTTTCTCAATTCATTATCCAAATCATCAAATAATTTTTCTGTGTAATGTTCAGGCTCTGTTTTAAATTCATTTTCTTTGCCATCTTTTGGCTCTAATGTAATAAATACTGGTGTATGATTAGGATTTGCATCAGACCACTTTTTTAAATCTTTCAAACAATCTTCAAGTGTATAATACCATGTCATATAATCGATATCAGTTATATGGATCATTTTATAACCTGGTTTATTCATTTTTTTGTCAGGATCGAAAGGCTGAGTTGTTTTTACAAAATCTAAAATTTTAGGATGCGCATATTTTCCTCCTTTACTATCTGCGTAAACATCAATTTCTAGATTTCGTAAACCTAAATCTAATTGTTGAGGAATTGGAATATGTTCGTACTGAATTCTTGGTAAAAAATTCATAGAATCTCTTTCTGATAAATAGTTATAAACCTCTGGTAATATAGCTTTCTTATAAGAGTTATGCGAACCAATAACTTGAATTTCATTGATTTTTAAATCTTCTAAAGTTTGTGTTTGCGCCAAAGAAAAACTAAAAGGAAGTAAGTATAAACTAAATAAAATGGTCTTTTTCATTGCTCTAATTTTTATAAGAACCGAAATTACATTGTTTATTCTCAAACAATTTTTAGTTATTGTTAAGTCTGTTTTATAGTATTGTAAATTTTCTGTTTGATTTTCAGGAATGTAATCGATTATTTTACCTTATGGTTATGTTTTGATGATTTTAAATTAAAGTGTTTTTAAAGAGTAGAGACTTACTTTGTATTCCGAAAAACAAATCAACAGCTAGCTTAACAAAAACCACTGCTGCGACAACAACAGTGGAATCTAAGTTAAGCATCGTAAATGTGATACTTTACTTAATAATATGTACCATAAAATTAAACATTTTAAACTGAAAAAACTAATTCCTTTGGCATTTGTTTTCTTGTATTGTAACAAGGCGGAAGCAAAGGTTTTGAACGACAATTCTAATTTCGAAATACAAGCAGCAGATGCTACTGTAAAAGGAATTGTACAAGACGAGAATGGATTTGCTGTTTCGGGCGCAAAAGTTATTATCGTAGAAACTGGAAAAGAAGTAATAACAGATGAGAACGGTTTATTTTCTATTGAGGCAGAGGTTGGACAAACTTTAACTGTACAATTAGAAGGATTTACCATTCAGAAAGTTGTAATTGATTCGGCAGAAATGACAATCCATATTTCGAGTGAAACAAGTATTTCTGATGAACATGCTTTACAAGAAGTAACGTTGGTTGGATATGGTTCTCAGAAAAAATCTGATCTAACAGGATCTGTAAGTCAATTAAAATCTGAACAATTTAAAGAAGGAATGAACATTTCTGTGGATAACTTAATCCAAGGAAAAGTAGCTGGTGTTCGTGTTGTGCAAACAAGTGGAGAACCAGGCGCTGGAATGAATGTTTCTATTCGTGGAGTTGGATCTATTCGAAGTGGTAGTACACCTTTATTTGTTGTAGATGGTGTGCCGTTAAGCAATGAAAATGTAAGTTCTGGTGGACCCAATGTTGGTTTAGGAAGTTCAAGCGCAAAAAATCCATTAAACTTTCTAAACACAAGTGATATAGAATCGATAACTGTTCTTAAAGATGCTTCTGCCTCAGCAATCTATGGAGCAAGAGGTTCTAATGGTGTTGTTTTAATTACAACAAAACAAGGAAAAAAAGGTGATGCACTTTTTACGTATGATACTTACTTCGGTGTTTCGAATGTGATTAAAAAATTAGACTTGATGAATGCTGATGAGTATAGAAACGCCGTAGATCCTTCTTACGATCATGGTGGAAATACAGATTGGCAAGATGTATTGTTTCGTTCAGCAACTTCTCAAAATCATGCCTTTTCATTTTCTAAGAAAACGAATACAGGAAGCTACTATGCATCAATTTCTCATATGGATCAAGATGGAATTATTGAAACAAGTAATTTCAGAAGAACTACAGCTCGTTTAAATGCAGAAGAATCTTTCTTAGACAATCAACGTTTAAAAGTTAAGTTCAATTTAACAGCTAGTGATATTAGAGAAACCGGTTTACCAAATGGTTCAAATGCTGGTTCAGATGGACAGTTGGTCATTCATGCCTTAATGGCTAATCCTACACGTTCTGTTTTTGATAAAAATGGTGATTACACAAATTTCAACATGAACGCTCATTATAACCCAATGTATTTATTAAGTAAGTATAATGATCATACAAATACATTTAGAGTTTTAGGAAATGTTGAGGCAACTTTACGTATTCTTCCTGGTTTAAATTATAAATTAAATTACGGTATTGACAAATCAACTTCGGAACGTAATACGACGATGTACCCAAACATTACTGATAGAACGCCGAGAGGAATGTACACACAAAGTAATTTAGAGTCGTTGAGTAATTTAGTTGAGCATTATTTAACTTTTGACAAAACATTCAACAGACACACTATTAATTTATTAGCAGGTTTTTCTTACCAAAAATTTAAATTTTCAGGAACTTATTTTGGCTTGACTAATATTGCAGAACAAGGAAGTGGTGTTGCACCAGAGAATAATCCTGGTTATTCTGGAACTGCATTTATTCCAAGTCCTGGTTACGCACAAGAAAATGAATTACAGTCTTACTTTGGACGTGTAAATTATAACTATGATAGCCGCTATTTATTTACAGCATCTTTACGTGCAGATGGTTCTACTCGTTTTGGAAAAAATAATAAATATGGCTATTTCCCATCTTTAGCAGTTGCTTGGGCCATTAATAAAGAAGAATTTTTAAGAGGTTCTTCTGTTGTAAATGAATTAAAATTAAGAGCAAGTTGGGGACAGACAGGTAACCAAGAAGTTCAGAATAAATTAACGCAAGCGAGTTCGTCATTATCTTCTTCTGCGGGTTATTGGTTATATAATCAAAATGATTTGATTAACGGAGTAATGGTAAACAGAACTGCAAACCCTGATTTGAAATGGGAGGTTGTTGAACAAACAAATTTTGGAGTTGATTTTAGTTTATTCAATAGTAAGTTATATGGGTCGTTAGAATATTATAATAAAACAACTTTAGATCCGATTTTAAATATTCCTTCTGGGCCATTAAGTCCAACGAGTACAGTTTGGCAAAATGTAGATGGAAAAATAGAAAATAAAGGATTTGAATTGACTTTAGGTTCTCAAATTATCGATCAAAAGGATTTTACGTGGTCATTAGATGTAAATGCAGCAACATTATCAAACAAAGTAAAAGACTTACCTGTTTCCGAAATATATTCAGGAGAGATTTCTGGGCCAGGAATGTCAGGTGTTTATGCTAATGTTTATAAAAATGGATACCAAGCAGGATCATTTTATATGCTAAAATATTTAGGAATTGACGAGCAAGGTAAATACATATATGAAGATACTGATGGGAATGGTTCAGTAGGAACTGAAGATAGACAAATTTTCGAAGGTCCACTTCCAAAAGTAACGTACGGGCTTAACAGTTATATGCGTTATAAAAGGTTTGATTTTGCATTCTCTTTTATTGGTCAAGCAGGAGGATATTTAGTCAATAATACTAATCTCAATTTAAATATTAACAATTTAGCATCAGACCGTAACTTGTTAAGAGATTTTTACACTTCTGGAGCAAGTGCTGAAAATTTACCGCAATTATCATCACTTTATTTAGAGAAGTCAGATTTCTTACGTTTAAATAATGTTCGTTTAGGATATAATTTTGGAGTTGAGCAATTAAAATGGGTAAAAAGTTTAAACTTATGTGTAAGCGCTCAAAACTTATGGACAATCACAAATTACAGTGGATATGATCCATTGATTGACACATCAAAAGCTGTATCAGGAAATCAATCATTAGGAATTGATTATGCAACTTACCCATCTGCGAAAACATTTATGGTTGGAGCAACTTTAAAATTTTAATACCAGAATTTATTATCATGAAATTAAAAACAATAAAAATATCTTATCTATTTTTCGCATTACTTTCTGTGAGCATTTTAAGTTGTACAGATTTAGAAGAGCAAGTAGTTGATGAAAGATTAGGATCAGAATCACCAAGTCCAGAAAACGCAATTGCTGCAGCCTATGGACAATTAGGAGACGGAACTTTCGTAGATCACGGAAATGTTTTCGGTTTACAAGAATACTCTACTGATGAAGCAATTTTACCTACACGAGGAAGTGACTGGGGAGATGGTGGAAAATGGAGAGCATTATCTGAGTTTACTTGGGACGCTTCAAATCCTCAAATAAAATCAGCTTGGGATAATTTAAATTTCGGAATAACGAAATCTTTAACCGCCATACAAGCAATAGAGAAAAGTAGTGTTGCTAACAAACAATTATTTTTAGCTGAAGCAAAAGGTTTATTAGTTTTTTATACTTATCATACATTAGACCTATACGGACAGGCTCCTTATAGAGATCCAATGGATGTAAATGCAGAAATTGTAGTAAGAAAAGCTGATGTAGCTATTGATGAATTAATTACAGAAGTAGAAGGTATCATACCAAATTTAGCAAATATTGGAGAGCAATCTACACATATGGGAAGATTCACTAAACAAGCAGCTTATGCTTTATTAGCTGATATGTACATGAACAGAGCTGTTTTAAAAAATAGATACTCCAACACTTTCGATTTTAATGAGAGTGCTGTTAGTGGTGGTGTTTCTGATATGGATAAAGTAATTGAATATTCTTCAAATATAATCAATTCAGGACGTTTTAAGTTAGAATCTAATTTCTTCCGTAATTTTGATATTAGTAATGATGACGGAACAGAATTAATATTTGCGGTAGTACAAAAAGCAACTGCAAATAGTTTAAGAAACAGTTCAAACAGTTTTGCATATATGCCTGTTGAACGTGCACAAAAACCTTCTCCAGACAATAGAGGAACTAATGCTACAGGAACGACACCAGAGTTTTACCACAGTTGGGATGGAAATCATGAAGACCCTCGTTTTCACAGACATTACCAATATGAAGATGGAACTTGGTTTATGAATGATGGAACTGATGTTAGTGTTCCTGCTACAAGTTTAGTAGAAGGTACGGGAAAACCTTGGTTTCATTTTAATAGAGGTATTCAAGCAGGTGTTCAATATGGTCCAACTATTTTAGCGAATGGATCTTTTGAGATGGTAAATGGACGTATAAAAGTAAATCAACTAAAAATGGAAAAAAACACCAATTTACTTGTTAATTTTACTCCAGAATATAACTTTGATAATCCTTTACAAGCTGTACTTTCTCAAAATCAAATTAACAGAGGAGCGCGTGTATTTAAATATGAGTTTGATCCTAGTTTTGGAAACAATGGAAATGGTAGTGTAAATATTTCTTTGTTTCGTTTAGGTGGAATTTATACATTGCGAGCTGAAGCTTATTTCCGTAAAGGAAATACAAGTGCAGCATTAGCAGATATTAACATGTTAAGAACCAGTAGAACAAGAGAAGCATTATTTGGTAATGCGCCAGGTGTTGCAATCACTACTCTTGATGAGGCTACTTTAGTAAAGGAAATCGCTTTCGAAACATATTGGGAATTAGTAAGAAGAAAACAATTAATTCGTTTCGGAAAATTTGAAGAAGCAAGAACTGCAAAATCAGTAACTGCCCCTACAAAAAGAATTTACCCGATTCCGCAAGCAACAATTGATGCTTCTAATGTATTTACACAAAATAAAGGATATTAAAGTAAAATTTTTTATATTATACTTTATTTAGACATTGTATCATAAACTGTGTAAGTATAAAATTCTACTTGGCTAGCCAAGTAGAATTTTTTTATACATCTCATAATAATATAGTTATTAACATATAAATTATTTTTTCCCAAAGACAATACTGTAAGAAAAGCAACTAAAAAGCGTATAATGTCGTAAAAAAATAAAATGCGATTATTAACCAATTCTAATCTTATATCAAAAAAAGTTAGAAGATATTCAGAATTAAGCCAAAAAAAGGAATGTTACTTTTAGTTCAAAATGGAAATTTTTAAATATAAAGAATGTTATTCTTAAAATACTACAAATTAACCAGTTGATCTAGTTGCTTTTGAATTTCTTCATTTTTTATTTTACGATGTGATGCACTGTACACACATTTTCCATCTTTTATTATTAAGATTTGGGGTGACTCATGCTGAACATTGTAACGACGTTCTATCTCATTAGATATTGGTCTATACGTTAATAAATCTAAATAATTCAGTTCAAAATCACTTTCTTTTACAACATCCCAAATGATATCACATAATCCACAAGTTGTACTGTGTTTATAAATAATTTTTGGTTGATTAAAAGATGCTTGATCAATTTGGTCTAAATCATCTAAAGTTGTAATATCTATTTTTTTCATTTTTGTTTCAATTATTTCATCTATAAAATTACATTGAAAAGAAGAAAAAACCTATTCTATTCAATGATTGTATTTCCTTTGTATGTCAAGCCATAGTTAATACTAGATCTAAGATTTTTTTTTATACTTATTATAAAATGTTAAACTTTCAATAAATTCACTCCACCAAAAACACACCTAAATCTTTTAAACTATTGATGAATAAAACACTTAACCCTTTCTGTATATAAAAATAACAGACAATAAAAACCTATTGCTAAATGAACTAGTAGTTGTTATGTTTTTTTCGGTATTTCATGGCTAAATATTTAATCTTAAAAACTGTTTTTAATAATTTCATTTAATTAAGATCTTTTTCAATGTATTTTAATTAAATGAAATAATATCCTTCCTCCTTCTCTCTCCAAAAAATTCCAAACTTCTTCAAAAAATATTTTTAACAAAAAGTTAAATGTTAATGATTTGGCTTGATTTAATTAAATAAACTTAAATTATCATTCGAATAAATATTCATTTTAAAAATATTTTCCTGAATTAATGCGCTACTATGTTATGCATACGTCGTAAAACTACTACATATTCGATTGTAAACGGTTAAAAACGGTTAATTAAAATATCTGTTTCTAATTTAGTCCTAGATAAAAATTAAAATAAATCAATCTTAAAATTTACAACTATGGCTAACAATTCAAGAGGAGTCTTAAAATTCAACGGTGGTGAGGATCAAAAAATCATCAAATTAGATTATCAAGTTTCAAGAACAACTGATGTTTCGGGGCGTGTAGCTTCTGATCCATCTAATGCTTTAATCAAAGTAACAGTAGAGGCAACTGAAAGTTCTACGATTTTGGAGAGTTTATTAAACGGAAAATATAAACCAACTGTTGGTGATATTACGTTCAATAAAGCGCACGAAGAAGGTGTTTTAATTAATTTGAAGTGGGAAAACGGTTACGTTATTCAACACGAATTAAATTTTGACGCGTTAAACGACAACAATATGTTAATTTCATTTGTCGTGAGTGCAGAGAAAATTGATTACGGAACAGCTTCTTACGACGGTGTTTGGCCTTCTGCTCGATAATTTATTTCAATCGAAAATCGCATAAGTTTACTAACCAACTAACTTATGAAATCTTGAAAACTCTTGGTGCGATGCGAAGGCTGCATCAGGAGTTTTTTGTTTGTAAATGAAAAAAGAGTATATTTAAAGTATTAAAAATCAAAACCTCTCACCTATGCAACTACCTTTCAAACCCTACAATGGTGCTAAGGCTATTGACGATAGCCAAGTCGCTGGAATTAATCGTTTAGCCAAATTATTAATCGTAATTGATGGTAAAATTGTTCCGCATTACAAGCATTTTTCTTTAAAACAACATAGCCAAACTCATCATCAATTCGAGTTAGTTTTGGATCATGATACCTTTGGTAATTATGAAAATCATAAACTCGAAACTTCAAATAAATTTTTAGGAAACCGCCTGACAGTCGTTATTCGTTACAAAGATATTGAGGATAGTCCTGAAAGAACTTTTGTCGGAGTCATTACAAAAGTAGGGTATTTACAAGAACATTCTAGCCTTGGAAATATCGTTTTATCGGGGTTTAGTCCAACTATTTTGTTGGATGGCGCACCGCATACACAGAGTTTTGGAGGTGATAGATCGGTTAACATGAGTATTATTGCCAATAAACTAATTAAAGAAGGACTTGGAGATTCTAAATTTGATATTCGGGTTGACGCAAAAGATGCTTCCGATATAGTTTACAGCACGCAATACAATGAAACGCATTACAATTATTTGGCTCGAATGGCTTCTGCTTATGGAGAACAATTTTTTTATGATGGTGAAGTCTTGCATTTTGGACAATTGCCGCCACAAAATAAACCGCTCAATTTGGTTTATGGTCGAAATGTAAATGATATTAGTATTGAGCTGAATGCGGTTCATACTAAACCTCAATTTTATGGCTATAATAGCAGTGATAACGCAAAATTAACTTCTGGTCAAACACCGCTTAAACACAGAAGCGATTTGGCTCAAACAGCTTATAAAAACAACGAGAATATTTTCAAAACTAAAGCTTTACAAGTCGCGCCTATCAAAGCAAATACGGATAAAGATGTAGTAAATGCGCAAGAAAGTGAGGCTGGACAAAAAGGTGTTGAAGTCTTTACAGTAAGCGGTTCTACATCGATTCCATTTTTGTATCCTGGTTGTGTAGCTGATTTAGAAATGCGCAAACAAGACAGCAACAAAACATCGTATTTTACTCGAATTATGATTACGGATGTGGAGCATGATATTGATACTTTAGGACATTATACGGAACGATTTAAAGCAATTGCTTCGGATACTGGATTTTTACCAAAACCTGAATTTACAATCCCAATTGCTCAACCTCAAATTGCAACTGTAATCTCAAATGCTGATCCAAAAGGACAAGGACGAGTGACCATTAAATTTGATTGGCAATTACATGATACAACAAATTTTATCCGCATGATGTCGCCTGATGCTGGAGGTACAGATCAAGTGACACAAAACCGTGGGTATGTTGCCATACCAGAAGTTGGCGATCAAGTAATGGTTGGCTTTGTACACAATCATCCTGACAGACCTTTTGTCATGGGCGGTATGTTTCATGGAAAAGTTGGATTGGGTGGTGGTGCGAATAATAGTGTGAAATCTATACAGACAAGAAGTGGACATCGTATTGTTTTTACAGAAGACGAAAGCATCATCATCACTGACAAATCAGGTAATGAAATTCATCTCGATACTATTGGTAGTAATATCAATATTACCGCTCCTGAAACGATTAATATAAAATGTAAGAATTTTAATATCGATGTTCAAGAGAATATGAATACAAGCGTAGGCTTTAATCAATCTAATTCTGTAACTATGAATAAAACAGAAAATATAGGAATGACTGAAAGCCAAATTGTAGGAGGAATAAAGAATATTTCTGTTGGTGGTAACTTCATGACCAATGTTGTGGGAAGTTTAATGGAATTTGTGAAAGGAAGTAGAGAGTCTAAAGCTAAAGAGGTGAAAGAAAATTCTAAAAAAAGACAAATAATTTCGCAAGAAAATAATGATATTCATTCACAGACAACATTTAATAATAATAGTGGAGAAAACTCTAAAATGCATTAAGTATGTCTATTATTAGAATTACAGAAGGTGAACATATTACTGAAATAGAAAAAAGTTGGACTGTTTTTACAGATGAATTTGAAGCTTATGCAGGTAATTTTAGCCATTTTACAGCTAAAAATGGAACTATTTTCGGAAATCCATCAAAAGATAAAAATAATGATTTAAACTATTTTAAAGAAGGTTGGTGGAGTTCTGATAAAGAAGGAAATAATAGGATAACAGAAGCTTATGTTGGAGATATTGTATATTTTAACATCAAAATGGAAAATGTAAAAGCGACAGATGCAAAAGTTGATTTACAGTTATATGATGATGATGGATGGCCTAATCCTCCTGATGCTATTGATATAATAGAAATAAAAGAAGACGGTAAAGCTGGAAATATTATTAAATCTAAACCTATTATAGACAACAAGGTTAGTTTTCCATTAACTTTAAGTAGTGGTTTGATAGACTTTATAGAAGATGATATAGGTAATGAAATAGAACTTTATTTTCAATGTGGATATAATGATGAAGTACAAATAAAATTACCCTATTCGCAATTAGATTATCTTAAAGTTTTTGAAAAAGAAGTTTTAATTACTGTGATTATAGAGTTACCGCATTCGTTTTACACTTTGTTAAATAATCCAATTAGTGCATTAGGTTTAGCAGGACATTCTGCAATGGCAATAGGTGATAAATATTTTGATTATGGACCAGATTATTATCAATTATTAATGAAGAAGAATATGATTATGATTTTAATAGAGATGGCGATAAAGATGATGATATAAATTTAAAAGAAGTAGATTCAAAAGGAAAACCTATATATGATATTAATGAAAAATTTGCACCAGGAAGACCTTGGTGGGGAGAAATGGTAGCTAGTAGATTAAAAATAAATGCAAAAGATGTAACGCTTAATCAAGTTTTAGATTTTATTGGACTTCATTGGTATAATGATGGAACTAATATATATGGAGAAGTTCATAAAATTGAGTTTTATGTTAAGGAGAGCGAAGCAAATAAAATGTTGAATTGGTGGGAGAAGCGCTATAAACATCTTAAAGTATATAGCGTTTATCCTTGGAAAGGAGAACAATGTACAACAACTGTAAAAACAGCAATTCAGCAAGCCTTTCCATTTGGTGTAACTGCAATTTTGGGTGTTAAAAATTGGATTCCTGATACAACACAAATGCCTAGTGGTTTATTAGAAGATTTGATATCTTTTAAAAGTTCTTCTAAACAACATTTTGACGAACGTGCTAAACATCAAATTATTAAAAAAGAATCGGATGATTTTAAAGGATAATATGAAAAAATATATAATAATTATGGGGATATTTTCATTTTTTAGTTGTGAGAAAAAATATAATTTTGATAGTGAAGAATTTATTAGAATAGAGAAACAAGCAAAAATATCTAGAAATAAAGCATCTGGAATTTATAAGAATACTTTTAAACAAAATTTCAGTTTTGATAAAAGTCCATATGAAATTGATAAATATATAGAACATATATATATATATATATAATGGATTCTATTTCATAGGTTTTTCAAACAAAATAGATAAAGATAATAATAAACTATATTTTTTAGCTAAAATAAACATAGAAACAGGTGAAATTTCAGTGGTAAAATAATAAAAAAATCTTATTTAAAAAGTCAATGAAATTTCATTGACTTTTTATTAATATTTCCTGTAAAGGCGAAGCTAATAAAATGATTGGATGGTGGGAGAAGCGCTATAAACATCTTAAAGTATATAGCGGTTACCCTTGGACAGGAGAACAATGTACAACAACTGTAAAAACGGCAATTCAGCAAGCCTTTCCATATGGTGTAACTGCAATTTTGGGTGTTAAAAATTGGATTCCTGATACAACTCAAATGCCTAGTGGGTTATTAGAGGATTTAAGATCTTTCAAAAGTTCTTCTAGGCAGCATAGTGGTCAATTTGCAAAACAAACAATAATTAAACATGAAAGTAAAAACTTTCCATAAAAATGAAAAAAATTATATTAATGTCAATATTTAGCTCAATAATTTCCTTTATCAGTTGTAAAAGTAATGAAGATAAGTATGCTAAAGAAAATTCTATTATTTATTTTGAAACAAAAGAATTTGAAGAATTTGAAAAAAAATCACCTATCAAATTAGAAGAAGCATGGAATATTCAAAAAAAATATATGAAAAAAAATAATCAAATTCCAGAAAATTGGTTGTTTTTTGTTATTAATGATTACTATGTTTTTAATTCATCTATAAATCCTAAAGAAGCAATTTTTTTTAAATGGGGTTTGAGTAAATTCGAAAACTGGAGATGTTAAGTATAACAATTCAGAAATTTTAATAAAATATAATAATGTATATAATGGGGAAAGTGAAAAATTTCCTTTTTAAATAATCTTTTCTTTTTTCTAAAGCATCATTTTGACGAACTAGTTAAAAATCAACTTATTAAACTAATCGAATGATTTTAAAGAATAATTATGAAAAATAAATTCTTATATCATATCATGTTTTTTCTTTTAGTGGCTATAAATTTATATTCGCAAAAGACAACAAAAGATAATTTTACATTTCTTGTACAAAAAGAAGAAGGTGACCTGAATAATGATAAACAGATTGATAAAGTTGTTTTAGAAATGGATTTAATTGACGAGACAGGTCCATTACGATTACAAATATTTCTTTCGAAACCGAATAAACAAATTCAACTGGCAGTATCTTCTACAAAGTTAATTGAAAACCAATATCCAGTTGATAAAAAAGGCGAACACAATGGTAATCCTATCCCTGATTTTTACATCGAAGATGGTAATTTGGTAATGCTTACAGATATCGAGAATCGAAAAAGCCGTTATGAATTTCGTTATAAACAAAACAATTTTGAATTAACTAAAATATCAAGAGTTAAATGGGACGGAAAAAATACTACATCTGAAACCAATATTAACTTGTTAACCAACACCAAAATAGAATTTAATCAAGAATTAGGTTCAGATAAAGTTTTAAATAAAAAGAAAATCATTATGAAAGTAAATAAGCTACCTAAAATTCAGGATTTGAGCTTTTCTGATTTAGAAAATTTTTAAAATTATTATGAATTAACTAATTTATAACTTTCCAAAAAAATTATCTTCTATAAACAGCTTACCTATCACTACCTAAAGCGCTTATTATAAATAAAATCTTAAACTATACTCCTTTTTTTAAAATATCTAGGAATAATTGTTACACAAGTAAATTTAATATACTAAGCATAATCTTACTTGCTTTTTATCTATTCTTGAAAAAACAGGAGTTAAGTCCTCTTACGTACTATTAATTTTCTTTTAATTGGTTTGGGACAAAATTTAGTTAAAGATCAAAATAATCTAAGTAATAGATCTGTTAATAATAGCATTGATACTTCTTTATAGTTTTCTTATTCTTTTTGTTCGAAATAACTCAGAATCGCTAGCTTTAATTATAATACTAGTAATATCAAATTTAATTTCTTTCTATACAAAATCTGGGGAATATCGGACTAATACAAATGTTTCATTCATGAATGGTCAAGGTTCAATTGTTGATTTGTATTAACTATTATTTATAAAATTCCATTTGATTTAAAATTCTACAAGAAGTATTTAGCTAATTCTATCATTTGAATTGTAGTATTAAATTGATGTAGAGAAGAATAATTGAAAGGTTATTTATCTTATTTATACAAATAAGTAAAAAAAGGTAGTAAATGAGGGGTATAGATGAGCAATTTTTAAATAGAGTGATTGTATTTTCGGAATAATTTTAAGATTTAAATAACAAAATTTAAATTATTTGCTGTTTTCTATAAGTTTTGATAAGAATAGATGGTTATTAAACATTTTCTTAGAATAATGTTGAGTGAAAAGTATTTTATTCTCAGGAGAAAGGAAGTTATTAGAACATATTTTTTTATGAATTAGATATATTTTTAATTACTTCTAAAATTGCATCTTTTCTTTAATTAAAAAGTATAAAACTTTAATTTAAAACAACTTAAACAAACATCACATCTTTTGAAAATGTAATGAAATATGATTTTTTTTTTAAAACTATATATAAAAGAATATGAAAAATAAACTACTTTATTTCATCTTTACTGGATTTCTGACAACACAAACTAGTTATTCGCAAGTGGGAATTAATACAGATAATCCTCAATCAACTTTAGATGTTGTGGCTAGTTTAGCTACAACATCTAAAGACGGTATTTTGCCTCCAAGAGTTACAAAGCAGCAATTAGCAGCAAAAAATTCAGGGACTTATAATACTAATCAAGAAGGAGCTATAGTCTATGTTACAACAGCAGATATCCCAACAGGAGTAACACCTAGTTTATCACAGGTTACCAATATAACAAGTTCAGGATATTACTATTTCAATGGAACTGAATGGTCTCCTTATTTATCAAAAAATATATATAATTCTGACGGAAGTCTTACTGGAAATAGAATCGTTACTCAAGGAAATCATACATTAGCGTACACTTCTTCGGTTGCCAATGGTTTTTCTGTAGATGGACCTACTTTTTCTGTAGATGCAGCTAATCACAAAATAGGTATAGGAACAACAACACCCGAAACGAAGCTTCATGTTGTTTCTACAGATCCTAAATTGAGCAGATACAATTTGATTGATGCAAATTCGGGAAGCAATCAATATGGAATTATGGCTCTAAGAAATATATCTGAATTAGCTATTGGAAACTTATCATTACTTGGTTTTACTAACAATGGTCCAACTGCAGGAGGTGCCAATTGGGCATTAGGATCTATTCGTACAGGAATATCAGATACAAAAGGTTTAGAAGAAGATTTTTATATCGGAAACTCTAATGGAGGTAATTTAATTGAAAGAATGCGGATTAGTGCTTCGGGAAATATTGGAATAGGTACTTCTTCTCCAAATAATAAACTTCACATTAAAGGCAGCAGTAACATCGATCCTGTACGGATAGAAGGTTTACAAAGTGGGGATATGGCTGTTACAGGATCTAAGATGTTGATGATAGATGGAAATAATAATGTAAAGACGACTACTCTCACTCCTGTTGGT
Organism: Empedobacter falsenii; assembly: GCF_013488205.1. Classification (NCBI taxonomy): domain Bacteria; kingdom Pseudomonadati; phylum Bacteroidota; class Flavobacteriia; order Flavobacteriales; family Weeksellaceae; genus Empedobacter; species Empedobacter falsenii. Next base: position 1,377,045 of record NZ_CP040908.1, on the reverse strand, counting down.
GTCACAAATGGACTGAGTAAAACAGCAGCTGGAGATATAAAACTAGGCGGGACATTAACAGAAGCGACCACAATTACCACAGACGGAACAAATACATTAAAATTAGCAGGTTTAACAACTGGCAATGCGTCTAACATTGGTTCAAAAATTTTAATTGTTGATAGTAATAACAATGTACAAGTAACAGATAAAATAGCAAACGATTTATCTATTCCTTCTCCTGCTATTTTTACATTATTAACGGCTCAAAGTAATTTTTTGGATAACACTGCTGCAGGAGCTAAAAAAACTGTACCGATGTCGCTAACAAAAAATGCAATTAAAGGTTTAACTTTTGATGCTAGTAGTGAAACAATTACATTTCCCCCTGGAATTTACCAAATAACCTTTATATATGAAGCTTTTGTAGGAGGAAGCTGCACAGTTAGTTCCTATTTAGTTGATTTCCCTAAAGAAGTAGGAACTCAAAGAATTCATAGCACTGCGTCTCATAAAGCCGATGCTAGTGGTCTTGGTACTAATCACGGTGGTACAATTTCCTATGTTACAACTCTTGCAAATACAACATCATGGGTTATTCAGCTAGGAAGAGGATCTTCTGGAAACTGTTCAAATGGAATGACTTTAGTACAAAATTCAACTCAACTTGTTGTATTCAAATTAGGAGATATCTAAAATACTAACCTTTTTTATGCTTTAGATGATTTAATTTTTTATCAAAACAGATTGTAAAAATTAAAAACAAAAGCAAACTATACTTATAAAAATATAAGGTTAGAATTATCTAACCTTATATTTTTATAAAACCAAATTAATAACATATATGACTTATTATGCATATAGCTTCCAAGATAATATTGAAAATAATGATCATAAAATTTATTAATTTAATATTTTATAAAATATAATTTTGGTATAAACATAAAGTTTAAGTTAAAAATATAACTTTATAGCAATAATTCTTAAAGTTATTCCGAGATTGTATCCGATAGCAGATTCTAACTCTGTTATCTATATATATATGACAAATCACTTTATAGGAATAGGAAAATATATTCCAACTGAAAAAATATCAAATCTTTTTTTTGAAGAACATCAATTTTTTAATGAACAAGGAGAAATTTTAGATCAAAATAATGCTACTATTTCATATAAATTAAAGCAAATAACAGGAATAGAAGAACGTCGATATGCCAGAAAAGATCAAGTAACATCAGACTTAGGCTATATGGCAGCTGCTTCAGCCATCACAAATGCAAATATCGACGCAGAAACTATTGATTATATTATATTCGCTCATAATTTTGGAGATGTAAAACACGATACTATTCAGTCTGATATGGTGCCAAGTCTTGCTGCAAGAGTAAAAAATTTATTGAAAATTCAGAATCCTTATTGTGTTGCTTACGATGTTATTTTTGGTTGTCCAGGTTGGGTAGAAGGTGTTATACAAGCCAATGCATTTATAAAAGCTGGATTAGCAAAAAGATGTTTGGTAATTGGTGCTGAAACTCTTTCGAGAGTAGTAGATGAACACGACCGAGATACAATGATATATGCAGATGGAGCTGGTGCTGCTATTTTAGAAGCTTCTACAAACAATAAAGGAATACAAGCTCATTTATCTGCCTCTTATGCAAACGAAGAAAAAGATTATCTGTTTTTTGGAAAATCATATAATTCAGAAAAATGTCCGAATACCAAATATATCAAAATGTATGGTCGAAAAATCTATGAGTTTGCTTTATCCAAAGTACCTTTAGCAATGAAAAAATGTGTTGATGATAGCTCATATAATATTGACGATATCAGTAAAATAGTGATTCATCAAGCCAATGAAAAAATGGACGAAGCAATTGTAAAACGCTTTTATAGTTTATATGATCAAGATGTTCCAAAAAATATTATGCCAATGAATATTCATAAACTTGGCAATAGTAGTGTGGCAACAATTCCAATTCTTTTGAAAATGATTATGGATAATGATTTGGAAAATCACCAAATAAATGAAGGCGATGTGGTATTATTTGCTTCTGTTGGCGCAGGTATGAATATAAACACATTTATTTACCAATTTTAACGATATCAATTATGATAATATCTAAGTTCTAATCACAATTAGGTTAGAACTTTTTTGTCATATAGAATTCTCTAGAAATTAATACCATTTAATTCATTAAAACTTATTACCTTTGCAACGTACTTAAGAAGATATTTTGTCTTAATAGTTTACAATTGTATTCTTTATTTTACTTTTTTTAATTCACTAATTGACCTAGTCAATATAATTTTAACTTCTGTTTTCTAAAACGTATACTTGTAAGTTTTACTACATTATAATATAAATGTTGTTGGATAATTAATTCATGTTTTCTTAGGTTTTATCAGTATTAATAATAAAAAATCTATACAAACATTTATGGCAGATTCTACATCTAAAAAAGAAAATAGCAAAAAGAAAGCTTTAAAAAAATTAGAGAAATTAAACAAAAGAGAGAACAGAAAAGAGAATAACAACAAAGGAAAATCATTAGAAGATATGATTGTCTATGTTGATGTACTTGGTAATTTTACAGATGTACCACCTCATTTACAAGACAAAGAAGCCGATTTGCTGAATAATAAAAGATTAGAATCTGATAACAAAGATGTTTTTATAGAAGGTATGGTTGATATCTACAACGATTCAAAAGGGTTTGGTTTTATTAAAGTACCAACTTCTAACGATAAAATCTTCTTCCACTTCAAAGAATCAAAAGAATTACTTAAAGTAGGAGATCAAGTGCAGTTCAAAAAAGAAATGTCTGAAAAAGGATTCAGAGCAATTCAAATATCAAAAAAATAAATTAATTAAATATACAACTATGCAAGAAGGAACAGTAAAATTCTTCAACGAATCAAAAGGTTTTGGTTTTATCTCTAACGCAAACGGAGGTGAAGATGTTTTTGTACATGTTTCTGGATTAATTGACAAAGTAATTGAAAATGATCAAGTTACTTTTGATATTGAAAAAGGAAAAAAAGGTCTTATGGCTGTCAATGTAAAAAGAAAATAATTCAACATATAATTATTTCTTATAAATCAAAAAGTCCTTATGTAAATAAGGACTTTTTTGTTTTTAAATACACAATAACACATTTGTTATTATCTTCTACTAAAATTACAGCTTTTATAAGCTATTGTAAATCTTATGTGTAATCACTTTTTTCTAAAGATTTCTAATAATAAACAAATTTGATTATACTAAATCATCTCCTGTAGTTTATTACCTTTTAAATATTTTTAATGCATTTATAAGTAAACTACAAAAAACCACAGAATATCAAAGCGCTATAAATCAATAAAATACAAAACATCATTTCATTATTACTTCCCTCGATGGAAACAGGTATCTACCATGAAAGTAATAATAACTATTTCTAAAGGATTTTATTTCTTTACACTAAATCATTAAACAATATTTTTAAGAACGATAAAGTACTGAAGCAGTAGTTAATACATCTCAAAGTGATGTAGAATTTATCTATCATAGAACAAATCGTTCAAAAAATTCGAATTCATTTTTTAAGGATATAAATTATAGAAATAATAATCAAAATGATATTAATAACAGGAGCGACTGGCAATTTAGGATCTAGTGTAGTTAATCAACTTTTGAAAAAAAGTACACAAGATACTTTTGTCGTTACATCAAGTAATCAAGAAGGAGTCAACAAACTAACATCAAAAGGGTTTCAAGCCAGATTAGCAAACTTTAGCGACAGAGAATCTTTAAAAGAATCTTTTGATGGAATTGAAAAATTACTTTTGATTTCTACAATGGATTCAAACCGTTTCGAACAACATAAAAATGTAATCGATGCAGCAAAGGACCAAGGAGTAAAACATATTGTTTATACTGGTCTAGCAATAAAGGACATTCAAACTTCAGGAGTAAAAGACTTAATGATAAGTCATTTTCAAACAGAAGATTATATTAAAAAAAGTGGTTTAACCTATACAATTTTGAGAAATACAATGTATGCGGATGCATTAAATCAAATATTAGGAGAAAACGCGTTAAATCAAAATATAAATTTACCTGGAGGGAATGGAAAAGTTCCTTATGTTCTTCGTAGAGAAATGGGAGAAGGAACTGCTAATCTGTTACTACAAAAAGGTCATGAAAATAAAACCTATGATATTGTAGGAAATAAAGAATATAGCTATCAAGATATTGCAAATGTATTGTCTAATCTGAGTGGAAAAACAATAAATTATAATGATATTTCTGAAAATGATTTCGAAAAAAATTTAAAACAAATAGGTTTTCCAGATTTCGCTATATACCTAAACACAGGAACTCTATTTGATATTAAAACACATCAATACGAAATAGAAAACAAATTCTTAGAAGAACTACTTGAAAGACCTACAGCTCCAATCGAAGAATTTTTAAAAGAACTATTTAAAATTTAAAAAAATGAAAAACTTTGTTTTATTACTGAGAGTCAATACAAATATGGATCCTGGAGCTTTTACAGACCCAAGAGAAGTAGCTGATAGAGCTAAATGGTTAGAAGACGTTAAAGAAAAGGGAATTGTCAAAAACTTAGGAGGAACTATGCCTCCCATTCCTCCAATGGCAACTACAATTTTTGCTGATGGTTCTGTAAAAGAAGGACCTTTTAAAGAAGTTGAACATTTCTTAACTGGATTTCTAATTATAGAAGTAGAAGATTTAGAAGCTGCCAAAAAAATTGCAGCAACCAATCCTATTCTAGTCGCTGGAGGAAGTGTAGAAATACGAGAAATCTTACTAAGATAGTATTTGATAGCCTTATGAACTTGAAGAAACAAAAAAATTGGACTCTATTTGCCATATTTGGTATTGCCTATTGGTTTTTTGGCAATCTATATGAAGCTATAGTTTTTGGCCCTAATTGGATTATTGAAGATCCTAATCATCTGAAGCACTTAAATATGTTTTTTGTCAATTCTAGTCCAACTCTATATTTTATACCGATGACATTAATTGCAGGAATCTCAATTTGGATTTTAACATTTTTAAATAAAATTAATAGTGTAAAACGCGAATACAGAATGGCAAGTATTTTAGCTCTAATAGTTACCATACTTACATCATTAATAGTCGGTTTTGTATTATCAAAAATGTTTGGTTCAGGATTTTATGCGAATCCAGAAAAAGGAAGTTTTTATGGAAAAATATGGAATGTATCAAATGCATTTAGAATGATATTTGAACTAGCTACCATTTACTATTTATTCAATGCTTATAGAAAATTAGATAAATTAAAATAATCAAACCAATTTAATACCCTTAATATTTAAATGAAATTATTAGAAGCGCTAAACTGGAGATACGCTACAAAACGTATGACAGGAGAAAAATTAGATGATGATACAGTAAATAAAATTATTGAAGCAGCGCGTTTAGCTCCAACATCTGCAGGATTACAACCAGTACATTTGTTTGTAATTAGTAATCCTGAAGTAAAAAAACAAATTCAACCAATAGCATTTAATCAACCTCAAATTGTAGAATCATCACATTTGATTGTTTTTACATCTTGGGCAACAATTCCAGATAAAAAAGTTGATGAAGTATATAATTATACAAATTCAGAACGAGGTATTTCTAATGAAAAAACAGCAGACACAGTAGAAGGTCTAAAACAGTTATTCAGTACATTTTCTGAAGAAGAACAGTACCATCACACTGCTAAACAAGCACATATATCTTTTGGAATGGCAATTGCCGCAGCAGCAGAACTAGGAGTAGATGCTACGCCAATGGAAGGATTTAGTAAAGAAGGAATAGATGAATTTTTGAAATTAAAGGAAAAAGGATTAAGATCAGTTGTTCTTTTAGCTCTAGGCAAAAGACAAATAGAAGAGGATTGGTTATTTCCATTAAAAAAAGTTCGTCAACCTAAAGAAGAGTTTATTACAGAAATTAAGTAATAGAATATTTTTTTACAAATTCTGTATTAACAAAACTCATTTCAAAATAGATTACCTATGTTATTAAAAGACAGCTTAAGAGAAAAACTGTTATTTCGCTAAATAGCATCATACTCATTAAGACAACTTAAAAGATAGGATTTCTGATAATGATCTGTTTCAACAAAAAACTAATCAAATATGAAAATAGAAATTTGGAGCGATGTAATGTGTCCTTTTTGTTATATTGGAAAACATAATTTAGAAAAAGCTTTAGAGAATTTAGAATATAAAGACCAAATTGAAATTATTTGGAAAAGTTATCAATTGGATGCTAGTATTCCCGAAGTTGTTAACGATACATACGCAGGATATTTATCTAAAAAACGTAATGTCAGCGAAGAGCAAGGAAATCAAATGTTAGCCTCTGTATCTACTACTGCTAAGCAAATAGGTCTAGACTATCATTTTGATAAAACAATCATGACCAATTCCTTTAAAGCACATCGTCTTATACAATTTGCTAAAAGTAAAGCAAAAGGATCTCAAATGGAAGAAAGACTTTTCAAAGCATTTTTTACAGAAGGGAAAAATGTATCAGATACAGATACTTTAATACAATTGGCTAAAGAAATCGGCTTAGAGGAAAACGAAATTTCGGCAGCTTTTACTGATGATATATATGCATATCAAGTAAAAAATGATATTAACGAAGCAATTCAATTAGGTGTAACAGGAGTTCCTTTTTTTGTACTTGATAGGAAGTACGGTATTTCCGGAGCACAACCCTCGGATGTATTTTCAAACACTATTGAAAAGGCATTTGAAGAATGGAAATTAAATCAAACTAAAACAAACTTAGATATACAAAATGGGCAATCATGTTCTATAGATGGTCAATGCGACTAAAAACAACTTAAACAATAAAATTATGATTAGACTATTTAAACAATGCTTTTTAATTGCTATTGCAGCAGCCCTTTTAATTGCTTGTAAAAAAGAAAAAACAAAAGTAGATTTATTAATTAAAAACGCAACTGTTTTTGATGCAACAGGAATTGATCCTATTTCTAATGCAAGCGTAACTATCAAAGGTGGAAAAATAGTAGCAGTACAAAAAGGTGAAATAACTGATGTAAAAGCTACAAAAACTATTGATGCAGGAGGTAAGTTTGTTATGCCTGGACTTATTAATTCACATTTACATTTATTCTGGAATATGTATGACATGCCTCCAAAAATGCCTGCAACAAATGATGCTCAAGCAAATAAATTTATTGAAAATGAATTAACTAAACGTTTAAAAGGTCATTTAGAACAAGGAATAACATCTATACTTTCTCCAATAGATTTTGAACCATATATTTATAATGTTAGAGAAAAAGTTGCAAAAGGAGAAATTAGCGGACCTCGTGTTTTTGCTGCTGGTCCTGTTTTACTTAAATCTGGTGATTATTACGCATGTGCTGGACTAGAAGGAGAAGATTTAAAATGGTGTAACGAACATGTAAGATTACCAATTGAAAATCCTGAAGAAGCACGTAAATCTGTTCAAAAATTAGTAAAACAAAAAGCTGATGTTGTTGTTTATGATGGTGTAACAAATCAAACCAAATTCAACAAAGAAGTCTTAACTGCTATTGTTGATGAAGCACACAAAAATAATTTAAAAGTGTTTGTTCATAATGCTGATGCAAAAGATGTTCCTAATATGGTAGCTGCTGGCGTAGATGTATTTATTCATCCTCCAGCAAAAACAAAAGATGTTGATGGAAAATATTTGAAAGTAATTGGAGAAAAGAAAATTCCAATTGCAATTACACTTGGCTTTATGCAACGTTATATGAAACTTGGTTTTGCAACTCCAAAAGACAGAAATGATTATGATATTATGCAAAATAACGTCCAAGTAATGTTGAAAGCAGGAGCAGTTCCATTATTCACTTCTGATGTTCCAGGAATTCCTCCAACAGAAGTAGTACCTATGGTTACAGGAGTAATGACTGGTCAAGGAATTGACAATAAAACAATTCTTTTATCTGCAACAAAAGAAGGCGGAAAAGCTTTGGGAGCAAAAAATTTAGGAACTCTGGAACCAGGTAAAATTGCAGATGTTATTCTTGTTGATGGTAATCCGCTAAAACAAATTGCAGATCTTCAAAAAGTAAAAACAGTCATAAAAGATGGAAAAATTGTAGTTGAAAAATAAGTTCACTTTTTAAATTAAAATTCATATCAAATTAAAAAATTAACCAGCGACATCAAGTTTGCTGGTTTTTTTATTAGGAAAGCATAGTATTTCAGATAATCATCTCTTTAAAAAAAAAAATACAATTTTTGATTCTGATTATAATAAAGTAACCTCAGTAAAAATGAGGTTACATAAGACAGCTTAATAAAGTAAACTTCTTTAAGTTTTTAAAGATAAAATTTTTGTACAAGTAGTTGTTTACTTAAACATTACCTTTTTTGTATAAAAATTCTAAACCAACTCAATTAAAGCTTGACGAATCGTATCATAAATATAATTTAGATCATCAGTCGAAATACAATAAGGAGGAACCAAATAAATTATATTTCCTAATGGACGCAACAATATACCTTTCTCTAAAAAGTAAGGATACAGCTTTTCGTGTATATCACTAAAATAAGACGTTTCTTCGTCTGTATTCCATTCCAACGCCAAAATAGTTCCGCATTGTCTTATCGCTTTTACTTTAGGATGATTTTGAATAGATGCAACAAAAAATTGATGTTGATGCACTATATTTTCAATTTGCTGTTGTGTAGAGGTTTGTAACAACAAATCAAGACTTGCTAACGCAGCAGTACATGCCAATGGACTTGCCGTAAAAGAATGTCCGTGGAATAATGTTTTATTCAAATCATCTGCATAAAAGGCTTGGTAAATTTCGTCTGTACAAGTTGTAACGCCCAAAGGTAAAGTACCACCTGTTAAGCCTTTCGAAAAACACATAATATCTGGAACTTCTGTCAAATGATTTGCTGCAAATAATTTACCTGTACGACCAAATCCAACAAAAATCTCGTCTTGAATCATTAAAATATTATGTGCTCTACAATAACTCATCAATTGATCTAAATATTCAGCCTGATGCATCAACATCCCCGAAGCTCCTTGTATCAAAGGTTCGTAAATAAAACACGCTACTTTAGTTGCAACTTCTTTTATTTGCGATTTAATAGCTTCTATATTTTCTGCATTCGGTGTATCAATAAAAATGACATCAAAAAGCTTTTCGTTAAAAGGTTCTGTCCAAATTCCTCTTCCACTTACCGACATCGCGCCAAAAGTATCGCCATGATAGGCATTTTTGAACGCTAAAATCACAGGTCTATCTTCTTTTTTATTGAAATGATATTGTAAACACATTTTTAATGCAACCTCAATCGCTGTTGATCCATTATCACTGTAAAATGCTTTTTTTTGGTTGGTTGGTAAAAGAGCCAATAAACGTTCAGACAATTCAATTGCAGGTCGATGCGTAAATCCTGCAAAAATAACATGTTCCAAAGTTGTTAGCTGTTCGTGCATTTTCTGTGCGATATACGGATGCGCATGCCCATGCAACGATACCCACCACGATGAAACCGCATCAATATATTGCTTGTTATTTTCATCGTAAATATAACTTCCTTCTCCTCTTACAATTGGAATAATATTATTGGCTTTTTTCATCTGCGTATAAGGATGCCAATTCACCAACTGATCGCGCTCTTTTAATGTGTACATGTCTGATTTGTTTCTTGTTTAACCATTGGTAGTAAACCTAAATTTTCAAACATTTGCATATCCTCTGATACCCCAGGATTAGGTGTTACCAGTAAGGTTTCACGTTCTCCTGTAAAAATAGAATTCGCACCAGCCATAAAACACCAAGCTTGTTCAACTTCTGTCATTTCTATTCGACCAGCACTTAAACGAACAACCGAAGAAGGCATCACAATACGAGCTGTTGCAATCATACGAACCATATCCCAAATATCTACTTTCGGATTATTTTCTAAAGGCGTTCCTTTTACTCTTGCTAAAGCATTTACAGGTACAGATTCTGGGTGTTTTGGCATTGTTGACAAAGTTAATAGCATAGAAATTCGATCTTGATGTGTTTCTCCTAAACCAATAATTCCGCCCGAACAAACTGTAATCCCAGCTTTTCGTACATTTTGTATCGTATTGATTCGATTATCAAATTTACGTGTAGAAATAATCTCATCGTAATAAGCTTCGGAAGTATCTAAATTATGATTATATGCGTGTAAACCTGCTTCTTGTAAACGAATCGCTTGCTCTTCTGTCAACATTCCTAATGTACAACACACTTCTAATCCCAACTCATTTACACCTTTCACCATTTCGATTATTCGATCAAAGTCTCGATTATTTCGTACTTCTCGCCAAGCAGCTGCCATACAAAAACGTGATGAGCCCGCTTCTTTTGCTTTCTTTGCATGTGCTAATACCGTTGCTGTTGGTAACAATGCTTCTACTTTAATATCGGTATGGTAGCGTGCTGCTTGTCCGCAATATGAACAATCTTCGGGACAACCACCTGTTTTTACAGATAACAAGGTACATACTTGTACTTCTCTTGCATTGTGCCATTCTCGATGTGTTTTGGATGCATGATATACTAAATCCAATAAAGGTTGATGATAAATTTTTTCGATTTCTTCTTTCGTCCAATCATGACGTGTTTTGTTTGATATTTTCATTGTATTTTAAATATTAAATTGATGCTTAATTGTTTCTGCAATATTTCTCACTTCGCTTGAGTTTATTGAATTGAGTTTTGGTGTAATGATGATAGAAATATCCGAAGGCAAATGATTTTTTATAACACGAGAAGTGTCTTCATCAAATTCACCATTAAACACAAAATATTCGATAGTGATATTTCTTAATTTCAGTATTTCAATCGTTAATAATGTATGATTAATACAACCCAAATAATTCGTTGCAACCACAACTGTTGGAAGATTAAATTGCTGAACAAGATCAATCATAAAATCTTCTTCATTAATAGGAACAAATAATCCGCCCGCTCCTTCAATAATAAGAGAATTGGTTGTTTTGGGAATTTCAAAATCATTTAAATTGATATCAATTGCTTCTTCTTTTGCAGATTGATGTGGTGAAGCGGCTTTTTGTAAAGCATAACGTTCTTGATGAATCTTCAGTTTTGGAGAAGTTAACGATTCAACCAACAAACTATCTGATGAATCTAAATCTCCTGATTGTATTGGTTTCCAATAATCAGCTTGTAAAGCTTCAGTTAATATTGCTGAAACAATTGTTTTTCCAACTCCTGTCCCTATTCCTGTAACAAATAATTGTTTAGACATTTTCCTTTATCTTTTCTATTAATTGATTAATTTCTTCTTGTGTATTAAAAGCATGCAAACAGATTCGTAAGCGCTCTTCTGCTACTGTAGGTGGAAATACCGCAAAAGTGTTTATTTCAACCTCTTCTAATTGATTTTTGATTTTGGTCAATTGGTTTGTAGACTCAAACTTTAGAATTTGAATTGGACTATTTTTATTCGAAGAACTAGTTAAATTACTATTTCTAAAATGTGATATATTATGTTGTAAACTTTCTTGAAGCGATTTATTTTCTTTGATAAACTGATAACCTTTTCGTAAACCTGTCACATGAAAATCAGTAATAGCTGTGGTGTAAATAAAAGGTGAAGCATAATTAATGAGATAATCAATCACTAACTGATTAGCTAAAATAGAAGCACCGCTCATTCCCATTGCTTTTCCATAGGTTACAACCGTTACAAATACTTTGTGTTGTAATCCCAATTGATGAACCAATCCGTAATCAAAAACACCAAAAGCATGAGCTTCATCTACCACTAATGCAGCATTGTATTTATGGGCTAATTCAACCAGTTCAATTAATGGAGCACAATCACCATCCATCGAATACAAACTTTCTACCGCGATAAAACAACGCTCTTTTACTCTTTGTAATAATTTCTCTAAATGATCTAAATCGTTATGTTTAAATTTTAATTTTTTTGCGTTGGATAATTTAATCCCATCATGCACTGAACGATGTATATTTTCATCAACTATAACAGTATCATGTCGAGTTAAAAGTGCGGAAAAGAGTGCTAAATTAGCATTATATCCAGATGAAAAAAGTATTGCAGCTTCTACTTTATGTTCTTTCGCAATCAGCTCTTCCGTTTCACTTAAATAATCGGAATTCCCACTAATCAAACGTGCTCCAGTAGAACCATAAAGTAAGGTTGGTTGTGCTATAAACTCATTTAAAATTTGCTGATGTAAAATTTCATTTTTAGCTAATCCTAAATAATCATTACTATAAAAATCAATTCCAGAAGAGCGAACTTTTAATGTTCTTTTAATTCCTTTTTGTTCTCTTTCAAATAGAGATAGTCGCAATAAATTAAAAAATTTCGACATTATTCAGTTCATTTTCAATTGCAGAAATCCAATGTGCAAACAACGTTTCTTCTAGTTGTATCACTTGATTTGCATAAATTTCCCATTCATTATGAAATTCTTTTAATTGTGAAATCATTTCTTCAAGATGACCTTCTTCTTCGACAATAATTGATTTCACCATCACTTTTTGTTGATGTGCTGTCAAAACATCTTGATATATTGGATACAATTCATCTGCCCTAACTTCAATAGCGTAAGTCACAAACAAATAGGCTGCGTATTTTAAGTCTTCTCCATCAAGATTAAATTCTTTCTTCAACAAACGACAAACCTGAATATCTAATTGATGTAAATAATACATTGTTGCTTTTGGTACTAAAAGATAAATAGGCTCATAATTGACACAAGCATCCGGAATCAATTTTATAATTTGCTTTTTCAAATAATAAGCATGACGATGTTCCTCTGCTGCATGTTTCAATTGAATAAGATTCACAAAAGTTTTGTGTTCACATGCCGAAATTTTTCGTGCTCCTGCATTTTCCATAAACGAAAGTGTATTAAGCCACTTTACATGTAATTTTGGTTCTAAAACAATATGATTTAATATATTTTTCAATTGATTTTATTTTTGGCCAAAATTATAAGTCAAACGGATCATACATACACTCCACTTTTGTAATATATGATAGTCCGGACGTATTAAACCCATTTTAGAATCTCTGAAAAAGTTTAGAATCATCACTATAAAAAAGTTGAATAATGAAAACTATTATTACAGAAAAATTCATTATTCATCTATTAATTCTATCTTTTACGATTAGATTTTTCTAAATAGCTACTTAAATCTTATTTTTGCAAAAACTTTTAAATTGAGTACTCGAGAAAATTGGATAAGCTGCAAGAATTGTAATGGACTTGGAAAAAAAAGTCAAGGAGTTTCGAAAAGGAAACTATCGCGTTATGAATCAGCTGTTGCTCAATCTAAAAAGAATGAAAATTTTATTACTCCGAATAAACCAAAAAGTTCGATGCAGATCTGTACTATTTGCTCAGGAACTGGTTTGATCACTACAAATGAACGCCCTTCATTTAACGAAAAAAAATATCCTCATGTCGCAATTGTCGGAGCTGGAATTGGTGGAATTGCATTGGCATTAGCGTGTTTACATCGTCAAATTCCTTTTACACTTTTTGAACGTGATCGAGCTTTCAACGATCGTTCGCAAGGTTATGGGCTAACGTTACAACAAGCAAGTAAAGAATTAAAAAAATTTGGAATCCAAACTTTAGAGGAAGGAATAGTTTCTACATTGCATTTAGCACATACTATAGAAGGAAATGTGATTGGCGAATGGGGAATAAGAAAATTGCAAGATAAAGAAGCAATTGAAGCTAAAAACAAGAATAAACATACCAATATTCATATTGCGAGGCAATCTTTACGCTTAGCTTTTTTGAATCAATTAGGTGGTGATAATCAAGTCTTATGGAATCATCAATTAATCGATTTTAAAGTTAATGATAAAATAGAATTAACGTTTGATGTTGATGGAATTCAAAAAAACTTTAAAGCTGATTTACTTATTGGTGCAGATGGCATACGAAGTACAGTTCGTCGATTGGTTATAAATGAGGAAAATAGTCCATTACGTTATTTGGGTTGTATTGTTATTTTAGGCATTTGTAAACTGGATGCTTTAGCAAATTTAGAAAATCATTTGTTGGATGGTGCAACGGTATTTCAAACAGCAAATGGAACAGAACGGATGTATATGATGCCTTATGACAAAAATTCGGTTATGTGGCAATTTAGTTTTCCAATGTTAGAAAATGAAGCGATAGCTTTGAGTAAAAAAGGTTCAGAGGCGTTAAAGATAGAAGTCGCTAAAAGAACGCATTGGCACTCTCCTATTCCTGAAATTATTACAGCTACAGAATCCCAACAAATCACTGGATACCCAGTTTATGATCGAGATTTATTAATGTCAAACTTATTAGAAAATGCTGGTCCAGTTACTTTAATAGGCGATGCGGCTCATCCTATGAGTCCTTTTAAAGGGCAAGGTGCAAATCAAGCTTTGTTAGATGCTTTGTTATTGGCGCAAAAAATTACTTCAGCTTATAACAATATTCAAAATAAACAGATTAATTTGCGTGAAGAAGTTTTACAACAATACGAAAAAGAAATGATGGAACGAAGTAGCGTTAAAGTAAAAAAATCAGCAGATGCAGCCAAATTTCTACATTCAGATATTGTGCTTCAGGAAGGAAACGTTACGTTCGGTTCTAAATGGTCTTCCAGTATTTAAATAATTAAAAAAGGAAACATTTTAAACTCTGTACAAAATGTTTCCTTTTTCATTACATCACAAATATAAATTAATCTAATGTTTGTACTCCCCCACCATTTACAAACAGTACTTGTCCGCTAACCCAAACCGAAACTGGAGCCGCAAAATACAATACAGCACCTGCAATATCTTCTGGTTCTCCAAGGCGTTCTAAAGGTGTATGTTTTAACATGGTTTTCTCTATTTCAGGAGTCAAAACAGTTTGTAAAGCCTGTGTACGAATAGCACCTGGTCCAACAGCATTGATTCTAATTTCTGGTCCAAAATCAAAAGCCAAATTACGTGTCATATGATTAATAGCCGCTTTAGATGAAGCATAAGCACTAATAGCAGGACTTTTATTAATAGATGCCATAGACGACATATTGATAATACTTCCGTAGCCAGAAGATTTCATATGCGGAGAAACTAACTGACATAAACGCCACATACTAAAAACATTCATCTGAAAAACTCGTTCAAACTCATTAACAGAAATTTCATATGGACTTTCTCTTCCAGCTCCACCGCCACCTACATTATTTACTAAAATATTAATTTGTCCATAAGCTTCTAGCGTCTTTTCAACCAAATTTACTAATGCCTCATCTTTTGTCACATCACAATCCAGTGCAATTGCCTTTCCTCCTTTTGATGTAATTTCTTCCACAACTTTATTTGCAGGTTCTATCTTATAATCCGACACCACTACATTAGCTCCATATGCGGCAAGCATTTCACAACAAGCTTTTCCTATACCATTACCACCTCCTGTTACAATAGCAGTTTTTCCTGTTAAATCAAATAATTTTGATGTATCCATATGATTCTTTTTTTTGAATTAAATACTAATAAATAGTAGAAATTGACAATATCTAAAGTTAGTGTTTTTTTTATAAAAGAATTTATTTCTCAATCCTCTGAAAGTGGAGAACGAAAAATTATTTGATACTTAATATCAAAATCAGAGACTAATAATTTGAATGATTTTAAATCCTCTAAATAAATTTTAGTTGATTTCTCCGATTTATTAATTGCTCTTGTAGAAAGAATATTCATTGGGAAATTCACACTATCTTTTATTCCTTTTTCAATTTTTCCGTTTGTAAGTTGATAAACATAAATAGGTGTTTTTCCTTGTTTTACCATACTATCCAAAAGTTTAATCTCATTTGTAAAAATAACTATTTCAGCTTGCTCAAAAGATTTTTCTTTCGTTAACATCTGAACAGTATCATTCGATACTCGTTCATTCTTAAATAAATCAACTTCATATTCGTCTGGTCTTTCATAACTTTTTTTACAGCTATAGAAGAAAATCGGAATAATTAAAATTGTAAGAATAATAGTATAATTGATATTTTTCATTCTGATTAAGTTAAAAAAAGGAACTTACTCGAAAGCAAATTCCTTATAAAAAATCCTTGTAAAAAATTATTCTTGTTGATATTCTGCTTCCCACTCATTTCCATCATCACCTTTGTGACCATCTAATTTGATCACAAAACTTTTTGTTGGAAAATATGGTGTCATACGAATATCTAACCAAACACGATCTTTATTTACTTTATCTTGCTCAAAACGTACAATTTTGAACTTTTCGATTAATTTATCTGGTCCTTTAATTTCATCTAAGAACTGTACGATTTGTCTTCTCAAATCATCTTCATTACGAGGATTCCAGTTTTCAAAAGCACGTCGATTTAAGAAATCTAACAATACTTTCGTCACATAATCAAAAACACGAACGACAGAATAAGTTTGTAAACCAATATTGTCTCCGTTGAACAACGTTTTTGCAGAAAAAGCCATGATTTTCCCATATTCGTTTACCATCGGAACCAATCCCATTTTTTCTAATTGAGAAATTTCACTTTTCTTCAAATCGAATTTAACGGCATCAACTTCGTTGATATTTCCATGTTTTTTTCCTGCTGCAACTTGAGACATCAATGTTTTATAAATTTTACCTACCAAAGACGTTGAAGGTGGCAAATCTACATTTTCTTCTTCACCTACTTCCTCTGCTCTACCGCGTCCTACAAGCCAATTACACGTCATAATTACATTACTTCTGTGCAACTCTCCTCCTGTTAAATTTGCAGAATCAAATAAATCAACTACATCATCTGGTTTATCTAAATTCGCAAAATCAGTAACCAACATTACTTTGTTTTCGTTACAAACTTTTGCCCATTTTTCTACAACTTTATTCGATCCTAGATAACCTGGTAAAGCTAAAATTGAGTAATTATCGCGTAAATCTAAACGATCATAATTTTGTTTAAATTCTTCCGAAATTGCATCAATAAATAAGGGATTATCCAAATCTTGCAATTGCTCTAAACTTGCATTTACAACACTCACATTATTAACTTTATCTAACTCTGTATTTTTATAAAACTGAGCTATTGTACGGTAAGAAGTTTCTAAATCGCGAACAGTATCTAATGTATTTTTTAAGTTTGATTTTAGATTGTTTTCTGCTGATAGTGCTTTATTTTTAGAAGAATCTGCCATTTGATCGATTGATTTATTATCTTCTAATAATTCAACCCAAAGATTAATTTTTTTCAATAAATCTTTACGCTCTTCTTCTTTATTTTGATCATTTAAGAAAATCTCTTTACGCGCTTTTCTTGTCGGATTCATATTTGCAACTCCGTCAACGACAGTTTCTACAAAATTAAATCCTCCTACTTTATTTAAAACATCAAGCGCATTTCCTTTCTTCTGAGCAAATTGCTGTTCTTGACTTTGTTCTTGCTGTTGTCCTTGTATTGGTTGTGGTTTGTTTTCCATGATAGTAAAATTTTAATAGAAAATTATTTCTTCTCTAATTCTTGAGCAATTTCTTTTAAGACATCAATTAAAGCTTCTTTCGTTTGCTCATTTTCAACAATAGTTTTCAAGATTTTATTGTTTTTCAACTGTCTCAAAATCTTATTGTATTGCTCTTGTTCGATACTTAATTGTTTTAAATAATCAGATTTTTGGGTTAATGTTTTAGGTGTAAAATCTCCTAAATTCTGAAATCTAAATTCTTCATCGATAATTGTTCCATCTTCTGTTTGATGTTGTACAGACACAGAAGGCTCGAAATGACGAAATACATCTTCAATCGTTTTTAAACCTTTTACTACTTCTGGTACAAATGGTTCGTCTGATGTTAATTGACTTACAAGTAAAGTTCTGTTTTCTTGTATATTTTGGATAGCTTCGTTAGCATCTACTTTTACTTCGTTACCTCCAACTCCATAATTATATACTGCCATAGTGTTTGATTTTAAGTTAATGTTTTGTTTATGTTTATTTTCTGTATTTTTCTTAAAAATAGAATGATCGATAAAATTTTTAACGATTTGTTTTAAATCAAATATTTTACGAATCATAATGATGATTTTATTTAATCAATTACACTCCATCCTTTTTTAGGATCGATGTTCGATTTTACTTCTTGTTCATTTACAATGATACTTTCTTTGCGTTGTCCGATATAATCTAATTCGCTCAACTTCCCGAAAACAATTTCCAAACTTCTTAGCATATGATTGATTTGCATGAAAGCTTCACCAGAATTATGATGATCATAATTAATTTCAGCAACTGTTGTCAAATTATTCAGAATTGTATGCGGAGCAACTTCACTCCATTCCAAACTATAATTTAACATTTCTTCTAACTCAGCAGGAATCATCATTTGCGTATTATTGTATAAATGAAGCGCGAATTTTGAAAAAATATTCATCATAAATATTGGTGGTTGATTCATCACAATATTCTTAAATTCGAAATAATTTTCACCAATTGTACTAATTACAGTTTGACAAAGTGTTTTTACATTTTGTGCTAAAGCCGTATTTTGATTTTTATGTGCCGATTTTTGAATAATTCGGAAAGCAAATTGACGAATATTACTCAACGAGATTACAAACGAATTATAATGCTCAACCAATTTTGGATGACTTTGAACAGACACACAAGGCGGAATAAAATGTGAATCAATTTGTGCAATATTTGATTTAATCATTACTTTTCCTAAAACCAAATAATCTCCACCAGAATAACTACTATTAAGAATAGTTGTATTTACCAATTCTATCTTATATTTTGGCAAAGTATGAGGATGTCTTGGCGGAATTTCCTCTGGATCAATGTCACCAAAAGGTATTTTCTCAAACAGATTGACAGATGCAATAATGTAATAATCTCCATCTTGCTCTTCCTGTTCTACTCCATCTGTTTTTTTCGTTAACGATCGGATGTTGACGTTATAATCCACCAATTCTATTCGATAACCAGCTTTGGTTACTGCCGAACAACGTTTTATAATTAACTGCGCATCGTTGGTAGCGGTATTCAAGATTTCATAAACAGATTTATCTGCATGTTGATCAGAAATTGGTAATAAACCATAATTAAAATTATTGATTAATATCGAATTAGAATCTCTAAGACTATCAATCACAAAATTCTCTTGATCAATCAAATGCTGTTGAGAAATCTTCATTCCATCTACCCAATTGACAGGATAATGTTTTATTGTCTGTATCATAGGTTTGTATTATTAAGTTTTTTAACTCCTTCTTCTTGATGACGAATTACACGTTTACAAATAATTGTTTCGTTTTCTGTAATTCTGTTTGTTGTAATATCTCGCTCAAAATCAACATATCTTCGCTTGCTAAAGAATGATTTCTTTACATAAAATATCCAATAATAAGATTCTTTATTTTGATCTATTAATTCAATAATCGTATTTGGATTTTTGAAATTATAATCATCCACTACTCTAAAAAACCAATCTCCAAAAGTGATTTCCGTAGGAAGAGTTTTTGCTTTTATCAAAAATCTTTTACTATCATCAATATTTTTTCCTAACTCTACATTTAACACCATCAATCGATCGAAATCTACTCCATCAAAATTGAAAGGTTTTTGATCTGGATCATATCTCCATGTTTTATAAATATCAAAAGGAATACTGATAAATTGAATATAACAATAGTAAAACGCTAAAGGAAAAACAAACGTAAATATACTTGTCGCTGCCATATACGGATTACCTAATCCATCTCCCATGTATTTAAAAATCATTGTAAAAAGATAACCTCCAAATGCAATACACGTTAAAGTCATTACACTTTCAAAAAGGATACTCATCCAAACTTTATCGATATGTTTTCGAAAATATTTGTGCAAAAGATTAACATGAATAATTCCTAATCCCAAGTAAACTATTTGAGAAATTAAGTACCAAAATGGATTGAATAGATTTCCGGAAAAACCAAAAAAACCTGGCAAAGCCAAACATAATCCACTTAATAAGACATATACAATAATATGTTTTATTTGGATTGCAGGTTTTGCTTTTCTAATAAGTCCCATTATAAAAACCAAAATCGCAACGATCAATGGCATTAATAAGTACCTAAAAAAAATTGTTTTCATAGAAGCTGGTTCCATTTCTATATTAGTTGTTGTTAAAAAAATAAACATCACTTTTTTATATAAATGTTGAATAGCCTAATCGGCTTGTATTTTTATTTCCCCCTAAAACGAAGGAGTTCTCGTTATTTTCTGTAATAAAATTTTCAAAAATCTTAACGGTTACAGGCATCAAATAATCATAAATAGATTCTAATAATTCACGAAAAGGATGTCCTGAAACATAACGATAGATTTTATTGTACGGAACTGGACCAATGTTTACTACCCAGTTTCGTTCTCCATCCATATGTTTTCCGTTCGGAATTAATGTTATTCCTAATTTTGCGGTACCTAAAACAGTACTTTTTTCTTCGTCGTCTTGTTCATCGATTTGATTTGGCTGAAAACTAATTGAAACAGGAACATTATTAAATGCGCTCAAAAAATGACTAATCCATTTTGTATTTCCTCTCACCTCATGTAAAAATGGAAGGATATAATAAAAAATCTTTGCTGTTTCACTATCAACCTGTTTTAATAAAGGCCACAACTCCGAAACAATTTTTACAATTTCTCCAGATTTATCAGCAATATCAAACTCAGTTTCTTTTATTAAAGAAAGAACTTCTGTGTTAAAAAATTCTAATTCGAAGGGTTGAAAAAACTTACGTGCATTTTCTTCTACTTCTTTCTGTTTTTTAATCTCAAGAACAACTTTTTCAATATTTCGATTACTAATTCCTAAAGATGCCGGATGAAAAAGCCCTTCTGGCAAATAATCGTATATACTTTCGCGATACGATTCAATTAAAATACTTTCCTCATCAAATCCATAATAAGAAGACGTAATGCTTTTGATATCTTTAAGGTAAGGACGCTCATTAATTCCGACTCGTTTCAAAAATACTGAAGCATTAGATTTGTAATACCTCAAAAGATTTACCGCAACAGCTTCTGCTTTAAAATCAGTTTGTAATTTGTTGTAATTTTTATCCGATATGTTGTATAATATCTGCTCTTCAACTTCCATCATATCATCTTAATTTTCATTAATATTAACACGATATTCAACTCCATCAATTGCTTTTAGCTTAATATTATTCTTCAAAACATCTGCGACATTGTCCCAATATTTTTGTCCATAAAACGCATAATTAATTGGAATAATTTCAACATCTACTGTTCTAATAAAGCCTTCTTTTGGTCGATCACTAATCATTGTTCCACGTTTTACGCTAATCTTTTTAACTTCATCGCGCAACTCCATTTTACAATAATTCTTAACATCTTCTTTCGATATAATTTTATCGCGAGTTGTCAAAGCATATTTATAAGCCAAAATTGTATCCGAACGTTTTTGTTCCTCTAAACCTCCTATTGTTTCGGTTAATAAATAGATTTTCTGTTGATTTTTTTGTGAACTTAATTCAGTTCCAGGACGCAAACTATTCGCCATAGAACAATTTGTCATCCAAAAAGTAGCATATGTATGCCCCGAATTTTCTACAGGTTCTATAATCACATAATTCACATCGTCTTTTAGCTGTCTATTTACTTGATCGGTTTTTATCATCAAACCTTTCACTTTTATAGATATTTCGCCTAAAACATCTTTTACATTATCACGATTGTAAACCGAAAAAGCAGCAACTTCATCACGCAATAATTCCATTACATTTGATAATAAATCAACTGCATTTCGTGCGTTAAAACGCTCCATTCCTCCTCTACGAACTGTATATAAACCACGTTCCAAATCGTTTGTAGGCATAAAAGGAATTTCTGTATATTTTTTCCCTAATTCATCTATTACCTCATCTACATAAAGAAAATATTCGTTATCAGCTGTTTCTAAAGGAATATTGTTTCCCATTATGTCCAAATTATATTCTGTCTTTTTCCATCCTCGATTATAAATTGGAAATGCATTCAAAACAAATGAAAAATTCTCTAAAATATCTTGATCATATTGTGGCGGAAATTCTACCGTCAACCAAACTAAATTTCTATCCTTATACTGTTGAATTAATTGAATTTGATCATATAATTCTTCTGGCCAATTCGAAAAGTTGTCAGCAACTTTAGGATTAAATCCATCAACTTCAATAAATTTATCTGAATAAATATTTTTAATATCTTCCTTCAATTTGAATAAGATTGATTGATCTCGAAACAATCCTTCATATCCTTGAATTTCTTCAATTTTAGGATAATTTTTTCCTGAAGTAATATTTAGTTCATTTTCGTTACACGTAATTTTAATATGCGGCAACAAGCGATACACAAAATCTATATGTTCGAAAGTTGGATTTGAGCAATAAAAATTGAGACTTTCTGGAAAAATTTCAGATGAAAAATTAGAAAAGTCTAATCCTATTTTGATTTTTCTATAATTCTCTATTGAATTCGAAATTCTACTAACTGGTAATTTATTCAATTGCTCATCAATCTCATAAACTGTGTTTCCAGCAACCATCAAAACCGTTTGTGCATTGATAATTTCTACATTATCAATTGGTGTAAATGGAATTTCGATTTGTTGATCGGATTGAACTTTACGGAAAGAATTAAGATGTTTTTTGAAAAAAAACTCCGAATGTTCTAATAACAATTCTTTATCTTCCTCAGCAATACAAAAAGCGATCGCATGTGCAGGATTTGGATGCGTATATTTTGTTGGCGTTAATAGACGCGCCAATTTCTCTAAAATACGTCCATTAACATTTTGTATTTCGTTATTCGCTTTGAAAACTTCTGTACTAAAAGCATCAATTAAAAGTTTAACCAAAGGGTCTAAAGCTTGTATATTTTTTACACCCCATAGTTTTGTTGCATTTTGCAACATCCTCGCTTTTATTGATTCTTTAGAATATATTTGTTGGTTTAGGTTCATTATTTATTCTGTTAATCAATAGACATTGGACTCAAATAAAGTTCTGTTGTAAAATTGAAATTTTCGCCTGTGGATTCTAACCTGGAGTTAATTCCAATTTTAACTTTTTTCTTTACTTCTGTATAACCTTTGGTTTCGTAACTATGTTCTACATAAGTAATATGAGCTTGTACTTTCGGATTTTGTAGCCTCGGCTCATAATCATTAATTTGCCTTATCAAACTTTTTATAAAAATAGTTTCCCAAATCGTTGTACTTATTCCGTTATCGAATTCTACATCCCAAACGTCATTTCCGTACTCTTCATCGTATCTATTTTCACCTTTTTTAGTCTTTATAAGCAGCATGATATTTTGCGCAATGCTTTCGAAAACGTCACAAGTTTCCACTTGTCCGTTGCTTGCCATCAGGTTCAATGGTCTAAAAGGTAGTTTGTAGTTAGAGTTTTCCATTTAGGTAATAGATTGATTCTCTTAAATTAATATATTTTTTTGATTCGACAAAAATTAGTTCATGACTTTTAACGATTGACTTAAAATTTCATCTTGATTTAACGAAAAAATGGTCATTAATTCATTCGGTAATGATAAAATTCCTTCGCCTGTATCACTTAATTCTTTGTTTAAATTTTTATTCCAAATTAATAAATCATTCGGCTTTATTTTTAAGAATTTCGCAATCACATCAAGATTATAAGCAGAATTGATTTGGGTTGTCGAAATACTCGTATCAATTTCTTTTGGAACAAATTTTTGATAAACAACTTCAGGCGTATTTGCTTTTAAACCATTATAATCATTCAAAACATCATCCAAATGTCCGCTTGCATAACTTGCATTCAAATACTTCTGAACATGATTGATTGTTTCTGCTGGTAAATATTGATAAAAATCTGTGTATCGTTTAGAACCTGCTCTATCCATTGCTTTCTGAATATTACCTTCTCCACAATTGTAAGCAGCAACAACCGTCACCCAATTTCCGTATTTATTGTACAAATTCTTTAACGAGCTCATTGCAGCTTTTGTACTTTTATAAATATCATTTCTATCGCGTTCTGTTAATCCGTATTCGCTTGCATGAGCAGTCATAAATTGCCAAATCCCAGAAGCTCCTGCGGAAGAAACTGTTCCTGAATCAAAGCTAGATTCGATAAATGCTAAATTCTTTAGATGACGAGGAAGTCCTCTTTCTACAAGAGAATACTCTATAAAGTCAACAATATCTTTATTGTTTTGTATCACACTTTTATAGCGATTAACACTTTTCTCAGACGTATCTGTTGCACCTAAAGTTTGTGCAGAAAGTGAACATGGTATGCTAAAAAATGCTAATATTATGGCGTATTTTATCATGGTTGGTAGAGAGTTTGTATTATTTCTTAGACTCGATTGTCTTCCATTTAAGCTCTTGTGTTTTTTTATTAATATCAATCTGAATCGTTTGACCAGCTTTTACTTCTTCACGAACGATCATTTTAGAAATTGGTCGCGCAATTTGCGTTCTAATAACCCCAGATATTTGTCGAGCACCGTATTTACTACTAAAACCTGTTGTAGCAAGATGTTTGATGGCTTCTTTCGAAATTTCTAAACCAATATTCATTCGAGTTAAAGAATTGATTAATGATTTTAATTGAATAGAAAATATTTTCTCCGCCATTTCTTCATTAATCGGAGCGAATGGAATAATTTCTGTAATACGAGCCAAGAATTCTGGTCTAAAACGCCCTGAATCAGTCATAATTTTCATCAAATTAGAAGAAGCTGGAATTTCTTTTCTTTCGAAATATTTCACGATTTCTTCACTTCCAATATTAGAAGTAAAAAGAATCAATGAATTACTAAAATCCCCTTCTTTTCCTAATTTATCATGCACTTTACCTTCGTCCATAATTTGTAAGAAAACATCAAAAACAGAAGTATGTGCTTTTTCAATCTCATCAAATAACACAACCGAATAAGGCTGTTGACGAATCTTGTTCACCAGCATCCCTCCTTCTTCATAACCAACATATCCCGGAGGTGCTCCATATAATAATGCTGCCGAATGTTCTTCTTTAAACTCTGACATATCAAAACGAATCATTGCTTTTTCGTCATTAAATAACAATTCTGCAATAGATTTAGCCAATTCTGTTTTTCCTGTTCCTGTTGGACCTAATAAAAAGAATGAACCAATTGGTTGTCCTGGTTTGTTTAAACCACTTCGGTTTTCGATAATTGCATCTGAAAGAATTTTTAAAGCATGATCTTGCCCAACCACACGATTCGTTAGTAATTCTTCCATATTTAGTAATTTTTCTTTCTCTTGCGATTGAATTTTACCAATAGGAATGTTAGTTTTAGCTGCCATTACAGCTGCCATTTCCATTTTACCAACTTTTTCTCTTTTTACAGCAACATGTTTTATAAGTTCATCAAAAGTAGAATCAATAATTTTTTCGACTTCTTCGATGCTCATTTTATCATCCAAAACATGTTGTTCTACGAGTGACCCCCATAAAATTGGACTTAATTTATTCTTCAATAAATTATATTGCCAAATTAATTCATCCACCTTAAATTCATCATTTGATAAATCTTCTTTTAAGGTTTCATAATTTGACTTCCAATCTGCTAATTCTTTTTCAGATAATTCATCTAACATTTTGATAGAAGCCATTGTTCTATCCAATAAATCGATAGCTGAATCTGGTAACTTTTTACCTTTCGCATAACGTTTTGCTAAACGAATACACTCTGGTAAAGCAGTTTTCTCAACTTCAATATTATGATGTTTTGTATAACCATCTAAAACAACTTCAATCATTTTGACACAAGTTGCATCGTCCGGTTCTTCAACAACTAAAACCTCAAAACGACGATCAAAAGCTCGTTCTGGCTCGATAATTTTGCGGTATTCTTCTTGTGTTGTTGCGCCAATTACAGTAATTTCTCCACGTGCTAATTCTGGTTTTAACAGATTTGCAACATTACCAGCAGTTCCTTTAGGATCAAGAAGTGAATGAATCTCATCAATAAATAAAATAGCTTTATTCATTTGTTTACATTCATTGATTACCTTTTTCAATCGGTCTTCTATTTCTCCTTTATATGTTGTTCCTGCAAGTAAAGAACCTGTATCTAATTCTAATAATGTTGCTTCTTGCAACATTTCTGGTACATTAGCATTATTAATTTCGTTCGCGAAACCTTCTATCAAAGCTGTTTTTCCTACACCTGGTTCTCCAACTATAATAACATTAGGTTTTGTACGACGACAAAGAATCTCGAC
Source organism: Empedobacter falsenii (assembly GCF_013488205.1). Classification (NCBI taxonomy): domain Bacteria; kingdom Pseudomonadati; phylum Bacteroidota; class Flavobacteriia; order Flavobacteriales; family Weeksellaceae; genus Empedobacter; species Empedobacter falsenii. The sequence goes on along the minus strand of NZ_CP040908.1, from coordinate 1,350,724 downwards.
TAAATTTCTTAACTCTTTATCACGCCCAACAATATTATCTAATTTACCATCTTTCGCTTCTTGCGTTTTATCAATACAATAGCTATTAATTGAAGGAAAACTTGAATTATTTTTAGTAGGATTTCCTAAAAGTTGTTCTTCTACAGAAATTACTTTACCATCATCATTTCTGAAAAGGTTGATTATTTCATGTTCGCGAAGTGGTAAAGATTTCAGCTCTTGTGTTGTGTAAGCTACATTTGCTTTTGTAATACTCGCTAATAAACAAATAGGAGATATTTCGTCTAAACCTAGTTTTACACGAATCTCATCTGCTTCTTCAAGAATTTGATCAATTTGATCATCTGGAAGAGCTTCACTTGGTAAATGTGCTGTTTTTAGATATTCTTCCACACGAACATCTGCCCAATCATAAATATAATTTGGATCTTTATCTATTGATTGTAAAAACTCACGAAGTCCTATATCCTTGTGCATTAATGCCATTAGCAAATGCGATGCACCATAGGTAGAATTGTAATTTTCTCTTGCGATAGATTGCGCAATATGAAAAATCTGTTTAATAGTATCATTACTTATTAAAACACTCATATAGTATATTTAGGTTAGTAGAAAGTATTACAAAATCTGTTTAAGAAAAACTATATTTTATAATGTTAGTCCAAAGCTATAATTTTTTTTAAAGAAAAAAAATATTATTAATCAATTATTTACATTTTGAAATAAGTTTTATATATTAGTACCAAACTTATTCTCTACCTAAACATGAATACCAAATCTTCTGCAATAACCAGATTTTCTATTGCTGAAAATGATTATTATTTTAAGCAATTCTTAGTCAAGATGCTCCAAGAAAATCCGTTTTACGAGATCGTAAACGAGTGCAACAATGGAAGCGAATTGATAAATAGGCTGTATAAAAAACAAGAAGATGTTTTTTTAATCAATCTTTTTATGCCTATTATTAGTGGCTTAGAAGCTATAAAATTAATAAGGAAAACAGACGAAAAAACTCCAATACTAACCTATTCTTCCACTTATCAAGAAGATATTTCTATAACGCTAGACGAAATTCCCAACACATTTTATTGTCAAAAAAATAGTATCATTATCAAAGATATTTTGAGCAATTGTGTACTTTCTGACAATTCTGATTACAATGAATATAAGAAAGAATGGGCAGGACAATCAGAAACAGTTCAGAATTATATGAATCGTCAAGAAGCTGAAATTGAACAAGAACTAACTGTTACGGAAATTCAAATTATAAAACTTTGTTATGAAGGTTTTAGCAACAAAGAAATTGGAGATCGAATTAACCTCAGCACGCGTACCATCGATACTTATATCACACGACTAACCGAACGATTAGGATTAAAAAATAAAATAGATTTGGTTCGATTTTGTGTCGAACATGGTTATTACAACACAAGCATCTAAAAAACTATACAACTCTAAACTATGATTACAACTCCCTACGGACAGCAAAAGCTGAATAAAAAAGATGTTCAAAAAGGAACATTCAATTTTATTCTATCATTTATTGTTTTATGTCTTTTTTCTTTTTTTGCCATATTTCTTTTCTTTAAAAGCTCTGAAGTTCAAAAAGATGACATACAAGGCGATATCGAACGATACCGAACAATCATCAACCGAAATAATATTCTACAAACTAAGCTAGATACAATCTATTTCAAATTAGATAAATTATCGAAAGATGAAGTTGGTAATGAGATTTTCTTACGAAATTCTATTGTTCGTGATATTAAAGAATGTCAAATTGTAATGGGAGAAGACAGTATCAGAGAGTTTAAACAATATGCTGCTTTGATGAATAATCTGAAACAAACTATTGAATTTAAAGGACAGATGATGATGACCGTTCATCAAGAAAAAATTGCTTTACGTGATCTGAATGAATGCACGAAAAAAGTGAATGAATTGAATGCTGCTTTAGCTAGATATAGACAATAACCTAAAAAATCAAAAAACTTATGCAAGTTCAGATTACTTTATCTAAGAAAGAAAAACGTTACTATTTTTCTTACTTATTAGCAATGTTACTTTTTGTATCCGCTCTTTTGACAATTGTCTTTGTCAAAAATTTTGAATCACCTTTTGATAACAGCGATTATATCTCAATACAAACATTAAACGAAAAAAATAAATTTGATGTTCAGCAAAATATGGTTCAACCTATTTTAGATAGTACTTTTTCTAAAATCAATAAATTGAATTTTGAAAATAGAAATTCGATGAAAGGTTATGAAATAGAAAATAGCATCAGTGATGTAGCTAATCTATTTGAAATGGGAGATTTCAAAGATCCACGAAAAGAATCTTATCTAAAAATTGCAAAATTCTATAAAATGTATCTCGATGATAAAAAAATAGAATCGAACAGAAAAGATAACGTAGGTATTTATAAAAAACAATTTGAAGATTGTACACTCTCGTACCAAACTAAACAACAACAACTTATTACATTAACAAGCAAAAAATAATCTTACTAAATCTAACGAAATGAATTATATTCAGAAAAACAAAACCAATATAATGATTGGAATCACAGCGCTTTCCGTTATTGGAATTTTGCTTTATTTATGGTTTCAAAGTCGAAATGATATTAATGCGCAAAACATTAATGCACAAGCTTTTCCTAATACTATTAATGTTGGTGATTCTTTAACTTATAAAGATGATACAAAAAATGCAAAAACTTACAAATGGGATTTTGGAGATGGAAAAACTTCAGATAAAAAATCGGGTGTTCACTTTTTTGACAAACCTGGATATTATCAAGTTACAGTTTTGATTAATAATAAGTATCCGAAAACTTTTCCGATTCTTGTTTCTCCTAAAGTTGTTTCTAACCCTGTTATTGAAGTTACAACTATACAAGCTCCACCAACAGCTCAACAATTTACAAATGTATTATTCTCTACCAATAATTTAACAGCAAAAGAATTTCGATGGAAATTTGGAGAATCAGGAGGAATAGATGCATTTGATAGAAATCCTACCTACTCTTATAGTAAACCAGGAGATTATATGGTTACATTATACACAGACGAACAATTAGAACCTGTTGCTACACACCGTATTAGAATCACAAAATCTTTTGAACCTTTAAAAGATGAAGTTGTAATTCCTAAAATAGAAGTAGACCCTACAATTGCAATTAATAATGATTTCAAAATAAAACTTCAAGCAATCGCAAATGGATTGGATTTTAATTCTAATTATAACTATTTACTAAGAAAATATTTATGTAACAATGATAATACTCAAGTAGTTGTAAACGACAAAAATAACAGTTTTTACTACTATACTACAGGATTACAATTTGATAAAAATAATGCAATTAACGAAGTAAAAGTAACACTTGATAACGAAGGAAGTTGCGTTATAAAAGTCGAAGTAAAACAAAGCAAATAACTAACTTATGAAAAAACATATCTTACCTATTACACTTGCCTTAACAGCTTCTTGTTTAATATCAAGCTGTAGTGTAAAACTGCCAGCTCAACGAACGCCTAATCAATCTATTTATGGTTTTATTGAAGAAACTAAAGTAATTGATGGCTATCCGAAGAAAAATAGTCCTTGGGTTGTTATTTCTGATCGTGAAAATAACACTGTTTATGTCGATAAAAGTGATCAAAAATCTCCAAAAGAAATCAAATTTTTAGAACCTTTATTGGTTCTGAATTATAAAAAATCATCTGGTTTAGTAAAAGTTGCAGAATATGTTTCGGATGCTTTATTAAGAAAAACATCTAAAAAAGCAATCAAATCTTATGGTTGGATACCAGAAGATCAGTTGTTATTATGGACAAATGCATTGAAAAATCAAGAAAATGGTTTTACCATCAAAGCTGCGCTTGTACCAAATAATATAGATGTCATGAAAACAGGTGATAAATATCTTCAGAATGATTCTGTTTTAGTTTACACTTCTCCTCAACTAACTCAAGCTAGAAAGAAAAAATTACCAGTTGGTCAGTTAGTTTACATTTACAAACAATCTGAAAACAATAAACGCTATTTGATTGGAAAATCGCCTGAAATCAAAATAGATAGCTACGAAGACAATGTATATGGTTGGGTAAGCTCGAATATGATTTCGTATTGGGGAGAAAAGTATGCAGTTAGAATTCCAAACAAAGAAAATTATGATTCAATTATTAATAAAATTGGATTAACAAAACCTTTACAATCTCCAGAATCCAATGATAAAAAGTATCTGAAAAATAATTATTCTTCAAATGCTTTAGATAATATTATTCCAGTTTCGTTAAAAGATGCGGATAAAGTAGAAAAAAATAAACTGAAATATTCGGCTAATATTTTAGATTACAACAAAAATTTTGTTTTCAATGTTGCTGGTAAACCAATTTATTTTGATCAATATAAAGAAATAATTACCAATAATAAAAACTTAAATATTGTTTTTGCACTTGATATAAGTGCCGAAAATTCTAAAAGTATTGCCATTGCAAAATCTATTTTCCAAGATTTTCAAGTCAAAATAGACAAATTAAGCTATTATAAAAACATCAAATACGGAGTTGTTTTATACAAAAATAACAACTGTGGTGATAATATGGCTGTTTCAGAACTTTCAGATAGTTTCGAGGTTATTTCAAAATACATTGATGATCGTTCTAAAGAAATGAAATGTAACGGTCCTAGTGGTCAACCCTATCAATTAGCTTTAGCATCAGCAGGTAATTTATTAAGAAATGTTCCTGACGAATCTAATATTGTTGTAGCTATTGGCTCTACAGCAGCTTCTGGAACAGGTATTGGAGATGCTATTAGAACATTATCTCAATCTCGTGCTAGAATTGTTGCTTTCCAAAGTTTTTCAGGTGCTGGAAATGAATTTAACAATTTTGTTTTAGCTTCAGAAGGTATAATTACTCAATCTGCAAAGAATGTTGCAAAACTAAAGATGGAAAAAATTGTTGATCAAAATGAAGTAACCAATAAAAACAATTATAATTTAGTTGGAAATGAAGATGGTTTATACTCATTAGATTATCCAAAAACAAGTATGACTCAAGGTTTTGTAATTTATCCACGAAAAGGAGAATTGGCTTCTAATAGTTTATTAGCAAAAGCTCTTGATAGTATTACGACACAAATTACAAAAGAGAACAAAGAAATTGATGCTTCTTTGACAAAATATTTCAAATCAAATGTTGGAGTTGCAAAAACAGAAATAAAACCAAGATATAGAAGTTTATTTCCTGGCGCTCCATCCCCAATGCCAGCAGAATTTTCTTCTCAATTTGTCACAATTGATCATCCTTTTTTAATTAAAGGAGAAATTCAAAATGATTTAAAATATAGTCCACTTATTGATCGCGGAATTTTAATTTCATCGGAAGAATATGAAAATCTTCGTCAATTGTATCTTTCAATTTATCACGAAACAATTATCAAGAACAGAGATTTTAATCAAAGTACAGCGATCAAACGTTATATGAAGATTGTAAAAGATAATTATACTACTTTGAAAGAATTTCAAGCAAAAGATTTAGGCAAAAAAACGATGGCTTATGCAATTGCAACAAGTACTGGATATGATACTTACAACGAAGATATAATGACAAAATATACCTTAAACGATTGGAGAAAAAAGAAAATAATCGACCCTACAATTGTAAAAGAATATTTTGCGAATTACAAAGTTTTAGCAGATCGTTTATTAGAAAATAAAAACAATAAGAAAATCGTTATCAAGCAAAATGGTGAAACTTATTATTGGATTAATCAATACTATTTACCAAACTTGTATAACATTCATGTTGAATAATATTTAAACAAAAAAACTGTCTTAATCGACAGTTTTTTTATTTATTTTATTCTTTATTTCACAGGTGTTTCTCTCGCTGCTTCGTATATAATCGAATCTCTTTGCTCTTGAGTCAAATCATATTTGTAATCAAATATTGCAGATTCCCAATCGCCATATCCAACATTTGGCAATACAATAAATCGTTTTCCAAATTCAGATTTTAAAGTTTCTACAGCTGCCGCTCTTTCTTTTTCAGATTTATGATTATCAAATAAAGAAGAAAAATCTGTCAAACTATCTCCCAACAATAAAACAATGTCATAATCTTTCGAAATATTTTGACGACGCGCTTCTTTACTACTTTCTTTGCTTCTCAAAATTAAATTCTGAGCACTTTGAATTGGATAATTGTATTTCTCTAAATTTGCTAAAGTTCCAGGACGTTCCACTTCATATCGATTTGTAACGTAAAAAATCTGAACTCCCTTACTCGCCGCATACTGAAAAAACTCTTGAGAACCAGCCAAAGGCGTTGCAATTCCTTTAGAGGTCCAATTTGCCCAAGTTTCTTGCGACCACGTTTTTCCTTGACGCGCCATTTCTACTGCATAGTACGAATTATCCAAAAAAGTTTCGTCAATATCCGTTACAATCGCCAAAGGTTTTGCGCCTTTTTTCGCGATTGCTTCATCCAATCTCATTTTAGCAACATTATAAGCTTGCTGGCTTAAGGCTTGATATTCAGCGGCACGTTGTTGAAAAAATGCAGCATAAATTTTACCATCAACTTGCAAACTTTTTTGCTGAACTGGTTGTTGTTCAGTAACTATTTTTGGTGTTTGACAAGCTGTTAATCCAAAAAGCATCAAGCTTCCAAGCATCAATTGTATATGTTTCATATCTCTAAATTCTGAAATGCAAAATTAAGCCTTACAATTCAAATCAAAAAATCAGATTACTGAATGTATTTGATCGATTCGAAAGTTATTTGATGAAAATAGTTTTTGAACTGATAATGTTCCCCATTAATCTCTATATCAATTTCCAAATAATCATTTTGATTAAAATGAATTAAATCTGTTTCGAAAAAATAAATATTTCGGATAACGTGAGATTCGCGTAAAACGGTGTTTTTTAGCAAGATATCATTTGTTCCCATTGCCAATTCTCCATAAAATGTAACATCCGCTTTAATCTTTTTTTGAGAAGAATTTGAATAAAAATCAGCTTCAACGATATTTATACGAACTGTTTTTTCGGTATTATTTTGAATAGAAATTAAAAATTCTAATGTATTTTTTTTCTTTGTTACCGAATCTATTTTTACTTGATAATCTATAATTTGTTGATTGGAATCATCAATCAAATCATCATTTTTTTCAATTTTTAAAAACGATATTTTTGGTTCTTCTTCTTTTGGAAGTGGCTTTTCTATTTGAGCTGTTTTTAGTTTTTTGTAAATAACAAACAACACTAACAATACAAGTAAAATGAATAAATATTTCATTCTACAAATTTAAAAATTAAATTGTTTTTCTGATTTTGAAAAAAAGGATTTGTTTCGCTTTTAGACAATTTTTTTTCTGAAACGAAAAGCACAAAAAGCTAAAACAAGTACACTTCCTGCTACAGCAAAACTAATAGGATTTGAAGATTTAGGGCTATTTTTACTAAAATTTGTTTGTATTAATTGACTATTTAAACCAGAAGATTGAGCAAATGAAATAGTTGTACTTGCTATCAATAGTAATAAAAATTTGAAGAGAGTTTTCATAACAATGAATTAAATAAAAAGATTGGTTTTGGTATTAAAGATTAATAAAACAAATACAATGCCTAATTTTCTTAAAATCAAATAATTTACAATTTAGTAATGACCATTCAATAATACTTTTTTTGGAAGAGGATAAATCACAAACAACTATTTATCAAATATATAATACCAAAAAAACTCAATCCATTTACTGAATTGAGTTTTTTATTTATAATATAAAAACTTTAATCTAGTTCTATTTTAACGAAATGATTGTCCAATAAATGATCAATTAAATCTTGTGATTTATAATCAATTGGGTCTTTTATTTGCTCTTTTGCTTTTGAATGTTCTTCAATTCGATGCAAAGCTTTATAAAAGCGTCGAACTTCGTTCAGATTCTTCAAAATTAATTTTGGAGCTTCAGCTTTTTCTCCATTTTCCTCTTTGCAAATCATCGTAAAATAAGACGAATTACAATGTTTAATTTCACCAGTTTGGATGTTTTGACTTTCTACTCGAATTCCTACCACTATTGACGTTCTTCCAACATAGTTAACCGAAGCTTTTAGTGTTAATAATTCCCCTACTTCTACTGGCGTTAAGAAATCTACTCTATCCACAGATGCCGTGACACAGTACTTTCCAGAGTATTTGGAAGCACATGCGAATGCAATTTGATCGAGTAGAGAAAGAATGAATCCACCATGTATTTTTCCACTAAAATTGGAATGCGATGGAAGCATTAATTGCGAAAAAGTTACTAATGAACTTTTTACCGTTTTGTAAATCATTTTATCTATTGTTGTGTGTGTGTTCAATTTGTAGTAATTAAGTTTAGACTGTAAAATTCATCTGCAATTTCGCGATTATTAGACAAACGAGGAACTTTATTTTGTCCGCCCAATTTCCCTATCGATTTCATATAATGCTGAAAACCTTCTGTTTTAACCTCAGAAACGACAAGCGGACGCAAAATATTTCCCGTTATCAAATCATCATAATACGTATTTTGACGACGCATTTGCGCATCTAATTCTTCATTAAAAATGGTTAGATTCTCAGGTTTTTGATCAAACTCGATTAACCATTCGTGATAAGGCAAACCTTCTGTTGGATTGACTTGAGGCGCAACTGTAAATTCATTTACACTCGCTGGATATTTTTCTAAAGTTTTTTGTAACGCCTGCTCCACTTCGTGACCAATTACATGTTCACCAAAAGCAGATGTATAATGTTTGATTCGACCAGAAACAACAATTCTATAAGGTTTTATCGAGGTAAAACGAACTGTGTCACCAATATTATATCCCCACAAACCTGCATTTGTATTGAGAATTAGAACATAATCTTTTCCAATTTCAACATCTTTCAAGGAAATTCGGATTGGATTTTCATCAAAAAATTCATCAACTGGAACAAATTCATAAAAAATTCCGTTGTTCAATAAAAGCAATAAATCATCACTTTTTTGTGAATCTTGATATGCAATAAACCCTTCTGAAGCAGGATAAGTTTGAATGCAATCTATTTTTCGACCAATTAATTGATTCACTTTATCGCGATAAGGTTCATAATTTACACCTCCTGTTACCATTAGTTGTAAATTCTTAAAAATCGACTGAACGTTTTCTTTTCCAGAAACTTTAATCAATCGTTCAAAATACATAATCAACCAAGGCGGAATCCCAGAAATCAGCGTCATATCAGCTTTCACCGTTTCATCCACTACTCTATCCACTTTCGTTTCCCAATCTTCAATCACATTTGTTTCATAAGACGGCAAACGATTTTTTTGCAAATAATTTGGAACAAAATGAGCACTAATTCCAGAAAGTCGACCAACTTTCAATCCGTTTTTATCTTCGAGAATTGGACTTCCTTGTAAGAAAATCATTTTCCCGTCAACAAAATTAGAATTCTTTGTTTCATTAATATAATACAATAAAGCATTTCGAGCAGAATTTATATGCGATGGAACAGACTCTTCTGTTAGCGGAATATATTTTGCACCAGAAGTTGTTCCAGAAGTTTTAGCTAAATAAAGAGGTTTTCCAGGCCAAAGAATATCAGGTTTCCCTTCAATTACCTCATCAAAATAATGTTTCAAACCTTCGTAATCGTTGATTGGAACTTGCGATTTGAAATCTTCATAATTTTTGATTGATTCAAAATGATGATCAACTCCAAACTTTGTATTTTTTGCAGCAACAATCAATTCATTTAGAATTTTGTCTTGTGTTTCCAGCGGATTATTTATCCACTTTTGTTCTTTATTGACAATGTATTTTGCAAAAATTTTCGCTAAAAAAGCTTTCATGCTGTTCCTTTAAAACATTATTATTGGTCGAATTTAAACGAATATTCTAAATAATTTAACAACAATTGCAATGATTTTTCTTAGTCAAATCACTAATTACATTAAAGCTAAAACGTTAGCTGTCATTTTATAATCATCCCGTAAAAAGTCGCTTCTCTATTATTTCTATTCCACATAAAATTATCTTATTTTTTCGAGGGATACAAGATTTTTTCTAATCGAACGTTTTATTGTAGATTTGTTTTTATTCGCTATCATGAAAAAGATTGTACTGAGTATCTTCGCCGCAAGTTTTTTAATCGGCTGTTCTACGCAAAAAAATAGTTTCAAAAACCGACAATATCACAAGATGACATCGTGGTTTAATGGAGTATTCAATGCTGAAGATGAGTTAGAAAAAAAGAACACAGAACTGCAAACAAATTATGTAGAAAATTACTCGAAGATTTTACCTGTTGGAATAGAATATTTTTCTGTTTCGGATTCTGCCAATTTAGGTGGATTTAATACACCCAATTTTGGTATTGGAGGTGGAAATCGAAATAATCAAGATAAAGTAGAAAAACCTGTCGGATTTGCTGCTGTAGAGGCAAAAGCTTCTAAAGCTATCGAAAAACATTCAATGTTAATCAAAGGAAAAGAAAATAATCCTTTGATGGGTCGCGCTTATTTATTGATTGGAAAATCATTATTTTATCAAAAAAAATACTTTGAAGCGCTTGATGCTTTAAACTATGTTGTCAAAAATTTCAAAGATTCTAAATATGCTCAAGAAGCGCATGTTTACAAAACTGTTGCTGAAATAAAAGGTGGAAATTACTTTGATGGAGCCGAAACTTTGCAAAAACTTTATGAAAACGATCCGTATAAAAGCAAAGAATTAAAAACAATGATTGCGCGAACGTATGCTCAATTTTTAATTGATCAAAAAAAGTACGAAGAAGCTCTTGATCCATTACAAAAAGCCGAATATTTTTCTACAAATAAAGATGAACGCGTTCGTATATTTTATACATTAGGTCAAGTTTTTTCTAAATTAGGAAAACAACAAGAAGCTGGTGAAGCTTTCACGCAAGTTTATAAAATGAAGCCTGGATTTGATATGGAAATCAAATCGCAATTGGCAATTGCTGCTAATTTTGATCCAAAAATTAATAATTACGGAAATTATAAGCAAAACTTGTTAGACATCGCGAATAAAGGAATTTATACATCGAAGAAAAACGAGTTATACTACGGAATTTCTGAAATGGCTTTTCGAGCTGACAAAATGGATGATGCTGTAGAATATGCAAAATTGAGTTTGAAAGAACCAATGTCTGATCCTTATATTCGTGGGCGCGCTTTCGAAAATTATGGAGATATAAAGTTCAAGCAAAACGATTATGTGTACGCTTCGGCTTATTATGATTCGGCACAAACGAGTTATAATTTGCCAGAAGATCAAACGCGTATTCAGAAACGAAATGATGTTTTGAAAAAATTGATGGAGAAACATTATTTAGTTCAGAAAAATGATTCGATTCTAAAACTTGCTGCTCTTCCAAAAGAAGATCAATCAAAATTCTTTACTGATTATATCGAAAAATTAAAGAAGAAAGAAGAAAAGCAAGCTATAGAAGAGCAAAAAGAAATGGAAACTTTTCAGTTAGAGAATAAAACGGCAAGTTTCACGACGAGTTTTAATAATGCTGATAAAGGAAAATTTTATTTCTATAATCAAAATTTAAAATCAACTGGACAGCAAGAATTCCAACGTATTTGGGGAGGAATTTCCTTAAAAGATAATTGGAGAAATTCGAATGCAATAAGTACTGCAATTGAGGATAAACAAAATGAATTGACAGGGCAAATAGCTGCTGGTGATCCAAGACGTTTTGAACTTGATTATTATTTAGATCAAATTCCGACTTCTCAAAAAGCTCTGAATGACTTGAAAGTTGTGAGAGATACAACGCAATTGTCTTTAGGGACTGGATATTTTGATATTTTCAATAACGCTGAGCTAGCTGGAAAAGAGTTGAAAGCCTTGGTTGCTTCTCCTCCAAAATCTGATGATGTGTTATTAAAAGCAACTTATCAATTGTATCGTATTTATAAAAATCGTGATCAAAAATTAGAAGATGAATACAAAAATATCATTCTAACAAAGTATCCAAATACTATTTATGCAGGTTATATTCTTAATCCAGAAGTTGAATACATTACAGCTGAAACAAAAGAAGCTTTAGAAGCTTACAAAGTTGCTTATGCATTGTATCAAGATAAAAAATATGATGACGTAAAGAAAAAAGTACAAGAAGCAATTGTGAAATTTCCGACAGAAATTATCGTTGCTAAATTTGCTTTACTAAATGCTTATGCGATCAAACAAACTGGAAAAGATAGCGATTTTGAGCAAGCTTTGGAAATTGTAATTACTGCTTATGACGGAACTGAAGAAGCTAAGCAAGCAAAACGTTTGTTGGACAAATTGCGTAATCCTAAGAAAAATGTAGAGGAACCTGAAGCTACATCTCCTAAAGCTCCAAAACAATTGGATAGAAATGAAAATATTAATATTAAAGAAGATACAAAAGCTAAAACAGCAAAATAATATAAAAAAAGAGTTAATCTAGATTAACTCTTTTTTTATATTATTACTTGATTTTTCTAATAATCATCTAAATCATTTTTCTTAAAAAACTGGATTTTTAGTACATTGAGAATTCCAGATTTGTTCACGGTATTCTTTTGGTGTGATACCTGCGACTTTTTTGAACAATTGAGTGAAATGTGAAGCGGTCTGAAAATTAAGCTCAAAGGCAATTTCAGAAATTCTTTTACTTGAATGCAATAATGCTTTGCTATAATTAATATCCGTTTCGTTAATCCATTGTTTCGGCTTCTTTTGCGTAATATCTTTCACACATTTGTTGAGATAATTTTCTGTTACAAATAATTTATCTGCATAAAAAGTGACTTTCTTTTCTTCTATATGATGTTTAAAAAGTAAATCTTTAAACTGCAGAGAAAGCTCCATTGGACGCGTAGTTGTACTCGGAATCTTTTTGTAATCGATATTAAGTAACTTTAATAAAACAACATGTAACATCGCGATAATAATCTCATTAATTTCAAGGCTATTCAAGAAAATTTCTTGTTCCATTAAAAACAATAATTGATGAATGGTTTGAAAAGTAACCGCATCGAGTGATAAATAAGGCGACATCAAGAAAATACTCGATTTATATTTTGGCAATTCTAGTTCAGATAAAATATGATTTTCATACGCCAAAAAGAAACCTTCTATATCATCGGACATTTCTACTGTTGCAGTAATGGTTCCTTGTTTTATAAAAATTATTTCATTTTCGTTTACTTCATATTCTTTGTTCTCTAAATATTGTTTCATGCTTCCTTTCGTGACAAACATGATAAAATTAAATGTTGTTCTATATGGAATAACGGGCATTAAAATATCTTTTAGATAATATTCTAATCGATATAACTGTATATCCTCATTATTTCCTAAAACTTGGGTACTTAGATGAGCTAGAAATAGTTCTTTGTATTGTGAGTTTGATATCATTTCCATCGCAATGCTTTTTAAAATGAAACTGTTTTTATTCTTCGAATTTTATGCCAAATTACATTATACTCCAAAAAATCGATCAGTATATTTTTTTATAAATAATGTGCACCAAGTTCCTACAACAAAAGGAAATGTAAGAACTCCTCCAAATGATGCGAAAATATTGATTTTAACAAATAGAACATCTATCAAAACGGTGATAAAAACACCTAATAAAACCCAAAAACCATCTATTCGTTTAGTTCCAGCAAATACAATTGCTGTTAAAACAGCATTAAAACCAAATAATCCCATATGAATTTGCTCTACTGGTTCTCCAAATAAATTTGAAATTTCTGCACTAAAAATAGAAGCTGCCAAACCGTACAAAGCTGCTGCGGGCGAACCTATAAAAACGGCAATAAAAAAGATGATACCAGACATTGGACCACCTTGAAAGATTACTTCTCCGAAACCATTTGTTGATGTAAACAAATCGTTTGTTTCTAATAAAGTTATAGTATTTCCTGCAGTTGCAGGTCCTATTGTTGTAAAATGGTGAATTCCGAAGATTAAACACCATGTTAATAGAATAAATGGTAAAGTAAAAACTGGAATATTTCTTTTGATAAAAAAATGTTGAATAATCGCTGCTAAAGCAGAAGCAACCACCAACAAAATCCAGATAAGAAAAGTAGAGTCGAACATAATTGTTAATGCCACACCAACTAAAGCAGCACTAAATCCATATAAACCTGCGTTGATTTCTTCTTTGTTATATTTTAGTAAGATTGCTGTAATTGTCCCAACTGCTGTCGAAACAATTGCGCCAATTCCTCCTTCTATACTTCCTAAGAAAATACCAATCAAAAACAATAAACCTGTACTACTGTTTTCTTGCAACATGATTTGTCCTAAACCTTTTAGAACTTGATCTATAAATGGAACTTTCGTTAAAATTTTGTCCATGATTTTTTATTTGTTTCTATAATTCCCAAAGTAAATCTTGGGCAACCAAGAAATAATTATACATTGCTTCTCCTCCTTGACTTAGAGCTCTTATGACGAAACCATTTCCGTCCAAAACAGAAATCCCAATTTCTACATTTGTATGTTTTTTTGCGATTTCCAATAATGTTTCTACCAACGCAACTTTATCCGTTTCTGGTTTTGTACTAAAGAAAATAAAACTTCCTTGATGCGTATAATTTTCTAAAATACCAATACTGCTAATCGGAATTAAATCAGGCTGAATTAAGACATTATCTTTGACTACTAATTTGTTTTGATGATAGATTTCTGTCAAATTCTGAAAACGTTTTAACTTAAAAACTTCTCCCGAATGTTTGCGTCCGCAAGTAATAATCTCACTAATAATAATTTGACTATTCTCTCCAATTGTAATAGCAGCGCTACTTTTGAAATTTGAGTTTTCATGCGGAACAACTGGATATGGCACATAAGCAAACGACGCATTGTTGTGGATATTAATCGTTAACTTTTGCGTTGCTTCATCATCCATGTTAAACAATCGTTGGTATGATTGCGATTGTAACTGTAACGCAGCATTATCTTCTACATCAATATTCAGAATATATTCGTCGCCATTCAAAATTCCAGGCGAAGAAGTCATCGTCATTTGATATAATTTATTATCTAATTTTCGTTGCCCAACAGATACAACACGGAAAGGTTTACCGACGTATAAATTTTTGACGAACGATTTACCTTCCTTGTATCCTGCAACAATATCTAATCTACATTCCATCTTATCTCAAAAGATTTGGTTCTTCGATTTCTTCTAAAAGTGCATATTTTTTAATCCAACCAATAACGCTGTCCAAACCTTCTTCTGTTTTTAGGTTTGTGAAAACGAAAGGAGCTCCATTTCTCATGCGTTTTGTATCGCTTTCCATCACTTCTAAACTTGCTCCTACGTGTGGTGCTAAATCTATTTTGTTGATGATTAATAAATCTGAACGTTGGATACCAGGTCCTCCTTTTCTTGGAATTTTTTCTCCTTCTGCCACATCAATAATAAAAATCGTCACATCAGCTAAATCTGGGCTATATGTTGCAGCTAAATTATCTCCTCCACTTTCGATTAAAATCAATTCGATATCAGGAAAACGATCTGCTAATTCATCAACCGCCTCCAAATTCATACTTGCATCTTCACGAATCGCTGTATGAGGGCAACCTCCAGTCTCTACACCAATAATTCTATCTTCTGGTAAAAGACTATTTTTTGCCATAAATTTGGCATCTTCTGAACAAAAAATATCGTTTGTGATCACTCCTAAATTATAATCACTAAACATTTTTCGACTTAATTTTTCTAATAAAGCTGTTTTTCCAGAACCTACAGGTCCACAAACTCCAACTTTGATATATTTTCTATTTTCCATTTTGAATATTGTTTATAAAATTTATGACATGTATAAGCGAGAATATAAGCGCTCGTGTTGCATACATCTGATATCAAACGATGTGTTGCATAAACCTACATATTCTCTATCTAATTCTATTGTTTCTTTGGCTGTTTGAGAAATTGTTTCGTACAAATCGAACATTAAATCTTGTCCATCCAATTGTCCCAAAGGCACTAATTTCACTGCGTTTGTTACAATTCCAGAAGCCGAAGTGTAGTAAAAAGCAAACAATGCTTCGTAAAGTGGAATTTGTAATAAACTGGTATAAATTCCGAAAACAATCGCGTAATTAGAATAAGCGATGTTTTGTTTGATGTTTCGCTCGTATTCCTCAACAAATTCTGATTCTACACGACGCTTGAAAATTTTGATTAAACGCAAGCCTAATTTTTGACTTGCTTGTCTGATTTCTTTTGGCGCTTTTAGAGCAGAACATTCTTCATCTAATTTCAAAATTTCATTCAAATCCGAATTTTGAGTTGCTTCGTAGGCTAATTTTACAAAAGCACCATCATTATATTTCAGATTATATTTCATCATATTTTCTACAAACTCTTGCGCCGTTTGCTTGTTATTAACGATTCCATTCTGAATATAAGTTTCTAATCCATTCGAATGCGTATAAGCACCAATCGGTAAAGTAGGATCAGAAATATGTAATAAACTTGCTAAAAATTCTTGTTTCATTCTTTATCTTTTTACGATAATTTTATTTTCAGATTTTTTGTAGACATTGAACCTCCTACTTTGGTCTCGCGATGATGATCTACATTGGCATTCAATAGATGTAGGAGTTTTAAATCTTGAACTTTTGGATTGTAGCCAGATGATTCTAACCAGCGAAAAATGGTCAATTCGAAAGGCATAAGCAACAAATCATTTTCATTGTAAAGTGGTAAATGTTTGTTTCCTATTTCGTGGCAAAGTGCGCTCATTTCGAGAATAGATTGAGGAGAAAGCACAATCGTTTTGGTTTCTAAAACATTCACAACAATTGCCGTTTCGTCATCTATAAAAAGAATATCTCCATCGTGCAAACGTTGTTTATCTTTCAAAAATTTGATCGCGACATCCTTTCCACCTCTTGTTCTTTTGCGTTGAATTCTCTTGGTTGTTTCGTACCAATCTAAATCCAAATAATCAATTGATTGTAAAATTGATTGTTCTGCAACACTTCCTATTCTCTCATTAATAATCATCTTGCTTAATTTTTTCTTCTAAAATCGATATTTTTAGATACGCCCATTCCAAATGCAGAGCCATTAACTCCAGCAACAGATGTTTTTGTCCAACCTTCTTTTGATTTTGTTTCTAACAGCGAAAAATCTGCAAATCTAAATTTCAATCCCCAGCCGCCGCCTAAAACAATCCCAATCATAGGATAACCTCTCAATCGAAAACCATTAAAATTTTCCATAGATGCTGTTGTTTCAGACAATTGTTGTCCCCAAACATAATGCACATCAAAATGCGCAATTAGCGTAAAATATTTTCCAAGCGCCAAGGACGGACTATACCAAATCCCTGTTTCATTTTGTTTGCTTACAACTTGATGATTGATATTATCTTCTGTATATGCGTAGTTAACCCCAATCGCATCATTATTATTAAAGAAATATCCTATACCAATCGGAGCACTTGAGACGTTACTACTACGACCAGATGGCGACGTAACTTTAGAATAATCCAATGAACCATATAGTGAAAATTGTCCTTTTGGACCTTCATCATTGTCTTTCAATCTCATTCCTCCTAAGATTTGCCCGTTCATTTTCCCTGAAATCAATGACATTCCAATTACTGCAATTGAAAAAACTATTTGATTAAAATTTATCATTTATACTTAAAAACCTGATTTTATTATTTCATTAAAAAATTTGAAAAGGCTCAGCACGTTGTCTGAGCCTATTTTTAATGATTAGAATAAATAATACAATTGAGCTAAAGGAACAACTTCCGATGGTTCGCATGTAATATATTCTCCGTCAACATATACTTTATAATTTTCTGCATTCACTTCAATATTTGGTGTTTTATCGTTGTGAATCAAATCTTTTTTACCAATATTTCTACAGTTTTTAACAGGTAAGAAAACTCTGTTCAAATTATAACTGTCAATTGTTCCGTTATCAATAGAAGCCTGAGAAACGAATGTGATATTCGTTTTCTGAACTGCTTTACCGAAAGAACCAAACATATTTCTATAAATAACTGGTTGTGGAGTTGGAATAGATCCGTTTGGATCTCCCATTTTACTACCTGCGATAAATCCTCCTTTCAAGATCATTTCTGGTTTAACACCAAACATGGCAGGTTTCCAGATTACTAAATCGGCAATTTTACCAACCTCGACAGATCCGATATAATCTGAGATTCCGTGTGCTATTGCAGGATTGATTGTATATTTTGCGATGTAACGTTTTGCACGGAAGTTATCATTGTCATGACCTTTATCTTCTGCAATTTCTCCACGTTGATCTTTCATTTTACTTGCCGTTTGCCAAGTTCTTGAAATCACCTCTCCTGGACGTCCCATTGCTTGAGAATCTGAACTCATGATACTGAAAACACCCATATCATGTAAAATATCTTCGGCAGCAATTGTTTCTGGACGAATACGAGAATCAGCGAATGCTACATCTTCAGGGATATTTTTACTCAAATGGTGACAAACCATTAACATATCCAAGTGCTCATCAATTGTGTTAACTGAATAAGGACGAGTTGGATTTGTAGATGCTGGTAATACATTTGGATACATCGCAGATTTGATGATATCTGGCGCGTGACCTCCACCAGCTCCTTCTGTATGGAATGTATGAATAACACGACCATTGATCGCTTCCATTGTATCTTCTAAGAAACCACCTTCGTTTAATGTATCAGTGTGGATCGCAACTTGTACATCATATTTATCTGCAACTTTCAATGCTGCATCAATTGTAGATGGTGTTGCACCCCAGTCTTCGTGAATTTTTACTCCTAAAGCTCCAGCTTCTATTTGCTCTTCGATTGGCTCAACAGTTGCACAGTTTCCTTTTCCGAAGAATCCAAAGTTCATTGGAAAAGACTCAGTCGCTTCCATCATTTTTTGAATATTGAATTTTCCTGGCGTAACCGTTGTTGCATTAGAACCATCATTAGGTCCTGTACCTCCACCAATCATTGTTGTAATACCACTGAATAAAGAAGTATTAATTTGTTGTGGAGAAATGTAATGAATGTGTGTATCGATACCACCAGCTGTCACAATCATTCCAGCTCCATTGTGTACTTCAGTCGAAGCTCCGATAATCATTCCTTCGGTAATTCCGTCCATTGTATCTGGGTTACCAGCTTTACCAATACCAACGATTTTACCATCTTTGATACCGATATCTGCTTTTACAATTCCCCAGTGATCAATAATAATTGCACGAGTAATACAAAGGTCTAAAACACCTTCTGCACGCAATTTTGTAGAGTTTTGTCCCATACCATCACGTACAGTTTTTCCTCCTCCAAAAATTGATTCATCACCATAATGTCCAAAATCTTTTTCAATTTCGATAATAAGATTTGTATCTCCTAAACGTACTTTATCTCCCGTTGTAGGGCCTAAAATATTGGCGTATTGTTTTCTGTCTACTTCTAAACTCATTTTAAAGACTTTTAAAATTGTGAGATTTCATATTCTCTAATGCTTGTTGTTTTTGCTCGTCTGATTCTATAGAACCTTGAACCAAATTGCTGAATCCGTACATTTTTTTGTCACCAGCGATTTCTACTAATTCAACTTCTTTTTCTTCTCCTGGCTCAAAACGAATAGCTGTACTTGAAATAATGTTTAATCGTTTTCCGAAAGCAGCTTCACGATCAAAAAGCATCGCTTTATTTACTTCGAAAAAGTGGAAATGAGAACCAACTTGTATTGGTCGATCTCCTGTATTAATCACATTAATTTTTACCGTATCTCTACCTTCGTTACAAACAATTGTTCCTTCTTTTACAAAAATTTCTCCTGGTATCATTTTCTTTTATTTTTTAGAATTAACGAATAGGATTATGAACCGTTACCAACTTTGTTCCGTCAGGAAAAGTCGCCTCCACTTGTACATCGTGTATCATTTCTGCAACTCCTGGCATTACATCGTCAGTTGTTAAGATGTTTGCACCTTCTTGCATCAATTCTGCAACTCGTTTCCCATCTCTTGCACCTTCCAAAATAAAGTGGCTGATAAGCGCAATAGATTCTGGATAATTTAATTTTACGCCTCTTGCTTTACGTTTCAACGCAAGCTCTCCAGCAGTATGTAACATTAGCTTTTCTAATTCGCGTGGTGTTAAATGCATTTTTTTATTTTTTAAAAAATTAGATATTTATTCTACACATTGATGTAAACAATTTGTGTATGAATATGTTGAATTTTGACAATAAGAATCCTTCATTGCTTTGTTAAAAACAATGAAATCTATTGTAGATTAATAAAAATTAATTATTTGTAATCAATTTGTAGCGAATGAAATAAGATGTATTTCGGTAAACTTTTTAAAGTCTTAACTTCAACTGTTTCCGATATTTTTTGATAAAAGGTTTGATGAAAATAAATAGCCAAAAAGCGAACAAACAAATCACAATCGAATGTAAAAATTTCTGATTCTGATTTATTTTCATCAACTGATAATAGATTGAAATTATCAAATTGAGTAGATAATTTTTTTCCACAATCTATTTGTTCTGTGTGTTCTCTATGCGCCTCGACAAGACTTCTCGTTTGAGAAAACTTCGAGATACTTATTACGACCGTAATAAATAACATTAAAAATACTATAGAGAAAACCTTTTTCATTACCGATGTAAAATTAGACGTTTTACTTTGTTCGTTTCTTACTTAAAAAATCAGATAAATATTCAAAAACGTGACAATTTCATTCTTTTTGACTATTCTAAAACCTTTGATGAATAATGCTTAATCTTACTTAAAAATGATTAATCTATTCATTTTAAACAATTTAATTATTTATTAAAATAAATCATTATCATCCGAAATCACTTATTTAATTCCTACGGAAGCTTCCAAACCAAATCTACTGCAACATAATGCACACCCGATTTCGCTTCTGAATAATTCCTAATCAAGTTGTTAACATAACCAATATCCATCGTCAATGGAGAATTCGGAATTTGGAACATATAATAAAGTCCCAAACGCATTTCTTTGTACGCATATTTTGTCCAATGTTTTTCCACATCGTTCATATAACTCGTCGCAAATAAACCTTCGGCACTAAGCGCTAAAGATTGTTTATTCTTATCAGAAATTGGATACGTTAATTGCGATTTCACACGTGTTCTTAACTGAAAGTTTTCATCAACTTCATTAAAATCAGCATCAAAAAACTTTCTGAATTCTTGTCTAATTGTATTCTTCCATTTCAACTTTCCTAAATTCGCAGTATACGCATAACGCCCATAAACTCTAAACTCCTGCTCTATTCCTTCTTTGTGAAAAGGTGCTTCGGAATCAAATTCATTTTGACGACGATAGCTTATCGCATAACTATATTGTTGATTAGACTTGAATTTATTGTAAATCTCATAATTCAAGACTAAAATTGCAGGTTTATCAACTGGATTATAATTATCTGGCGAACTTTTTCGTCCCATTCCAACATATGCAACCGCATATTTATTTCCTGTAGAATCTAACTTATGTTGCACGCCAAAAGCAGCCCAAGAAGCGGTTTTAGCTTTCCCTAAACCTGGAGGACTTAGTTGTCCAAAACTATTACTAATCGTGAATAAAAAGGCAGCAACAATGCTTATTTTGCGTGTAATTGAAATCATTTTTATGTTTTGTTTGTTTTATTTTTATTAGAATGAATAGCTTAACGTAGCCATCATATTACTTGGAGATCCAGGGAAAACGCGCGTGTAATCAATTCCTCCTTGGAAATAATATTTGTCGAAAATATTGTTGAACTGTACTGAAATTTTTAATGGGTTCAAATCATAATAAATTGCAGCATTTACCACTGTGTAATCTGGCAAAAATCCCCACTCAGCATTCCCTTGTGCATTTTTCCCAACAGAATTTTCCATACGTCGATCACTTACATAAGAAGCGCCAAGACCAAATCCTAAACCTTTGAAAGTATCATGTAAAACCGAATATTTCAGCCATACATTCGCCATATTTTTCGGTGCATTTGGCAAAGGCATTCCAACTTCCGAAGCAACAGAAGAAGCTTTAACCTCTGTGTCTGTGTACGTATAATTGAAACTCATTTGTAAATTACGATGCAATTGTCCACGTAAATCAAGCTCCAAACCTTTGGAAGAAACTTTACCCGATTGACGATAAACAGGGAAACCAGCATCGCTCAATTGTCCTGTTGGCATCATCATATCATTGCGTTGAATTTGATAAAGCGCTAAATCAATTTGTAATTTCTTCTTGAAAAATTCTGTTTTCAATCCTGTTTCTACTTGGAAACTTCTCTCTGATTTGAATGGTTTATCAGCGCCATAATTTTTGTAATTCGCTACATAATCGGCAGCAATTGGCACATAACCTTGCGAATAATTAGCAAAATAATTTATTGTTGGCGTTACTTTATATGTCAATCCCACACGAGGTAACCATGTATCTTGAGTTGCCGAATAAGGCGTTTTTGGATCTGCACTTTCCGATGTATAATGCTCATAACGCAAACCAAATAACATTTCTAATCGATTAAATTTCACTTGATCTTGTACATAAACACCCGTTGTTTTATAAGAACTCAAAAATGGAAAAGACGCTTGTTTTAACCATTTGTAAGAAGATAAATCTTTCGATTCGTAAATTGGATGATTCAAATCAAATGTCAACGGAACAATTTCTCCATTCACCTCTTTGCTTCTCGCCTCTTTTTGCTGATTGTCCGCATCTGGCTTATATTGTGCATAATCAACACCAAAAATTATATTTTGTTTTACTTGCCCTTTTTGCAATTTATAATTCAAAAAAGCAACAGCATTGTCTGTATAATCAGTTGCTTCACGAGACAAGAAACGCATATTAACAATTGTGTTGTAAGGTGCATCTGCAAAGCTATTCAACGTTCTGTGTTCGTTTAATTTTTCTTTATAAATTGATTTCGAATAATTAAGCGTTAATGATAAATTGTCTAAAATCTTTTGAGTTAATTTTGTACGAAACGAAAATGTTTCTGTTTTGAAAAAATCCGATGGTTGAGACAATGTAAAAGAACGATTGATTGCATATAAATCTGTTTGTTTCACGCCCATTCCACGATCCAAATAGCCATCAAAATTATCGTAAGTTAAATCCACATCGATTTGTGTTCCTTTTCTTGGTTTGAACGTAAAAGATGGCGCAACCGAAACTATTTTTTGATTATTATTTTTTCTGAATGTTTTACTTGTTTGGTAACCTGCATTCAATCGATAAAATAAATTATTACTCAATGGTCCACCAATATCCAAGGTTGTACGCAAAGTTTCAAAACTTCCTGAAGAAAAACTAACCGCTCCTTTAAAATCTTCTAATGGTTTTTTAGTCACTAAATTAATTGTTCCAC
Source organism: Empedobacter falsenii (assembly GCF_013488205.1). Classification (NCBI taxonomy): domain Bacteria; kingdom Pseudomonadati; phylum Bacteroidota; class Flavobacteriia; order Flavobacteriales; family Weeksellaceae; genus Empedobacter; species Empedobacter falsenii. Next base: position 1,327,294 of record NZ_CP040908.1, on the reverse strand, counting down.
CTGGCGCAATATCACCAAATAACGTTCCTCCCGAACCTTTCAAAACCTCAATTCTTTCCAAATTAATAGTCAAAGGCGAATTGAAATAACTTGTTCCATAACCAAAACCAGAACGCAAACCATTCACCAAACGCAAACTATTTCCATATCCGCTGCTAAAACCTCTCAACGTATAATCGTCATAAGATGAAGCTTGATTAACACCCGATAAATCATGCACCATATCCGAAACTTTGAACGCTTGTTTATCGTCCATCAATTGGCGATTCGCAATACTAATTGTCTGTGGTAAATCTTTCAGACTTCCATTCAATTTTCCATCAAAAGTGATCGTATGTTGATAATATGAATTCTTTTTATCCGAACTAATTAAAACTTCTCCTAATTGCGTTGATTCCTTTGATAAATAGATTTTAAGACCTGTTTGCTCGTTCCAATTTTGTTTTGTAATCACAAAATTTGTCGAATTCAAACCATCAGCCATAATCGAAATTGTCAACGGAAGTTGAACTTCTTTTTCGAATTTAAACTCTCCATTTTCAGCAGTTTCTACGTTGTACGTGTCATTTTCGATCGAAATAATTGCATTCGAAATTGGTTGATCTTCTTGATTAAGAACTTTACCAAAGATCATTTTTGCTTCTTGTGCAGTAGCTGTTATTCCAAGAAAAATGAAAAAACTGAACGTAATAATTTTATACATGAAAGATGTTTTCATTTTGAGAAATATTATTTTTTAATTCGTTTGTACCAATCTCTTTTTGCATGTGATAAGTCGGAAAATTTGATTCTTCGCAAAACATCATCAAATCAAAACCTTGTTTCAACCAAAATTCATACGCTCCCGGCAAACTTGGATGCGTGTGCAAATACAAACGATGAATATTTTTTTGATGCGCTTGTTTTTCCAATTCCTGAAACAATTGCGTTCCCAAACCAAATCGACGATAAGCCGGCTCCACAAACAAACGAGCAACCTCTACCGTTTTTTCTTTACCAACAGAAAGATGAGGAAAACGATAATCGAAAGGCATCATACCAATAACGCCAATAATTTTATTGTTTTCATCACGCGCCTGAAGAAAAATTCCAGTTTGGCTTTCGATGTAATTGGACATAAAGTTCAACAAGTCTTTTGGAACAATTGTTGGGTCTAATGTTGGAAATAAATCGCGTCTAAACTCGATCACATAAGGCAATATTTCTTCAACCTGATGAGTTTCAACAGGTGTAATTTTTATATTTTTCATTCAATTTTTATTTTAATTGTGGCACAAACAATTGTTTTCCTTGATGAGTTAAATTCAACAAAGGCAATTGATACGTTTCTTGCAGAATATTTTTAATCTCTTCTTGATTATAATTTTCTAAATCAACCAATTGATGATTTTTCATCATATAAAATTGATCACCATACATGAATGCCAAATTAGGATCATGCATCACACAAAGGACGGTTTTTCCTTGTTTGACAAGTTCTTGTAAGGTTTCTAAAACCAAAACTTGGTAATGCAAATCCAAGTGATTCGTTGGTTCATCTAACATCAAAACATCTGGATTTTGAACCAAAACACGACACAACAATACCAATTGTCTTTCTCCACCAGAAAGCGAAGTATAAGCTTTGTCTTTTAAATGCCACAGATTAAACTTCGTCAACATTTCTTCGACAATTTGATAATCGTCATTTTTAGGAGAAAACCTCGAAAAAGAAGCGCGACCAGTCATCACCACATCAAAAACTTTGAACGGAAAAGTAGTTTGATGAAACTGCGTCATAAAGCCTAAACGAAGCGAAGATGATCCAACTTTTATCTTTTTGCGTTCTTCATTTCCAATGAAAACATTTCCGTCGTATTTCTTCTCCAAACCTGCAATGATATTAAACAAAGTCGATTTTCCACTTCCGTTTTTTCCCATCACAACAGATAGTTTTGCTTCAGAAAAATTGACATTTACCTCATTCAGAATTTTATCTTTTCCGTAGGTAAACGATAAATTTCGTATGTTAACTATTGCTTTCATTAGCCCCAATTTGCTGCGTTTTTTCTCATCAGATAAATAAAAATTGGTGCACCAATCAACATTGTAAAAACACCAACCGGAATCTCAAAAGGCATTACCGTTCTCGAAAAATCGTCGATTACCAAAAGAAGAGTTCCTCCAATACTAATATTTGCCCAAACCGTTTTTTCGTTATTTGGTCCAAAAAACATTCGACTAATATGTGGAACGATTAATCCAAATAAACTTATCACACCAACTGCGGCAACACAAGCGGCTGTAATTAAGGTTGCAACACCTATCAAAATAACTTTCAAAAGTCCTGGTTTTACGCCAACTGCAAGCGCTTCTTCATCACCCAAAGACAATAAATTAAGTTTCCAACGGAATAAAATGATAATGGTTAAACCAATTAAAATCGGATAAAAAGCTATTTCTACTTTTTCCCAAGAAGCTGTATGTAAATTTCCCATCGTCCATTGCACAATCATTTGCAATTTGTATGGATCGCTGATGTATTGTAAAAGCGTCAAAACGGCTGTAAAAACTCCAGAAATTATCATCCCTGATAAAACCATATTGATTAACGAGCTTTTGACATTAGTTTTAGAAATTAAATACGTTAATAATACAGCACAAACACCAAATACAAATGCTGAAATATTAATTGACAACACAGGAACAACCATTGCTAAAGCTGCTCCAACAGCAGAACCAGATGATATACCTAATGTAAATGGATCTACAATTGGGTTTCTGAAAATTGCTTGTAAAACATTACCAGAAGATGCCAAAGCTGCGCCAACAATAAACGTTAATACAATACGAGGTAAACGAACTTGCCACAAAATAGTTTCTATACTTGATTGAGGTAAATTAGTTGTTCCCGAAATTAACTTACTGATTGCAGATGAACTGTAACGAATCAACTCCGAAATACCTACAAAATTCGTTGCGCCCATTGTCATAGAAAGGATAACAACCGTTATTGGCAAAATCAAAAGTAGACCGTAAAATTTCAATTTAGATTGCATTTTTCTTGTATAAATCTGGTTTTTGGTACAATTGCATGATATCGTTTTGCACCTCTTTGTTTAATTGTTCAGTCGAATAAGCCGAAGGATAGCACCAATTGCGAAGTTGTTTGGCAAATAATAAAAACTTAACCGTATGCGGATCGTAATAAAATGCAGGATTCATCGCGAAAACTTGTTTCGATTTTACCGCTGGCAAAGCATCCAATTCTTTTAGTTGATACACCTCATCAAGGCTCGAATTCCAAAGTACAATCAAATCTGGATTCCATTTATAAATCGATTCTGCACCAACATTTGGCGATTCCATTTCCAACGGACAAGCATTTTCTGCACCTGATAATTTGATCGCTAAATCTAACAAAGTTCCTTTTCCTGATGTCGAAAAAATACGTCCTTTCGACCATGCGTAATAGACTTTTTTAGGCTTTTCGTTTACAGGAGTTTTCAACTTTTCAGCCTCTGTTTTTACATATGAAACCACTTCCTCTGCTCGTTGTTTTTTCCCTAATAAAGTTCCCATTCCAAGCAATTCTTTGTAAATCTTATCTTGACTTAAACTTGAAACGGTAAAAACTGGAATATTTAACTCTTCTAATTGCTGAATTGTTTCGATATTCTGTTCATAAACAATTGCTAAATCAGGCTGCAAACCAACAATTGTTTCAATATTACTTGATCCACCTCCAAAAGTTGGCGTCGCAATTGTTTTGTTTTTGATTCGCTCATCTAGTTTCGCATAGAACTCATATTTATCTTCATTCTGAAAAACTTGTTGGGGAATTCCAACCACTTTATCTTCGGCGTGTAACATATAAATTTCGTCCAAAGAAGGTTCAAAAAGTACAATCACTCGTTTTGCTTCTTGCGGTAACGAAACTATTTTTCCACGACTATCTTCTGCTTTTATTTCGCCTTGTTGTTCGCTCTTTTTTGAAGAAGAATGACAACTTTGAAAGAAAATAAAGAATGATAAAACAAGGGTTATGCGATGAAATATTTTACAATTCATGGTTTAATTTTTTACCAAATTTTTTAATAAAAATTCACTGATTAATTGTGCTTCGACAAGTTGTATTTTATCTTGATAACGAGTCAAAAGTTGCTCGTACATACGACCATCATAAGGAAGCAAAAGTTGATTATCGTCGTTTTTCCAATAAATAGGAAGGTGACGATTGCCAACGAAGTAACAAAAATCAGCGGCATCGGACTTCGATTTTGCAGAAAACTGAATACACAAACAAGGTTTTATGTAAACTGAAGCTATTAAATTGTTTTCATGAAATAATCGATCGCCGTTCTGCCACTCATTTTTAGTTTGTAATCGAAGTTCTAATGTCAAACCAGCAGTTGTTTTTCGCGTAATTTTTTGTTTTCGAATCTCAAACCATTCAATCGTTAATTGATCCAAAACATTTTCTACTTGTTCAGTTTTTGACTGAATTTTATCTATAATTACCAACTGATTTTCCATTGTTTCGATCTATTATTTTTGTTGAGCAGCTTCTTTTTTCAACTGAACTTTCTCTTTCAACCATTGACACCATTCGTCAATTCCTTCTCCATTCAACGTACTGATTGTTTGTACTTCTAAGTTTGGATTAACCTCTCTTGCATCTTTAGTAACCGCTTCGATAGAAAAAGGTACATATGGTAATAAATCTGATTTAGAAACCAACATCAACTCACTTGTTAAGAACATACGTGGATATTTTTTTGGTTTATCATCACCTTCTGTTGTAGCAATAAGTGTTACACGATAATCTTCACCTAAATCAAAAGCTGATGGACAAAGAAGATTTCCTACATTTTCGATGAATAATAAATCTGTTCCGTCCAAATTAATGTGATCCAAAGCTTGTAAAATCATTTGCGCTTCGATATGACACATTCCACCTGTTACAATTTGTAAAGCATTAATCCCAACTTCGCGCATACGAACTGCATCACGCTCCGTTTCTGGATCACCAACTAAAACAGAAATATTCAATTCTTTTCCCAAACGTTTTCCAATTTCTTGTAACAATGTTGTTTTTCCTGATCCTGGAGACGAACAAACATTGATGATACAAACATCTTTCAGACGTTCGCGAATCGCATTTGCAACATAATCGTTGGCTTTTAATAAATGTAAAGTTGTGTTGTCGCATTGAACAGATCCTACTCTATTCCCAAGACTTTTTGGATTTTGTGTATTTGTTGACATAATTGAAATATGTTTAATTAATGATTATTTATTTTTAAAGATGACTTGCGAGATAAAAAGCTCATTTCCTTTGACAATTGTGCTGGACGGTGTTGAGCAATCTTCGCAAACAAATTTGTGATATTTGACTTCGAAATTCTTGTGACAATGTTCGCAATACGCCACAATTTCATTGACTAAAACCTCTAACTCGATTTCATTATAATTTTGGTTATCAGCTATAAATGCATCAAATGCATTTTGGATTAAAACAGGTTGAACATTTGATAAAAGCCCAGCTGTAATTTGAACTTTTTCTATATCTTCTATCTTCGAATCATAGTGCTCGTTCAACGTATCAAATATGTCTTTGACAATACTTAATTCGTGCATAATTTTTAATTTTTGTGAATAGATCCCCTCCTTCTAAACAAAATAAATGCTTAGAAAATAGCTATGTATAAGAAAGTTTTATGTTTATCAGATAAATGGTAAACCGTAGATATAATGCCTCAACAGGCAAATTTTATTCGTTGAAGTAGAAAATAAATCAGAAAAAATACGAACACAAATCTGTTGATTAAAATTAAATTTAACATCTGCGTTGATAAATTCGTCAAAAGAAAAATCATTGATTTTTAAATCTTCTACAGTAAATGTAAATCCCTCAATAGTGCTATTTGTATTATCACATTTTATTGTCTCTTTTTCTACTTTTTGATGCGCAGAAGATTGATTTGTTTTGTTAGAAAAGCTAAACAGAACAATCAAAAAAAAGACAGAAAATATGTGAAAAATCGTTTTCATTTACGATTGTAAAGGTACTACAACATTCTACCTAAAGGATTATTCAAAATAGAGGATAAATGTTCAAAAACGTTACAAATCAATAAAAATTATTTAGCTTAAAAAAACGACAATTAAATCGTTTATTAATATATTTTTATTGCTTTACAATAAATTTATTTTGTAATTCAAAATATTTCTATTTAATTTGAAAAATAAATTATTACTAAATATGGAAACTAAATCTAAATTTTATTTAAAATTAATTGGAGTATTACTAATCACTCTACCTTTTATTGATTTCTTTTTTAATAATGGATTAAATGATTTCAAAAGAGGTTTGAATGATGGAAATTCAAAAAGAAATTATGAATATTTTAATGTCATTCCAAAAAATAGTGTCAATAACACTATTTCTATTCCAAGAATAGATGGAGACATTTTAACAAACGAAATTAGTTTAGAAGTATATACTGATAGAAGTCTAGACATTTACCCATTTTATATTTGGGTTTTATATTTACTTTTAGGCGTTGTAATAGTTTTTTATTTATTTTCTACAATTCGATTAATTAAAAGATTTATTAACGGTGAATTATTTGAAAAAAGCACATACAATACTTTATTGTACAATGGGTTTGCTGTTATTAGTTTCACTTTAATAGATTCTTTATTAAATTTTATTAAAAATAATCAATTAGAAAAATATCTTGTAAACAGTAATTTCATTATTTCTGAGAATAATATGATTAATATTTCATCTCTATCTGCAGGTTTATTTACACTTGTATTCGCTATAGCCTTAAAACAAAGTATTCAAATGAAACAAGAAAACGATTTAACGATATAAATATGGCAATTATTATCAATTTAGATGTCATGATGGCAAAACGTAAAATGTCTTTGAATGATTTGAGTGAAAAAGTTGGTATTACATTATCTAACTTATCTATTCTAAAAAATGGAAAAGCTAAAGCCATTCGCTTCGAAACTTTGAATGCAATTTGCAAAGCTTTAGATTGTAAACCAGGTGATATTATTGACTATACGGAAGATTAAAACAAAACCCAAAAATTCTAAATTATTAAAAGAAAATACTATATTTGTTGACAACCAAAAGGTTTTAACTTAATTTTCCTTAGTGATAAAGATTTTCAACTATTTTGAATTAAAATAGACAAAATCTTATTTTACGGTTTATCTTCTTCCGACTATAACCGTTTTTAAGGAATAAAATTTAATAAAAAATTAGCAATCAATATACCTTTTCTACCCAAATAATCGGATAGAATTTTGTAAATTTGTAACCAATACATTAGAAAATTTAATGGAATATAATACACTTCGTTCGCAATTGATTATTCCAGAATATGGTCGTCATATTCAAGAAATGGTAAATCATTGTAAAACAATAAAAGACGAAACAGAACGCAACGGATTTGCCGAAATTATAATTGAAGTAATGGGAGAATTAAATCCTCACTTGCGTGATGTACCAGATTTTCAACACAAACTTTGGGATCAACTTTTTATCATGGCTGAATTTGATTTGGATGTAAAATCTCCTTATCCAATTCCGACAAAAAAAGATACGGTAAATAGTAAACCAAATAAAGTAGAATATCCAAAAAGCATCTATAAATACAGATATTACGGAAACAATATTCGTAAAATGATTGATGTTGCTGTAACGTGGGAAGAAGGTGAAAAACGCGAAGGTTTGTACTTTGCGATTGCTAATCACATGAAAAAATGTTATTTACTTTGGAATAAAGATACAGTTGATGATCAAGTTATTTTTAATCATTTGTACGAATTATCTGATGGTAAAATTGATTTGAGAAAAGTTGATGACCACTTGGTTTCACCTGATCGTTTGAATTCGAATAATAATCATTCAAACAACAATCAAAACAATAGAAATTACCAAAACAATAATCGTAATCATCAAAATAACAACAATCGAAATAATAACCAAAATTCGAATAATCGTCAAAACAACAATAACAGAAATAATCAAAATAACAACAATCGAAACCAAAACGTTCGAAACAATAAAGGTTAAATCAAAACTATTTAATACAACTAAATGGCTACATTTCAAATAAAGGGAGGGAAACCTTTGAAAGGAGAAATTACTCCGCAAGGTGCTAAAAATGAAGTACTACAAATTTTATGTGCGGTTTTATTAACCAATGAACAAGTTCGTGTTAAAAATATTCCAGACATTCGAGATGTCAATCGTTTGATTGAAATTTTGGGTGATTTAGGCGTAAAAACACAAAAAAATGGAAAAGGAGATTTCACTTTTCAAGCTGACGAATTACGATTAGATTATTTAAAAGGAAAACAATTTCGCAAAGATGGTGCTGCATTACGTGGATCAATCATGTTAATGGGACCACTTTTAGCTCGTTTCGGAGAAGCTTTTATGCCAAAACCAGGAGGAGATAAAATTGGACGTCGTCGTTTAGATACGCACTTCGAAGGTTTCTTTGCTTTAGGAGCTAAATATCGTTTCAATCCTGACGAAGATTTCTATGGTGTAGAAGTAGACGAAAACGGATTGCAAGGTTCTTATATGTTATTAGAAGAAGCTTCTGTAACAGGAACTGCAAATATTATTATGGCTGCAGTTTTAGCGAAAGGAACAACAACTATTTACAACGCTGCATGTGAGCCTTACATTCAACAATTATGTAAAATGTTGAACAGAATGGGTGCTAAAATTTCTGGAATTTCTTCGAATCTTTTAACGATTGAAGGAGTTGATAAATTAGGTGGAACTGAACATACATGTTTACCAGATATGATCGAAATTGGATCTTGGATTGGTTTAGCAGCAATGACAAAATCTGAATTAACAATCAAAAATGTTTCGTGGGAAAATTTAGGTGTTATTCCAGATGTTTTCAGAAAATTAGGAATCAAATTAGAACGACGCGATGACGATATTTATATTCCAGCTCAAGAACATTACGAAATCGAGCGTTTTATTGACGGTTCTATTTTAACTATTTCTGATGCGCCATGGCCAGGATTTACGCCAGATTTATTGTCAATTATTTTGGTAATTGCCACTCAAGCAAAAGGAAGCGTTTTGATCCACCAAAAAATGTTCGAGTCTCGTTTATTCTTCGTTGATAAATTAATCGATATGGGTGCGCAAATTATTTTATGTGATCCGCACCGTGCAACAGTAATTGGTCTTAATCACGAAACACCGTTGAAAGGAGCTGAATTAACTTCGCCAGATATTCGTGCCGGTATGTCTTTATTGATTGCTGCACTTTCTGCGAAAGGAAAAACTGTTATTCATAATATCGATCAAATTGACCGTGGTTACGAAGATATCGATGTACGTTTACGTGCTATTGGAGCTGATATAATTAGGGCTTAAAAAATAAAAAATGCAATCTATTATTGAGTTTATCACCAATTTTGTTCAACGCCCAGACAAGGTATTAATGGACATTATCAATAATTACGGTTATTGGATATATGTTATTTTATTCCTGATAATTTTCGCTGAAACTGGTTTAATTATCATGTCATTTTTAATGCCTTTTTTACCTGGAGATGCACTAATCTTTTCGATTGGAATGATTGCAGCAAGCGATGACCAAAACCATTTGCATATCGAATATATTATTCCGTTACTGATGGTTGCAGCAATTCTTGGTGATAACGTAAATTATTATGTTGGACGAAAATTTGGCGGTTGGATTTTAGGACGAAAAGACTCATGGTTTCTTAAAAAGAAACATATCGAAAAAGCAACAGAATTTTTTAACGAAAATGGTAAAAAAGCAATTATTATTGCTCGTTTTATGCCTGTTGTTCGTACTATAATTCCATTTATTTGTGGTGTTACAAACCTTAATTATCGCACATTTATTACCTATAGTTTTATAGGTGCGGTGCTTTGGGTTGGCGTTATTTCGCTTTTGGGACACACATTAGGTCAGTTTGACATTGTAAAAAATAATTTAGAGAAATTCATTTTCGGAATTATATTATTGGCGAATATGCCGTTGATTATCCGAATCGTGAAAGCTCAATTCAATAAAAATAAAACAGAAGAATGAGACAATTTGGATTAATCGGAAGAAATATTTCTTATTCATTTTCTAAATCTTATTTTGCTGAAAAATTTAAAAACGAGAACATTGTAGACGCTGTCTACAATGTTTTTGATTTACAGCAAATCGATGAAGTAGAAAAAGTATTCGAAACCGAAGGTTTAGTGGGCTTTAATGTCACAATTCCTTACAAACAAGAAATCATTCCATTTTTGGACGAATTATCGCCAGAAGCCAAAGCAATTGGTGCGGTAAATACGGTTTTAATAAAAGATGGAAAACGAATCGGACATAATACAGATTGTTACGGTTTTCATCATTCGATAGAACCTCTTTTAGAACCTCATCACAAAAAAGGGTTGGTTTTAGGAAATGGAGGCGCTGCAAAAGCGGTTTTTTATATTCTTGATTTATTGAAAATTGACTATAAAATTGTTTCGAGAACAAAAACCGAAAATCATTATTCTTATGATGAATTAAATAAAGAAATCATTCAGAATCATCAAATTATTGTAAATTGTTCGCCAGTTGGTACTTTTCCAACTATTGAAAACGCTCCACTTCTACCCTATCAATTTATTAACGAAAATCATCTATTGTACGACTTGATTTACAATCCACCATTGACAAAATTTTTAGAAAATGGTCAACAAAACGGAGCCAAAATAAAAAATGGTCACGAAATGTTGGTTCTACAAGCTGAAAAAGCTTGGGAAATTTGGAATAATCGTACAAAATAGACTTGATATTGTCCTCAAATTTTATTAGATTTGAGAAACAAAACTTAATTTCTTATGAATACTGAAATGGATAACCTGCAAAATGCAGACGGAGAACAATTACCTAAACCTGCAACTACAAACGACTCTAACACGGAATCTTACAAAACGGAAGAGTTAACGAACCAAGAAAAAATAAGCGATATTTCGTTCAAAGATTACGAAACATTTAGTTTTGATGTTTTGATTAACGAAGCAAAAAATCTATTAAGCAAATATGATGTTCAAGAGATTCGCGAGCATTTTAATCAAATTCGTGATGCATTCAAAGCTAAATTAGAAGAAGATGAAGCTGCGAAAAAAGAAGCTTTCTTAAGTGAAGGTGGTGATGAATTAGATTTTAAATACGAAACATCTTTTAGAGCAAAATTTAACGCTGTTTACAACGATTTTAAAAATCAATTAGCAGTTTTTCATAAAGAAAACGAAAAAAAGGAATCTGATAATTTAAAAGAACGTTTAGAAATTATTGACGAATTGAAAGCCTTGTATCAAGAACCAAGTGATTCTTCGGCGGCAATGTTCAAGAAATTTCGTGAGTTAAAAACTCGTTGGCACAATGCAGGAAGAATTCCGAGCAAAAATGCTGAAAATGTATTCAAAAATTATTTTTTCCACTTAGATAATTTCTACACATATTTGGATATGAATAAGGAATTGCAAACATTGGATTATGCACATAATCTGGAAGTTCGTCAATCGATTATCAAACGTGCAGAAGAATTAATTGGAGAGCAAAACGTGCAAAAAGCCTTGAATGAATTGCAATATTTGCATCGTTTATGGAAAGAAGAAGCCGTTCCTGTACAAGAAGATTTGCGCGAACCAACGTGGCAAAAATTCAAAGAATTAACAAATAAAATTCATGACCGTAAAGGTGAATTGAATGAAAAAATAAAACAAGAGCAAAAAGATAATTTAGAAAAGAAGAATCAAATTATCGCTCGTATCAAAGAAATTTCTGAGCAAGCAACAACAAAATCGCATGGCGATTGGCAAAAAGCTATTTCTGAAATAAACTCTTTGCGTGAGAACTTTATCACAATTGGACGTGTTCCGAAAGATAAAAATTCTGCAACTTGGGAAGCTTTCAAAGAAGTGACAAGACAATTTAATCACATCAAAAATGATTTCTATAAAAATCTAAAATCAGAGCAACAACTGAATCTTGAAAAGAAATTGGCTTTGTTAGAAATTGCAAAACAACATACGGAAAGCACGGATTGGAATGCTTCTGTACAAGTGATTAAAAAAATCCAAAATGATTGGAAAAAAATTGGTCATGTTCCAAGAAAAAATTCAGACAAAATCTGGAAAGAATTCAAAGATACATGTAATCAATTCTTTGATCGTTACAAAAAACGTCACGAACAAGCAAATCAAAAATTGGAACTAAATTTCGAAAAGAAACAAGCTTTCTTAAACGATTTCAAAAATCAAACGATTTCTGAAAACAAAGATGAAGCGTTGAAACAATTAGAAGAAATTCAACATAATTGGACAAGTTTAGGAAAAGTTCCATCAGAAAAAATTTCAATCAATCAAGAATTTACAGATGTTTACCACAAAAAATTAGATGCTTTAAATCTTTCTAAAAATGAATTGAACGATTATAAGTTGAAATCATTTGTCAATAAAGTAAAATCTGGAAATAATGGAAATTTATTGGATGATGAGATTAGAAAAACACGTAAAATAATTGAGGATTTAGAAAAAGAAATCAATCAATTGGATAATAATGTACATTTCTTTTCGAATGCAAATGAGAACAATCCTTTATTAAAAGACGTTTACAAGCAAATTGACGATAAACGAAAAAAATTAATTGAAGCAGAAATCAAACTGAAAACATTATTCAATATTGATTTTAATGCATAATTTTTAGGCATGACACAACAATCTATCGATGAGCAATATATGGCTCGTTGTATACAAATTGCAACAAACGGGTTAGGAACAACATATCCTAATCCGTTTGTTGGTTCTATTATTGTACATAACAACAAAATTATAGGCGAAGGTTTTACGTCAGAATATGGTGGACCGCACGCCGAAGTGAACGCAATTAATTCGATTAAAAATCAAGAATTATTAAAGGAATCTACGTTATATGTTACGTTAGAACCTTGTTCACATCACGGAAAAACACCTCCTTGTGCGGATTTGATTATAAAAAAAGAAATTCCAAAAGTCGTGATTGGAACTTTAGATCCTTTTGCGAAAGTGAATGGGCAAGGTTATTTGCGTTTGCTGAAAAATGGTGTTGATGTAACGCTGGGTGTTTTGGAAAAAGAATGCATCAAACTTAATAAACGTTTTATAACTTTTCATCAGAAAAAACGTCCATATATTATTTTAAAATGGGCGCAAACCGAAGATGGATACATGGGACGCGATGATGTGCAATTGTGGATTACAAATCATTATACAAAACAGTTGGTGCATAAATGGCGAACAGAAGAACAAGCTATTTTGGTTGGAAAAAACACCGCTTTGATTGATAATCCTCAGCTTAACACGCGATTATGGGAAGGTAATAATCCGTTGAGAATTGCGATTGACAAAAACTTAGCGATTCCGAGAAGTTTCCATTTGTTTGATCAAACGCAACCTACTGTTATTTTTAATTCTATTGAAAAATGTTCTGAAGAAAATTTAGAACTTGTTCAACTAGATTTTACGCAAAAAATATTGCCTCAAGTAATGGATTATTTATACGAAAATAATATTCAATCCTTGATTATTGAAGGTGGAAGTGATACCATACAACATTTTATTGATGCCGATTTGTGGGACGAAGCACGAATTTTGAGTTCGGATACCATCTGGAATGAAGGAATTTTAGCTCCTCGACTAAAAGGAACTCGAACTGAAAAACATCGCTTTTTAAATGATGAATTAAATATTTTCGAAAATAGAATAGAAATTGAAGAACCTTAGATTTTAAGGTTCTTTTTTATTATCTTTTATCAATTATTAAATCTGTTTCTAATATCCAAAGAGAATTTTTGATAAGATTATGATTATTAAGATTTAATTCATCTAAATCTTTATCAAATAACACTAAAACTCTTCCTTCAAATAAATCATTATTTATTTCAATAACTTTTCCACTTTCTCCAATTAAAATCCAATAATGATTTTCATCTCTTAAATTATTTGTATTCTTTTTTCCTAAAAAAGTATTTAAAATTACTTTATCATTCAATTTCATTCATAATTTTTTTCATCACTCATAAATATAAAACCTTTTTTCTTTAAAAGTAGTATTTAAACTATCTTTGCGGTACTTTTCAATACAACATGACGGACAATTATCGTACAATCGAGAAAGCTGTGGAAGATGTAATTTTCAAAGAATTGGGTAGTAAGTTTATTAATTTTGCTTATCCTGTTGAAAATGAAGATGACATCAAAATTTATTTGGATCAATTGCGCGAAATTCATCCCGACGCCAATCATCATTGTTACGCGTACGCACTTGGAATTGATGGTAAAAATCATCGTGCAAATGATGATGGAGAGCCAAGCGGCTCGGCTGGTTTACCAATTTATAATCAAATTTTATCAAGTGAAATCACCAATGTTTTGATTGTTTCTGTACGCTATTTTGGCGGAACAAAATTAGGAATTCCTGGTTTGGTAAAAGCGTATAAATATGCGGCACAAGTTGTGTTGGAAGAAGCAAATATTGTAGAAAAATTTGTTTCTAAACGTGTGAAAATGGTTTTTAATTATGATCAACAAGGAATTGTAGAGCGCAATGTCGATCGTATTTCTGGAGAGATTAAAGACAAACATTTTTCTGATAAATGCATGTTTACAATTTCGGTAAGAGAAAGTAAATTGGACGAATTTATTCGCATGTTTGACGAATATTATCAAATGGAAATTAAAATTATTGACTAATGCTAAATAGCTTAACTTCTTTACGTTTTTTCTTTGCTTTTGTAGTTTTCTTAAGCCATTTAACGTTTGTAAAAACCGATTTAGCTTGGTATAATTATCTAAAAAATAACGTCTTTTTCGAAGGTTATCTTGGTGTTGGTTTTTTCTTTATTTTGAGCGGATTTGTTTTGGCGCTTAATTACGAAAAGAAAGTCATCGACAATCCAAATTTTGACAAAAAGAAGTTTTATATCGCGCGAATTGCTCGTATTTATCCGCTTCATGTCCTAACATTTTGTGCCATGTTACCGTTTGTTATCATCAATGTTTGGCAAGGTTATTTTCATTGGGATATTGCAAGTGCGAACTTATTTTTATTACAATCTTATATTCCGGTAAAAGACTTTTATTTCTCTATTAATAACGTTTCGTGGAGTATTTCGACCGAATTATTTTTCTATTTAATGTTTCCTTTTTATGTGATTTGGTTGCATAAATTCCCGAAACTGAAATATATTTTATTACTAATTATTCCGATTATCATTTTTGCTGAACCTTATTTCAGAACAAATATGAAGTTGGAGAAAGCAATTTTTTACATCAATCCAATTGTTCGCAGTTTCGATTTTATTTTAGGAATTATTACCTGTCAAATCTATAAAAAGATAAAAGATACGCCCATCAGTTTTTCGAAAGGAACTTTATTAGAAATCATTGCAATTACAGTTTTGGCAATCTTTTTTTACTTCCACGATGATGTTGCGAGAGCTTTTCGTTACGGAATTTATTATTGGATTCCCATGGTTGGAATTGTCCTAATTTTTGCTTTACAAAAAGGTTTCTTTTCGAAAATTCTTCAACATAAAACATTGGTTTATTTAGGTGAAATCAGTTTTGCGTTTTACATGATTCATATGATTGTGATAAAATATGGAAATCAATATTTACCTAAAATCAATGATTTTCAGAAAATTGGGATTTATTTTGTAATTGCTTTAATTCTAAGTGCATTAACGTTTGAATATTTTGAGAAACCCGTTGCGAAGTGGATCAAAAGTAAAGTGAAGTAGTAGGGACGTTTTTTATATAAATAATTAATCTATATTAAAAAAGAAAAGGCTGTCGTAAAACAGCCTTTTCTTTTTTAATCACTTTATATTTTAAACAGTATGATATTTAAAACTTTGTTCGTTTTTAATTGTTTTCACTGATTCGTAAATCAACTCGATGACATTTTTTACATCAGCTTGATGAACCATTTCAACAGTTGTGTGCATATAACGCAACGGCAACGAAATTAAAGCCGAAGGTACTCCACCATTACTATATGCAAAAGCATCTGTATCCGTTCCTGTTACACGAGAACTAGCCGCACGCTGAAAAGGAATATTATTTTTCTCAGCTGCATCAATAATTAATTCGCGTACATTATTTTGTACCGCTGGCGCATAATAAACAACTGGGCCATCACCACATTTTTGCTCCCCTTCTTTCGATTTCGTAATCATTGGAGTTGTAGTATCGTGTGTAACATCCGTAATAATTGCTACATTTGGTTTGATTGTTTGCGTAATCATTTCCGCACCACGCAATCCTACTTCTTCCTGAACCGCATTTACAACGTATAAACCAAAATCTAATTGATCTTTATTTTCTGCCAATTTACGCGCAACCTCAGCAATCATAAACCCTCCCATTCTATTGTCTATCGCACGACAAACAAAATAACGATCATTCAACGTAAAAAATTCATCTGGATAAGTAATCACACAACCAACATGAATTCCAAGTTCTAAAACTTCTTCTTTCGATGTACAACCTGTATCAATCCAAATTTTATCTGGAGTTGGCGCTTCGTCTTTTCCTGCTTGACGCAAATGAATAGCTGGCCAACCAAAAACTCCTTTTACAATTCCTTTTTTAGTATGAATATTTACGACTTTAGAAGGCGCAATCATATGATCTGATCCTCCGTTACGAATCACATAAATCAACCCATCTTCCGAAATATAATTCACAAACCACGAAATTTCATCAGCATGCGCTTCAATCACAACTTTATACTTCGCTTCAGGATTAATCACTCCATAAGCAGATCCGTAATTATCAGTTTTTACCTCATCTACATATGGTTTGATATAATCCATCCAAACTTTTTGTCCTTCACTTTCAAAACCTGTAGGTGAAGCTGTATTTAAATATTTTGTCAAAAAATCCAAAGATTGTTGATCAAACAAATTATTTGTACTCATTTTAGTTTATTTATCTAACAAATGTACTAATTTTAGGAACAATTTTTGAACTAATTCTGATATGAAATTTTATATCTATCATATAACTGTACTACTTACTTTTATTGGATTATCTAATGTTAATGCTCAAATTTTTGGGTTAGATTTAGGGGGAAAAAATCCTTCTCAAGAAATTAAAAATGATTCAATTAATTTAGATGAATTTGCGTTTAATCCTTTAGACACAATACATCTTAATGAAATGAATAGTTATTCGGTTCATTTAAAAACTGATTTAGAAAAAAAATATTATTTATGGCTAAGAAAGCGCGTTCGCGATGTTTGGCCTTATGTGAGAACTGCTGTTAGAGAATATAATTATGTATCAGATACCATTCAAACAATGGATAAAAGACGAGATAAAAAACGTTTTATTAAATCTCGCCAAAAGGATTTGGCTGATCAATTTGAGAATCAATTAAAAAATATGTCAAGTTCTCGTGGACAAATTCTTACTAAATTAATCTATAAAGAAACAAATAAAACAACATACGATATTATAAAAGAATTACGTGGCGGATTGAATGCTTTTCTTTATCAAGCAGCAAGTGGCGCATTTAATATTGATCTGAAACAAACTTATGATCCGAAGCGAACACGAGAAGATTTGTATATTGCGGTTATTCTTCAACGAGATTTTGCAGACGGAACGTTAAAACCTGTCGACGAAGATTAATTTATCTTTCATACTACCAATTATAATAATATTCTGATTTTTTATTATATTTGATTTAATAAAGGGAAAAACGTGGGAAACAATATAAAAAGAATTGGTGTATTAACCTCTGGAGGTGATGCGCCTGGAATGAATGCGGCCTTACGTGCCGTTGTAAGAGCATGTAAGTACTACGATATCAAATCAGTAGGAATTCGTCAAGGTTACGAAGGTTTGATTAACAATGATATGATTGAACTTGGACCTCGTTCAGTGAAAAATATTATCAATCAAGGTGGTACAATTCTTAAAACTGCTCGTTCTTTAGAATTCAAAACTACAGAAGGTCGTCAAAAAGCATATAATCATCTAAAACAAAATAACATTGATGCTTTAGTTGTAATTGGTGGAGATGGTTCTTTTACTGGAGCAAATATCTTTCATCAAGAGTTTGGTGTTCCATTTATTGGAATTCCAGGAACAATTGACAATGATATTTTCGGAACCGATTTTACAATTGGATACGATACAGCTTTGAATACTGTAATTGATGCAATTGATAAATTAAGAGATACTGCTACATCACATGATCGTGTATTTTTTGTGGAAGTAATGGGACGCGATGCAGGTTTTATTGCTTTAAATAGTGGAATTGCTTCGGGTGCACAGGATATTTTGATTCCAGAACAACGTGATAGCGTCGAAGAATTATGTTCTTCTTTAGAACGTTCAGAAAAATCTGGAAAAAAATCAAGTATAGTTGTAGTTGCAGAAGGTGAAAAGTTAGGTGGAGTTTTTGAATTAGCAAAACAAGTACAAAATCGTCATCCAGAATATGATATTCGTGTAACAGTTTTAGGACACATACAACGTGGTGGTTCTCCATCTTGTCACGATCGTGTTTTAGCAAGTCGTTTAGGAATTGCTGCTGTCGAAGGTTTACTAGAAGGTAAAACAAATCTTATGGCTGGTATTCGTTCTAATAAAGTTGTATTTACAGCCATTGATGAAGCCATCAAAAAACACAATGAGATTGACGAAGAGTTGATCAAAGTAGCTAATATTTTAGCGATTTAAACATTTAATATAAAGGGAAATTATATATACTATGTCAAAAATTAAAATTGGAATCAACGGATTCGGAAGAATTGGTAGCCTTGTTTTCGGGGTTGCTATTGAGAGAAACGATATTGAAATCGTAGGTATTAACGATTTAGTAGACGTTGATTATTTAGCTTATATGCTAAAGTATGATTCAGTTCACGGAAAATTTAACGGAGAAGTTAAAGTAGAAAACGGAAACTTAATTGTTAATGGACAAACAATTCGCGTTACAGCTGAAAGAGACCCAGCGAACTTGAAATGGGACGAAGTTGGAGCTGATATCGTAATCGAAGCAACAGGTTTATTCTTAACAAAAGAAACTGCAGGAAAACACATTGAAGCTGGAGCAAAAAAAGTTGTTTTAACAGGTCCTTCTAAAGATGATACCCCTATGTTTGTAATGGGTGTTAACCACGAATCTGTAACAGCAGAAGACACTATCGTTTCTAATGCTTCTTGTACAACAAACTGTTTAGCACCATTAGCAAAAGTAATTCACGAAAATTTCGGAATTGTGGAAGCTTTAATGACAACAGTTCACGCAACTACTGCAACTCAAAAAACAGTTGACGGACCATCAATGAAAGATTGGAGAGGTGGACGTAGTGCAATGGTAAACATCATTCCTTCATCTACTGGAGCTGCGAAAGCAGTTGGAAAAGTAATTCCAGAATTGAACGGAAAATTAACAGGAATGTCTTTCCGTGTACCAACTGTTGATGTCTCTGTAGTTGATTTAACAGTTAAATTAGCAAAAGAAACAAACTACGACGAAATCAAAAAAGTAATGCGCGAAGCTGCTGAAGGAGATATGAAAGGAATTGTAGGATACACAGAAGATGCTGTTGTATCTCAAGATTTCGTAGGTGATACAAGAACATCTATTTTCGATGCAGAAGCTGGTATCATGTTAAATCCTACTTTCGTTAAGTTAGTTGCTTGGTATGACAACGAAATTGGTTACTCAAACAAAGTAGTTGATTTAGTTCAACACATCGCAAAGATTTAATCCTAGATTAAAAAATAGTTTATTTTAGAAAGTCTTCTCAGATTGAGAAGACTTTTTTACAATAAATTAATATTGTGGACTAATATTTGATTTTAATTTTTTAAACCACTTACATGAAAAAAGAATTAAAAACTTTAGGTCCAAAAAAATCAACCATAGATAAAATTTTATCCTTCTCTAAATCTTTATCAAATGTTAAAATACAAAAAATGAGTTCTAAGAATACAATTCATCTAAATTAATTCTATACAACTCTTATTTATAGCTTTATTAAATCCACAATAAAGTGAATACATTATTATACATAATAGCAAAAATTAACAATTATTTATTTTTTTAAGAAATTTTTAAAAAAAATTATGAATAATTATGTTAAAAAACTTGTAAGAAATTTTTGTTTACCTATATTTGAATAAACAAAAAAATACAGCCTATAGATTTAATTCTACTTTAAAAATTAACAATTGCTACTATGAACTATGAAGACGACTCTTTATTAATCCAAGATTATTTGAGAGGTAATGAAAATGCTTTAGAAACATTGATAGAGAAATACAAAGGAAGAATCTATAGTTTTATATACTCTAAAGTCTTAGATAAAGACGTAACTGAAGATATATTTCAGGACACTTTTATCAAAGTAATCCTTACATTAAAAGGTGGACGATATAACGAAGAAGGTAAATTTTTGCCTTGGGTTATGCGTATTGCTCACAATTTAACTATTGACTATTTTCGATCAAACAAAAGAATGCCTACGGTTAGCGAAACTGTTGGTTACAATGAAGAATATAATATTTTTGACTTTATTGGTATCAGTGATGAATGTTCTGAAACTAAAATCATTAAATCACAAATTGAAAATGATTTAAGAAATTTAGTCACTCAGTTACCAGAAGATCAAAGAGAGGTATTAGAACTTAGAATATTTAAAGAATTAAGTTTTAAGGAAATTGCAGAAGAAACTGATGTTAGTATAAATACAGCATTAGGAAGAATGCGATATGCTATTATCAATCTTAGAAAAGTAATTGAAAATAATAACATTATTTTAACAGTTGATTAAAAAATAAACTTATCTTATTAGCGTTTTAAGTAAAATAAGTTTTTATGATTGAATTTTATTCTGAAAATCAAGAACCACAACAATTTACTATAATCAAAATATTATCTTTTTCAAAGTCAATTAAGTTTGTTAAATCAACGATATTACATGAGGATTATATCATTAATTTAAATTAATTTATCTTTAATAAAGATTAGAAAAGCCTAAAATGTTATACATTTTAGGCTTTTTATATATCTATAATTTGAAACAAAAAAAGACTACTTATCTAAGTAGTCTTTAATATTTATAGAAATTTTTTCTTTTTATTTTGCAACAAATGTTGACGCAATATTCAGTTCATCCATTTGTGTTTGATCAATTGGAGAAGGCGCATCAATCATAACATCACGACCTGAATTATTTTTAGGGAACGCGATGTAATCACGAATTGTTTCAGAACCATCTAAAATCGATACAAAACGGTCAAAACCGAATGCTAAACCTCCGTGAGGTGGCGCTCCGTATTTGAAAGCGTTCATTAAGAAACCAAATTGCGCTTCTGCTTGTTCTGGCGTAAATCCTAATAATTCGAACATTCTTGCTTGAACTTCTTTATCGAAAATACGAATAGAACCTCCACCGATTTCATTACCATTTAAAACTAAATCATATGCATTTGCACGAACTTCACCTGGATTAGTCGCAATTAATTCCATATCCTCTGGTTTTGGAGAAGTAAATGGGTGATGCATTGCGTGATATCTTTCAGATTCCTCATCCCATTCTAATAATGGAAAATCTACAACCCATAAAGGTGCGAAAACTTCTGGATTGCGTAAACCTAAACGTTCTGCAATTTCCATACGTAAAGCCGATAATTGCGCACGTACTTTATTTGTATTACCAGACATTACTAACATCAAATCACCTGGTTTTGCATCCATACGCTCAGCCCAAGCAGCTAAATCTTCTTGTGAATAAAATTTATCTACAGAAGATTTAAACGTTCCGTCTTCGTTGTAACGTGCCCAAACAAGTCCAGTTGCCCCAATTTGAGGACGTTGAACCCACTCAATTAATTTATCAATATCTTTGCGCGTGTAAGAATTACATCCTTCAGCAGCAATACCGACGATTAATTCTTGCTCATCAAATATTTTAAAATCTTTTCCTTTCGCTAAGTCTGTAATTTCACCGAATTCCATTCCAAAACGGATATCTGGTTTATCATTTCCATAACGACGCATTGCTTCTGCAAATGTCATCCTTGGAAATTGATCAAATTCTAAACCTTTGAATGTATGTAATAAATGTTTTGCTAAACCTTCGAAAACATTCATGATATCTTCTTGTTCAACAAACGACATTTCACAGTCAATTTGTGTAAACTCTGGTTGACGGTCTGCACGTAAATCTTCGTCACGGAAACATTTTACAATTTGGAAATAGCGGTCAAGACCTCCTACCATTAACAATTGTTTGAATGTTTGTGGCGATTGTGGTAATGCATAAAATTCACCTGGATTCATACGAGATGGAACCACAAAATCACGTGCACCTTCTGGTGTAGACTTGATTAAAACTGGAGTTTCAACTTCTACAAATTCTTGTGCATCTAAATATTTACGAACTTCCTGCGCAACTTTAGAGCGGAAGATTAATTTTTCTTTTACTGGATTACGACGAATATCTAAATAACGATATTTCATACGGATATCTTCTCCACCATCTGTATTATCTTCGATTGTAAATGGAGGCAATGCAGATTCATTTAAAATTGTAATGTTTTCTGCTAAGATTTCGATATCTCCTGTTGGAATGTTTGGATTTTTTGAAGCTCTTTCGATTACAGTTCCTGTAACTTGAATTACGAACTCACGTCCTAAATGACGAGCAGTTTCAAATAATTCTTTCGAAGAACGTTCTTCATCTAAGATGATTTGTGTGATTCCGTAGCGATCACGTAAATCGATCCACATCATAAAACCTTTGTCACGTAGCGTTGATACCCAACCGCTTAACGTTACTTTTTCATTAATGTTGGCTTGTGTTAATTCACCACAAGTATGAGTTCTAAACATTTGTCGTCAAATTTATAAGACAAAGGTAGAGTTTTGAGGTGAAATAAAGAAGTTATATAACTTTTTTGATGAAATAATTTTAAGAAAAAAGCGATTCAAAATTGAATCGCTTTTTTACTATTATGAATTTTGATTTCTCAACTTACTATGTTTATAACCGTATGTAAAATAAATTGTCAAACCAATTGCGATCCAAATCAAGAAAATCATCCAGTTTTTTAATCCTAATTGTGCCATCATATAAAAACAACATAACATACCTGCAAGTGGAATAATAGAAGTTCTTTTGAAAAACGTTCTAACAACCATAAAAACATAAATCATTAAGAATAGAATCATTGGAATTTTGTGTTTGAAAACATCCCAACCTTTTTCCATCTTCTTATCCTCATAAACTGGCAATTTGCTCAAAGTAGATTTGTATTGTTCTGGTGATAGTTGAGCCAAATAATCATCCAAAAATTCAATTTCAGATCCTGTTAATTCATTAATTGTTGCATAAGAATCTTTTAGTTCTTTTGGCGTTAACGAACTTACAAAATGTTCAACTGGCATAGGTTGCGGTTTATTCGTAAAGAAATCAATCGAATCATCTTTAAACGTTGTTGCGCATAAAAATACAATCACCGCAGTTACAATTGGCATAATGTATTTTGCATTGATAAAAGGCGTTTTAAAATTTCCTCTTTTCGCATTTGGATCAGCATCCATACGAAGTACAGCCGCACAAACCAACACAAAAGCAAACAAAGTTCCGATAGAACAAGCATCAACAACCAATTCTAAATCTGTAAATAAAATAGGAATACCTACAACAAATCCAGTAAAAATAGTCGCAAAAGATGGTGTTTTAAATTTTGGGTGAATAGTAGAAAATTTCTTTGGTAATAAACCATCGCGAGACATTGTCATCCAAATACGAGGTTGCCCAATTTGAAAAACAATAAATACACTCGCCATCGCTACTACAGCCGAAAAAGCAATAATTCCTGCCAACCACTTTAAATCTTGAATTTTATCAAAAACATACGCCAAAGGATCTCCAACATTCAATTCAGAATAATGAACCATTCCCGTAATTACTAAAGCAATCAGCACATATAAAACAGTACAAATAATGATAGACGCAAAAATTCCACGAGGCAAATCTCGCTTCGGATCTTTACATTCTTCCGCAGTTGTGCTAATCGCGTCAAACCCAATATAAGCGTAAAAAACAGACGAAACTCCAGCCAAAACGCCTCCTACTCCATTCGGTGCAAAAGGATTCCAATTATCTGGATTCACATAAAAAGCGCCAACCACAATTACCAAAAGCACCACTGCTAATTTTAACACAACCATTGCGTTACTTGCTTTTCTCGATTCATTAATACCGCGATAAACCAAAGCTGTAATCAAAAAAGTAATGATTAATGCAGGAATATCCACCACTAAATTGAATCCTAAATATGGTGCATCTTTGAAAGCTAAATATTTTGGGATTTCTTGTGCATAAGGCGAATTCGCAATTCCTTCTAATGTTTTACCTTTCGCTAATTCATTCGAAACAAATTCAAAACCTTCTCTCGCCGTAAAATAATCCATTGTCATCCATTCTGGCAGATGTAATCCCATTCCGGAGAGCAAGGTGGTAAAATAATCACTCCACGAAATCGCGAGCACAATATTCCCAATCGCATATTCCATAATCAATGCCCAACCAATTACCCAAGCAAATAATTCTCCAAATGCAACATAGCTATAGGTATACGCACTACCCGAAACAGGCACTAACGAAGCAAATTCTGCATAAGCAAAAGCTGTAAAACCACAGGCAATTGCCGTAAAAATAAAAAGGAAGATAACTGCTGGACCGCCCTCGAAACTTGCTCGACCAATGGTACTAAAAATACCAGCTCCAACAATTGCGGCGATACCAAAACCTGTTAAATCTCGAACACCTAAGGTTCTTTTCATTGTAGACGTGTTCTTTGCAGACTCTGCTAAAATGGATTCGACAGATTTTTTTCTGAATAATTGTGACATAATTTATTTAAAAACGGGCAAATATAAAAAAGACAATCCCAAAATCGGATAGAATCCGTATAAATATTGGTTTTTTATTCAAATTTTCTTTTTTATTCTGCTTGGTTAGATTAATTTTAAATTTAATTCAAAAAATTAACATGAAACAATTTTTATTTGCAATTGCTTTAGCTGCTACTTTAGTAAGTTGTGATTCTACAAAACCAATTTCTCAGGAGAAATATCAAAAGAGTCTTGTAAAATATACAGATAAAATTTCTGAAGCGGAATTAAAAAAACAGCTTTATATTATTGCTGCGCCTGATATGGAAGGTAGAAATGCTGGTACGGAAGGAGAAATAAAAGCGGGGAATTACATTTCAAATTATTACAAAGAATTAGGAATTAATGGTCCAAATAATAATTATTTCCAAATTATTCCTGCTGCTACTTTTAGTCGAGTAAAAGGTCAAATGAGAAATGTAATGGGATTCATCAAAGGTTCAGAAAAACCAGAAGAAATTGTAGTAATTTCTGCTCATTATGATCATGACGGAATCAAAGATGGAAAATTGTATCCTGGTGCTGATGATGATGGTTCTGGAACTGTTGCAGTAATGGAAATTGGTCGTATTTTCCGCGAAGCTGAGAAGAAAGGAATCCGTCCAAAACGTTCGGTTTTATTGTTACATGTTTCTGGTGAAGAAAAAGGGTTATTGGGTTCTAAATATTATTCGGAGCATCCAATTTTTCCTTTAGCAAATACAATTGCAAATGTTAATATTGATATGATTGGGCGCGTAGATTATGAGCACAACGAAAAAACAAGAGATTTTGTGTATGTTATTGGATCTGAAATGTTGTCTTCTGACTTACACAAAGCTGTTTTAGCTGCAAACAATGGATTGGGAATTAATTTGGATATGCGTTACAATACGCCAGATGATCCAAATCGTTTTTATTATCGTTCTGACCACTACAACTTTGCAAAACATAACATTCCATCTGTTTTCTTTTTTAACGGTGTTCACGATGATTACCACAAACCAGGCGATACGCCAGATAAAATTGAATATGATTTATTGACGCGTCGTACAAAATTAGCTTTCAATACAATTTGGATTTTAGCAAACGCCGAAAATAGACCAGTTGTAGACAAAGAATCTCCAATGCCTTCGACAAGATAGTTGAGAGAATTATAATACATTCCTAAAAGCATTTACATTTAAGTAAATGCTTTTTTTTATTGTTAATTTTTATATCGAATTATTTGCAGACAATCAACTAACGTAATTAATTGATTATAAACGGATAAAATAAATTTCGTTTTATATATTTAGGTATTAATATAAATCTAAAAACTATGCCAATCACAAACTTAAACAACAAACACTTATCTACTGATAAAATAAAACAAGCACAAACAGCAATAGAACAACTCGCTTTAGCCGTCAAAGAAATTGATATTAACCTAACGTCAAACGAACGCCAAAAATATGGAAGTATTAATGAGAAAAATAAATTAATCGTTCATAAAGTATATGATTATTTTCAAAATCAACCACAATTATCTTCTCCAGAAGTAAATTGGATAGAATTTGCAAAAGATTATACAAGTCGACAAAATCTAGAAGTTTTAATTTCTCAGTTAGAAAATATTACGACTCAACTACGTAATGCTAAAATTTTGCACGATTTTGATAATTATCAAGCTGCACTTACAGATTATGCTTATACGACCTATAAAGCAAGCACTTCTGTCTCTGGTTACGAAACAAAACGGAATGAAATAAGTCAATTTTTTGCAAAGAAAAAAGGAGGTTCTACTTCAACATCACCAGATACTATGTAATAATATCTATTATTTAATAAAGAAGAGTAAATTGTATTGATTTACTCTTCTTTTTGATTTAGAGACTATATTGTTTGTATTTTTCACTTCTATTTTTTAGTTATTTACTCCTTCATTTAGGTTATGAAATATAAATTCATAGTTCTAAACTTAAATTTTTAGCTTTATTACTTATTTTTTTAGGTTTTTAACCACAAATTTTAAGTTCTTGACTAAACTAATAGGCTTAAATAATAAAATAATTGACTCCTGAACCTAAAGAAAGTAGTCTTTTACCTGAAATTAGGTATTATTTAATATCTTTTATCTAATTAGAAATATGTAATCTATATACCCGTCATGCATTTTGATAATTTTAGCAATTAAACCGTCAATTCGAGTGAAATTCTGTAAGAATTTTGCATTGAGAATAAGGTTTTAGAAAATAAAATTCTATTCTCGATACAATTTTTATTCATTTCATTTCTAAAAATCACTCGAATTGACGAATTTTAATTCAAAATGCACAACGGATTTATCTATTATAAAATGAGAAAAGTAAAAGTAATTAACTTTAGTTACTTATATAGGTCAGTTTAATATCATCATTTTTTTAAAAACTATATTGTCGCAATTCCGTAACTTTGAGGAACAATAAAAA
The DNA here is from genome assembly GCF_013488205.1 of Empedobacter falsenii. Lineage (NCBI taxonomy): Bacteria > Pseudomonadati > Bacteroidota > Flavobacteriia > Flavobacteriales > Weeksellaceae > Empedobacter > Empedobacter falsenii. Next base: position 1,299,846 of record NZ_CP040908.1, on the reverse strand, counting down.
AACAAACAATGAATAACGATATTCTTAATTTGGAACCAAAAGCAATCTGGAAAAACTTCTCAGCATTGAACTCAGTTCCAAGACCTTCTAAAAAAGAAGAAAAAGTTCGTCAGTTTATCATCAAATTTGGTGAAGACTTAGGTTTACCTGTCGAAACAGACGAAGTAGGAAATGTTTTGATCAAAAAAGCTGCGTATCCAGGAATGGAAGACCGTAAAAAAGTGGTGATGCAATCGCATTTGGATATGGTTTGTCAAAAAAATAATGATGTAACATTCGATTTTGAGACACAAGGAATTGAAATGTTGATTGAAGATGGAAAATTTGTTACGGCAAATGGAACAACTTTAGGTGCTGATAACGGAATTGGAGTTGCAACAATTATGTCAATTTTAGAATCGAAAGATATTCCTCATCCAGCTATTGAAGCTTTCTTTACAATTGACGAAGAAACTGGAATGACTGGTGCTTTAGGTTTGAAAGCAGGATTTTTATCTGGAAAAATTTTGTTGAATTTAGATACAGAAGAAGATGACGAATTAGACATTGGTTGCGCTGGTGGTGTTGATGTTACGGCTACAAAAACTTACACTAAAGAAGCTACTAAAGGAACTGCTTTTACCTTAACATTAAAAGGTTTGAACGGTGGACACTCTGGAATGCAAATTCACGAAGGTCTAGGAAATTCGAACAAATTGATTGCTCGTTTATTAAATGCTGCAACTGAATTTGGTTTACAAATCGTGCATATGGAAGGTGGAAGTTTACGCAACGCTATTCCTCGCGAGTCTTGGGCTAACATTGTAATTCCTTCTGACAAAGTGGATGCTTTCAAAGCGTCTTACGAAACTTTACGCGCAGAAATTATTGAAGAATACGAAACGAAAGAACCTAAAATGGTGATTACGTTAGAACCAACTGATGCAACTGATGCAATGTCAGCACAAGATTCTAAAGTTTTTGTTCAAACAATTATGGCAGCTTTCAATGGTGTTTACAGAATGAGTCCAGACGTTGAAGGTTTAGTAGAAACGTCTAACAATGTGGCTCGTGTAGAAGTTATTGATGGTAATGCTCGTGTTTTATGTTTAACTCGTTCTTCTATAGAATCAGGTAAAGAAGCATTAGCGCAAACATTAAAAGCTGGATTCGAATTAGGTGGTTTTGAGGTTAAATTCTCAGGATCTTACCCTGGTTGGAAAGCAAATACTCATTCAGAAATTTTAGAATTGATGAAAGGTATTTATGTTTCAAAATTCGGAGAAGAACCAAAAGTTGTAGCATGTCACGCTGGTCTAGAATGTGGAATTATTGGAACAAATTATCCTGGTTTGGATATGATTTCTTTCGGTCCAAATATCTCTGGCGCTCACTCTCCTGACGAAAAAGTAGAAATTGCTTCAGTTCAAAAATTCTGGGATTATTTATTAGATATTTTAAAAGATATTCCAAACGATGGTCCAGTTGATTACAGCTGTGCAAATTCAAAAAATATATAATTTAAGCTGAAAATTTAATCTAAAGACCACTTTTACAAGTGGTCTTTTTTTTTATATATTTTAATCTTAATTTTAGTTATTATTAAACATAATTAAATGTCATCAAATCGATATCCTCAGCGCATTGTTTGTTTAACCGAAGAAGGAACCGAAATTCTATATAACATTAACGAACAACATCGTTTAGTAGGAATTAGTGGTTTTACGTATCGTCCGCCACAAGCGCGAAAAGAAAAACCTAAAGTTTCGACTTTTTTAGATGCAAAATTTGAAGATATTATCAATTTGAAGCCAGATTTGGTTGTAGGATATTCGGATTTACAAGCTGATATTGCAGCAGAATTAATTAGAAGAGGAATTAATGTTTTTATTTTTAATCACCGAACAATTGACGAAATTTTAAATATGATTTTGCAATTTACGTCATTGATTGGTTGCCAAGAAAAAGGTTTAAAATTAGTCGAATCTTACGAAAAAAAACTCGAAGAAGTAAAACAACAAGCTGCTCTCCTTTCCTATCATCCAACTGTTTTTTTTGAAGAATGGGACGAACCAATTATTTCGGGAAGTGCTTGGGTAAATGATTTGATAGAAATTGCTGGTGGAAAATTAGCTTTTCCAGAACTCAAAAATAAAGCTTTGGCAAAAGATAGAATTTTGTTAGACGAACAAGTAATAGAACGAAATCCTGAAATTATTATCGGTTCTTGGTGTGGAAAAATGTTTAAACCAGAAAAAGTAAAACAACGAATTGGTTTTGAAAATGTAAAAGCTGTACAACAAAATCATCTTTACGAAATAAAATCTGAATTGATTTTACAACCTGGTCCTGCTGCGTTAACCGATGGTTTGGATAAAATTGATTATATTATTAAAAATTACAATTGAATCTCCAATAACATGTGGAAATTGTAATAAATCTGTTCCACTATACAAACTTCCTGTTTATTACGATTATGGATATTTACCAATATTAAGTTGGGAAACAAATTACCAAGCTTGTGATAATTTACAAATGAATTGCGAAGTTGGCGAGCGTTGGGCAACTAATCAAATGCAGCATATTAACTCACAATTATCTAAGCAAGGCTTAAAAATTTGTAAAGAAATAGAGAAATTAACTGGTACACCAACTTATTATTATATTTACAATTACAGAAAAATTAAGAACGATTTTACAACTAATTGTCCTAACTGTAATAATAACTGGAAACTAAAAAGTCAATTATTTAATTTTTATGATTACAAATGTGATCATTGTAAAATTATTTCAACAATCACAATGAATTCATAAAAAAATCCCGTTAAAAGCGGGATTTAATTTATTGCTCATTTTCCAAACGTTTTCTTTCATCAATAATAGACTTTAAACTATTATATAAATTTTTTCCCTCAGTCGAATTTAATTTATTCAAAACAAATCGTTGCCCATTAAAAAGTACAGCTCCATTATTATGACGATAAGTAGATGCGTTAATAAAATATTCTTTACCTTTCTCTATATCAATTTCTAAATATCTTTTTTCAGATAATTCATCACTAGATAAAACTAATTTTCCAATTTTTTTAATAGGAATACTAATCATCTGATTTTCTTTTATACGAACCGTTTTGTCTCCCATAACGATTTTATGTTCTGAAGAAAGCCTATTTTCTCCTTCAAATGTTACAGCTTTTCCTTCTATATAAGTACAAAGTATATGAACCATCGCGTAATCTGCTGTAGCATCAAATGTATTATCAGATTCTTGATGAAAAGTTTCCATTTCTGAAGTTGTATTATAATAAATATTTGCTTTAAGTCTATAACAAGAACTAGCATAGCTTGGTTCTTTAATCTCACTTATTAAAAGAATATTTCCATTGTTCTTTTTTGTTTGTTCAATAGCATTATTAAGAACTTCTCCTTTAGAGCATTCAGTTGAAAAACCTGAATCACCTATCTTAATACTTCCTAATAAAATTGATTTCGAAGGTAAATCCTCCTCATTATAAATCACTAAAACTTCTTTATTCTCTAATTCATTTGTACTCTGATTAATTAATTTTGTTTTTACAGAGGATCCGCAACTAAATAAAAATAACATTAACAAACAATAATATATATACTTCATCCTTTTTTTATCAAATATAACAAAAAAAAATCCCGCTTTCAGCGGGATTTAATTTATTGTATAATATTGACTTCTCGAACCAATGTTACACCATATTTGGCTTTCACATCTTCTATAATTCGTTCAGATAAATCATATATTTCACGTCCAGTTGCATTTCCATAATTCACCAAAACCAAAGCTTGTTTATCATGAACTCCTGCATCACCAAAACGTTTTCCTTTCCAACCTGCATGTTCTATTAACCAACCTGCAGCTAACTTAACACCTGAATCAGTTTTGTAATGAGAAATTTCTGGATGAAGTTTTTCTATTTCAGCAAATTCTTCATTCGAAATGACAGGGTTTTTAAAGAAACTCCCCGAATTCCCAATCTGCGAAGGATCTGGTAATTTACTTTGACGAATTTTGATTACAGCTGCACTAATTTCTTGAATCGTTGGATCAAAAATTTGCTCCTTTTCCAATTCAGATTTTATTGCACCATATTCAACATGAAGTTTATGACTTTTCTTCGTCAACTTAAATGTAACCGCTACCAAAACATATTGTCCTCTCAATTCGTTTTTGAAAACAGATTCGCGGTAACCAAAATGACATTCTTCATTTGTAAAAGTACGCTCATCACCCGTTTCCAAAACTAATGTTTGAACTTCTTCTATATAATCCTTGACCTCAACGCCATAGGCACCAATATTTTGCATCGGCGCAGTACCTACATTTCCAGGAATCAACGAAAGATTTTCTAATCCTCCGAAATCATTTTGCAACGTCCATTCAACAAAATTGTGCCAATTCTCGCTCCCTTGCGCTTTTACGTACACAAAATCATCATCTTCGTTGATAATTTCGATTCCTTTCAAATTTAATTTTAACACAATTCCTGGAAAATCGTCTACAAAAAGCATATTACTTCCTCCACCAATAAATAAGATCGGTAAATCTTTTTGACGACGAAAAACCAAAACTTTTCGCAAATCTTGAATAGTCGCAACATCTGCAAAATATTTTGCCTTTGCCTCTATTCCGAATGTGTTATATAATTTTAATGAATAATTTTCGATGATTTCCATCTTCGTATTTTTCTTATGATCTAATTGTTCCTGGATATTGTTCTAAAGCTTCTTTCAAGATTTCGACAGAACGAACCAAATCTTCTTCTTTCAAAACATAAGCCAAACGAACTTCTTGAATTCCTGAATTTGGAGTTGAATAAAATCCTGCTCCTGGCGCCAACATTACTGTTTCTCCGTTTGACGAGAAAGATTCTAATAACCAAATAGCAAATTTCTCTGCGCTATCAACTGGTAACTGAATCATACAATAGAAAGCTCCTTTTGGATTTGGACAAACCACACCCGGAATTTGCTGTAAACCTGTAACTAATGTATTGCGACGTTTTAAATATTCTGTACGACAATCTTCGAAATAAGTTCCAACATTTCTGTGGGCTAAAGTTGCAATGTATTGAGAAATTTCAACAGGACTTAAACGCGCTTGTGCATATAACATTGCAGCTTTTAAGAATTTCTCGTTACGTGTAATCAAAGCTCCAGAACGTGCACCACATAAAGAAAAACGTTTCGATTCTGAATCAATTACAATTGCATTATCTTTCAGTTCTGGGAAACTTAAAACAGATGTAAATTCTTCTTCAGTATATAAATATTCTGCATAAACCTCATCCGCAATTAAATAGATACCATGCTCTAAAACTAAATCTTTCAATTGATTTAACTCTTCTTTAGAATACACATATCCAGTTGGATTTCCAGGATTACAAATTAAAATTGCACGTGTTTTATCCGTAATTTTTTTCGCAAATTCTTCTATTGCAGGTAAAGCAAAATTATTTTCTATTGAAGATGGAACAGGAACAATATTTACATCATTTTCACATGTAAATCCATTGTAATTTGCATAAAAAGGTTCTGGAATAATGATTTCGTCACCTGGATTTCCAATAATTCCGAAAATAAATAATAAAGCTTCTGAACCTCCTAAAGTTGCAATAAAATTTTCTGGCGTTAAATCAATTCCACGATTTGTAAAATAATCTGCCAAAGCCTGACGATATTCCAACGTTCCTTCTGAGTGCGTATAAGAAATAATGTTTGAAGGGAAATTTTTCAATCCTTCTAAAACAGCTTTTGGCGACTCAATATCAGGTTGTCCAATATTTAAGTGATAAACTTTCGTACCTCTTTTTTTCGCTGCATCTGCGTATGGCACCAACTTTCTGATTGGAGAAGCTGGCATATTTTGTGATTTTTCAGATAATATTAACATTTATTGTAATTTTTTAAATTTGATTTGAATTCTTTGGTATTGTTTTTGTAATTTTAAAGTGTAAATATAAAAAACGTTTAATCTCAAAAAAAACTTTATTATGAGTAAATTAAATAATGCAACTAAATTATTAGCAGGTTTAGCAATCGGAACAGCAATCGGAGCAGTAGTAGGTTTATTATATGCACCAGAATCAGGGAAAGACACTCGCAAAAAATTAAAAAAAGAAGCTGACAAATACAAAAAAGAGTTAGACAAATACGCGAATGATTTTTCTGATAAAGCTAAAAAAACTAAAAAAGAATTAGAAGCTAAATTAGACGAAGTAAAATCAAAATTAGCTGAGCAAAAAGACGAGTTTGTTTCTAAAGCAAAAGAAGCTGGAAAAGATTTAAAATCTAAAGCAAACCAAACAAAAGAAGATTTAAAAGACGAGTTTCAAGAAAACGTAGGAGTTTAATTTCTTCGAAACACAACATTCCTTAAAATTTATAATTAACTTTGTCTGAAATAAATCAATTTTATGTTTAATGAACTAAAAGTTTATATTAATAATAGAATAACTTTAGCTAAATATGATCTCGTAGATTCGCTGAGCAACATGCTGGCGAGCGGTATTTATGTATTAATTATTGCCGTATTTTCTTTGTTTCTATTATTATTAGGAAGTTTAGCATTAGGATTTATTTTGGGAGGTTATTTTAATGATACAGGATTAGGTTTTCTTGCTGTAACTGGAATTTATTTCTTGATGATGGTACTTTCTATTTTATTTAGAAAGAAATTAAAACTTTTCTTGACAAATATTGCCGTAGAAAACGCTATGGAAGCTATGTCTAACCACGATGATGATGACGAAGACGACGATGAAGAATAAAGAACAAATATCTGCGATAAAAAATTTAGACGATTTGCGAATGGCAAAGCGTAAACTAAAATTGCAAATGAAAGTTGCCGAAAATAAGCATGATAATTCATTTGTAAACAAAGCAGTAAGTCTTGTAACAAATTTAAAATCTGATACAAGTTTCACTTCTTCTAAAGTTGAAAGTGCATTAAATTGGGCTGGAGATAAAGCTTCAAAAAAATATCCAATGAAAGGGATTACAAAAATTGTAATTTCTGGATTGATTATGATAGCGGTTCCAATCATTACGAGTAAAATTCAGGAATACATTGAAGAAAAATTATAAAATTATTTGATAATACAAAAACCACTTCGTTTGAAGTGGTTTTTTTGTGTGTTAATTTTAAGCTCGACTAATATTTTTCGTGAAAATATTCGTTTGGTATAATCGTTTTATTCTTTTTATCTACAGCTTCTTGGTTTCGCAATTCTACTCGACGTATTTTTCCTGAAATTGTTTTTGGCAAACTCTCCACAAACTGCACAATACGCGGAATTTTATAACGTGCCAAATGCTCTTCTGTATATCTAAAAATATCTTTCGCTAATTCTTCCGACGCATCATGTCCAGGCGCTAAAATAACAAAAGCTTTTACAGCATTACTGCGTAAATCGTGCGGACTTGCCACAACAGCAGCTTCCATAATGGCATCATGTTCCAACAAAGCGCTTTCTACTTCGAATGGTCCTACACGAAAATCAGACGCTTTTATCACATCATCATCACGTCCAACAAACCAAACATAACCATCTTCGTCCTTATAAGCTTTGTCTCCAGTATAATATAATCCATGCTTGAAAACTTTCGCCATTTTATCTTTCTGAATCAAATAAGTTTTGAAAATTCCGTTGATGGTTTCTTCATTATGCACAACACAAATATTTCCTTCTTCGCAATCTTGCACAATATTTCCATCATCATCTGCAATCACAATATCATACAAAAATGCAGGTTTACCCATCGATCCGTATTTAATCTTCTCATTTGGCAAATTCGCTATCATCGCAGTAGACTCTGATTGTCCGTAACCATCACGAATCGTAATTCCTGTACCTTCTTTCCAGACATCAATAATTTCGGGATTAAGAGGTTCACCAGCTGCAACACATTGACGAAGTTTGAAATCATAACTTTTCAAATCTTCTAAAATTAATACACGCAAAGCTGTTGGTGGCGCACAAAAAGTTGTTACACCCAAATCTTGAATGGTTTGTAATTGTTCTTTCGGAACAAATTTATCTGCATGATACCCCAAAATTGTCGCACCCATATTCCACGGAGCAAAGAAACTACTCCAAAAGAATTTCGCCCAACCTGGTTGAGAAATATTGTAATGCAAATCGCCTTTTTTCATTCCAACCCAAGAAGAAGTCGTGAAACCTCCAAGCGGATAAGTATAATGCGTGTGCACCACTACTTTCGGCATTCCTGTCGTTCCTGAGGTAAAGAAGTAGAATAAATCGTCATCAGGTTTTGTATCAGCAGCCTCAGCTTGCGTAGATTCTTTCCATAACTCATTGATATTTGTCCAACCTTCTCGTTCGCCTTCTGTGATTAATTTTACCTTAATCTTTTTATCAAATTTTGCTTCTGCTTCATCTATTTTTGATGCATTTGCTTGATCTGCTAAAGCAACTTCTGGAAAAGAAGATTCGAATCTAAAGGTTAAATCTCTTGCTTCTAAGGTTGTTGCGGCTGGAATAATAATTAATCCACCTTTGATAGATGCCAAATAACCAATCCAAGTAATCGGTAATAATGGAACTTGAGAAAACATTTTGTCTCCTTGTTTAATTCCTTTGTTTCTTAAATAGTTTAAGAATTGATTGTATTTATCAGCTAAATCCTGAAAAGTATAATCTTCTCGTTGATCATTATACTTCCAAATTAAACCTTTTTGTGTTCCTAATTGAGCTACATTGTAAGGTTCGAAAATATCCTTTACCCAATTGAATTTTTCTGGCTTAAAAATTTTAATTTCTTTTAATTGCGCATAATTCTCTTCTTCGATGGATAATCGAATAGAGTTAAACAATTCTTGTACTGTCATTTATTTGTGGTTTTGAATAAATATAGAAAAATTATTTATTCAAACCGAAGTTTTATGAATAAAAAAAGGATGATTTCATAAAATCATCCTTTTTTCTATTATTTATTGAGAATATATTAATCTCTACCTCTTCTTGAGTTTCCTGTTCTGTTACGATCTCCACCGCGGTAACCACCACGATCTCCTCCTCTAGAATCTCTTGAATCACGGTCACGATCTCCGCCACGGAATCCACCTCTGTCTCCTCCGCGATCACGATCTCCACCACGATAACCTCCACTTCTTTCGCGGTCATTATCACGACGGCTATTGAAACCACGTCCACGAGAATCTCCTCCTCTGTCATTACGACGACGATCTCCTCCACGACGCTCACCATCACCACGTCTTGGTTCTGGTTTAGAGATTTGAACATCTAAATCTACACCATCGCGTTGTGCATCTTTGAAAGATTCTAACACTAATGATTCGAACTGTGTATCAACTTCGAAGAAAGAGAAATTACGTAAAATTTCAATTTTTCCTATTTCGATGTTACGGTTACGAGTTTGCTCGTTGATTAAACCAATTAAGTTTGGAACACGTAAGTTGTGTTTTTGACCAATATTGATAAAGAAACGAGAGAAATCACGACCTCCACGGCGGTTAGAAGAACGATCTCCTCTATCACCACGATCTCCTTCTGAAGAAATATCTTTCGTGTTTTTGTAATATTCTAAGAAAGAATTGAACTCAACTGTCATGAAACGTTTTAATAAATCGTCACGATCTAAGTTTGCCAATTTTTCGTTTACAGTTTCCATGTAAGGCTCGATTAATTCTTCATCAACTTCGATGTTTTCGATTTTATCGATTAAAGAAATTAAACGTTTTTCACAGATTTCTGCTCCAGTTGGTACGTTTTTAGGCTCGATTTTAGAAGCAATTAATTTTTCTAAATCTCTAATTTTACGCGCTTCACGTCCTCCTGAGATAATGATAGAAATCCCTTTGTTACCCGCACGTCCTGTACGTCCTGAACGGTGTACATAAACTTCAGGATCATCTGGTAAATTGAAGTTGATTACGTGAGTCAACTCATTTACGTCGATACCACGAGCAGCAACGTCTGTTGCAACAAGGATTTGAATGTTTTGGTTACGGAATTTCTCCATCACGTGATCACGTTGCGATTGTGATAAATCTCCGTGTAATGCGTCTGCATTGTAACCATCTTGCATCAATTTATCTGCTACATCTTTCGCTTCGCGACGAGTTCTACAGAAAACGATACCATAAATATTTGGGTAATAATCGGCCAAACGTTTTAAAGCTAAGTAACGATCAGAAGAACGTACTAAGTAAACGTGGTGCTCGATATTTTTTGATGCAGTATTTACTTTACTCACAGCAATCTCAACTGGATTGTGCATATATTCTGAAGCGATACGACGAACCTCTGAAGGCATTGTAGCTGAGAATAATAAAGTTTGTTTTTCTTCTGGAGTTGTTTCTAAGATAGAATCGATTTCGTCACGGAATCCCATGTTCAACATCTCATCTGCCTCATCTAAAACTGTCCATGTGATATCATTAATTTTTAATGCACCACGTTTAATTAAGTCCATTGTACGACCTGGTGTTCCTACAACGATTTGTGGATTATCTTTTAATCCTCTAATTTGTTTAACGATGTCAGCACCACCGTAAACTGCCTGTACACGTACTCCACGCATATCAGCAGAAAAAGATTCTAATTCTTTTGCAATTTGTAAACATAATTCACGAGTAGGACACAAAATAATTGCTTGTACTGATTTTGAATTGCTGTCTAATTGATTTAAAACCGGAAGCCCGAATGCTGCAGTTTTTCCTGTACCTGTTTGCGCCAATGCAATAACATCTTGATCTGATGAAAGGATTTGAGGAATAGCTTTTTCTTGGATTGGAGATGGGTTAACGAAGCCCATTTTCTCAATTGCAGTTAGGATTTCTTCTTGAAGTCCTAATTCTTTGAATGTAATCATGTTAGATACGATACCGAGATAATGAAATTCATTTATATTCCATATCACCGGTTTTATTTTAAATTATTTAACCAACAGATATGAAAGAATAAAATTAAATGGCTGAGCAGCCTAAAAAATCCCTAAATGAATATTCTTTAACATCCGTACCTTAACTCTAAAAGGCTGTGCAAATGTAAGGATTATTTTTGAAATACACAACACACATTCATAATCCTTACAATTAATACACATAATATTATTTTATTGATAATGAATAAATTACTAACAGTCTGCAATATTTACAGCAACTGCCAAACCTCCTTCAGAAGTTTCTTTGTATTTATTATTCATATCTTTTGCAGTTTCCCACATCGTATTTACGACTTTATCTAACGGAACTTTCGCAGTCAACGGATCTGTATCCAATGCTAATTCTGCCGCATTTATCGCTTTAATCGCTCCCATTGTGTTACGTTCGATACAAGGAATTTGAACCAAACCTCCAATCGGGTCGCATGTTAAACCTAAATGATGTTCCATTGCAATTTCGGCAGCCATCGTTACTTGCGCAGGAGTTCCTCCCATTAATTCGCATAATGCCGCTGCAGCCATAGCCGAAGATACACCGATCTCAGCTTGACAACCTCCCATTGCTGCAGAAATAGTTGCTCCTTTCTTAAAGATAGAACCAATAACTCCTGCTGTTGTTAAGAATTGTTCAATCTCTTTTTGACCAGCTTTATGATTTTCGATCACCAAATAATACATCAAAACTGCTGGAATAACTCCTGCACTTCCGTTTGTTGGTGCTGTTACTACTCTACCTAATGAAGCATTTACTTCATTAACAGCAAGAGCAAAACAACTTACCCATTTCAAAATTTGACGAAAATATACTTTGGTTTTTCGGATTGAAGCAATCCATTCTTGTGGATTAGAATAAGGTGTTGTTCCAACCAAATTCTTGTGCATATCGTAAGCACGACGTTTCACGTTCAATCCGCCTGGTAAAATACCTTCTGTATGACAACCAATGTACATACACTCTAACATGGTATTCCAAACACGCATTAATTCGTGGTGAATTTCATCTTCAGTTCGGATTGTTTTTTCATTCTCAAACATGATTTCAGAAATCGATTTATTTTCTTTCGAACAAAATTCTAATAACTCTGTTGATGTATTAAATAAATATGGAAAGGCACAAGTGACATCTGTATTGGTAGCACTATCATCCTCTTTTGTAATAAATCCTCCTCCTATCGAATAAAACGTAGAAGAAAATTCTTCGTTCTCATAGAAAGCTGTAAACATCATTCCATTAGCGTGAAAAGATAAAAATTCACGATTGAAAACGATATCAGTTTCGGGATTAAAATCAATTAAAAATTTATTTCCAAAATTTAATTGTTTATTTGTATTGATCGTATTAATAATATTCGAGATATCATCAACAGGAATATATTCAGGATCAGCACCGCTTAGCCCTAACATTACTGCATAATCAGTTGCATGTCCTTTACCTGTAAGCGATAAAGAGCCATACAAATCTACACGAACTTTAGTAATTTTATTAAAGATAGATGCAGCTTCCAATTCTTTCAGAAAAGCTTCTGCAGCGCGCCAAGGACCTAAAGTATGCGAACTTGAAGGACCAACGCCAATTTTGAGCATATCAAATACTGAAATACAATCCATTTTGTACTTTTAATTTATATTTTTTCCACACAAGACAAATATAGCCGTTAAATTCTCATATTCGCTTTATTTAAGCAGTTTTTTTATCAACTTAAACAATTAATAAGCTTAAAATATTCATATTGAATGATATTAATACAAATAATTCAGCATCAAAAAAAGAGGTTACAACTAATTGTAACCTCTTTTCTATACTTTATTAAGTTTTTATTTAAACTTGTGCCAATATGGATAGATAATCGCTAAACCATAACCTATAAACACAAACAATGTAAACATGGTAAAAAGTGTTCCATCTGCCATAAATTCGGGCTGCATTGCTGCTGACACAAATAATGATGTTACAACCATATATACACCAATTCTTTTGTAAGATTTCACTAAAAAGATACCAATTAATGCAATAACTCCTAAAACAAGCGTTGCAATTGGATACCATTTTGGCATTTCTGGTGCATCTTCGTTCATCATTTGGCGGAACAAATAATCATTTGTCACCAATAATTGATAACCACGATAAAGAATACTCAAAATCAAGAAAACCATTATAAAAATCATTGACTTGAAAAGGAATGATGTTTTGTTTCCTTCGTGTTTCAAATCTTTTGTTTTGGTATTATCCGACATTAAAACTTTTGTGTCAAAAATGTCGTCACGTTCTTGATTTTGTTCTACTTTTTGATCTGTCATAGCTTTATTTTAAAATAAGAAATCATATCCTTTCAAACTCAATTTTTCGTATTTTTCTTCATCAAAACGATACAATTTAGATACTTTACGATGTTGTTTAGGATCTGTTGTGTTACCTGTTTCGATAATTAAATTTGAGTTAAAGATTTTCTTTCTAAAGTTACGTTTATCCAATTCACGATTCAAGGCTTTTTCATACAAACTTTGTAATTGTGCAATTGTAAACTCATCTCCAAGTAAGTTAAACCCAACTGGACGACGCTTCACACGACGTTTTACACGTTCTTTTGCATATTTTACAATTTCATTGTGATCAAAAGCTAAATCCGGAACGCGATCGTAAGGAAACCATTCTCCACCTTGTGTTTTCACTTTTTCCTCTATTTGAGGCGTCAATTTAACCAAAGCATAGTAAGCAACATTTACAACACGTCCTAATGGATTACGAAAAACTTTTGTAAAGGCTTTCAATTGTTCAATATATGTTTGATGCTCATCGTAAGCAATTTTCTCAATCAATAATTCGTGAATTGCTTGATCGTTACTTACCGTTGGCGCAATATATTTTCCTGGCAAAACCAATGCTCCTTTGAAAGGATCGTTTAGTTTTTTGTACACCAATATTTTGAGATCTTCTCCATCAAACCCGAAAAGTACGAGACTTGAACATAGAGCGACCTGAAAATATTTTTCTTTTTCTTCGTCTGTCATTTTGTGGGATGATTAATAAATTGAAATTATTTTTAATGAAAAATTGAATGCATCAATCTATTTTTATCGTTGAAAGATTCTTCTAACGAAATCATAGATTCTGTTCTCAATACATCATCAATTTGATCAATTTTGTAGATAACATCTTTCGCATCAGAAGTATCTCTTGCACGAATTTTACAGAAAATATTATATTTCCCAGACACAACGTGAACCACTGTTACGTTAGGAATTTTATATAATTCATCTATCACTTTCTGAGTTTTGTTTGTTTTTGTAAGTAACAATCCTACATACGCAACAAACTGATAACCCATTTTATCATAATCTGTAATTAGTGTAGTTCCTTTGATGATTCCAGCCTCCTCTAATTTCTTGACACGTACGTGAATAGTACCAGCAGAAACATTCATTTTCTTTGCAATTTCTGTAAATGGCATTCTTGTATTGTCAATCAAATACATCAAAATTTTCTTATCAACATCATCAATTATGTAATTCATTTTCCTAATTTTTGATTATTATTATTATTTTAATAAAAAATCGAATTAATTTTTAGCAAAATTATAAATAAAACAAACAAACTTCAAAATATTTTTTAATGATTTATTTAATATTTTACTTTTGTTGTAATAATAGTTCAAAAAAGAAAGAACTAATCACTTTTGTTTGTTTGCGCGAGTTTATTGTCTAACCACAATAAACTCATTTTTTTTTATTTAATTTTGACTAAGCCGCGACGCTTTTGTTCCACCTTAGGTTGAGTAGTTTTTTGATACGTAACTTTGACCGTATCTTTTGTAGTTTGACGGGTAGAATCTATTCTTCTTTCCTCACTTTTAAACTGTTTCGGAAGTACAATCGAATCAAATCTTTCTTGTGGTTGCTCTTCTTTTTTAGCTTTAGTTTTCTTTTTAATTTCATCTAAACCTAAGAAACCTCTAAACGTATCGAAACTTTTGTTGTATTGAATTCCGACTCCGAAACTTTGATTCAAGTTATTTTCCATTCCAGGTAACAAACCGAAAGTTGTAGGTTTTGTAAATGCTTTTAGGACCAAAGATCCATTATTTAATTTTGAAATATCGTAGGAAATATCAAAATTACCATCGAAATTCTCTTGTACATTTCTATTATTTGTAACCGCAATTCCATACGAACCACGCAAACTTAAACGATTATTAACGCGATATGAAACCGAAGTTCTAATTTTATCATTTGTCTCCGATTGTGCACTACCACCAACGTACTCCATTTGTATATCTACATTATTCGCAATAGATGATAACATGCCCGCAATTGTCGATAAACCAATATCAGCAGCTGTACTCGTTACACCAGACTGAACAGCCGATGCGTCACCAAATTTACCTGTCAATAAGATATAACTAAACTGAAGCATCTGTTCTTCTGTATTTGAACGGAATTTTGATTGTAACTGCGAATTGATATCCGAACCTGCATTAGGAATTGTTAATCCAAAATCGATAATAGGTTTCTTCAACGTTTCGGAAATATTAATTGATAAGAGAGCATCATAAATTTGCGAATATCCTACACCTAAATAATCTCCAACATTTGATACCGAACGTTGATATTCAGCTGTAATATTAAGCGTTGCATCGAGCGGATTTCCTGCAAATTGCACAGAAGATCCTTTTTTGATTTTAAAATCTTTCGGAATCAGCGGAAATTGTCTAAACTCATATGTTCCACTTTCTATATTATATACACCTGTAATACTCAATCCTGCTTTATTCATTAAGAATCTAAGATTTTCTGCTGTACCACGCGCTGTCGCTTTATCGTTTGTAGCTGCATCAAAAATCAAATTCACCATTGCATTTGGATACGCATTAATGTTGACATCTATCGACATTCCTTTTGGCGCATGCGGTTCATTATTTTTAGATTTTTCGTCTAAATGTTGGTTAGGAACAAAACGTACCAAGTTATTTTCTGACTCAATTGTTGTACTTCCTGTATTAATTGTCAATTCAGAATTCCCTACAACAGTCGCATCACCAGCAATTTCCAACTCCTCTACCGCACCAAACATAGAGACATTTCCTTTGGCAAATACTTTTCCATAAAACAGTTCATTGTCTTTTATAGATGTATTCATCACCAATAAATTTTGCGTATCGAAATCTAAGTTGAGACCCCATTTAGATAAGTTGCGGAAAAGAATTGCTCCATCAACTTTTCCTTTTGTATTGAATGTTGTGTCTTTGAACGCAATATCATTCAACATAATAATCCCTTGTCCTTTTCCTTGTTTCGAAACAAGCAATTCATTTTCTCCTTCAAATAAATAATCAGTTCCTAAGAAATTCACTTTCAAACCAAGATCTTTTGCTATCATATTTCCGCTAAGATTTGGCAAATCAATTGGTCCAGTAATTTTTAAATCACCAGATAACGTTCCACGCATATTAGAGAAAACAGATTTTAAGAATCCTTCTAAGAAATCGATGTGAAACTCATCAAAATTGGCATCTACATCAACCTCAGGACCTGTTGGTTTATTGATAATATTACCATAAGCAACCAACGATTGAATTTGTTCTTTCTGTAAACTTGTTTCAAAATTAAATTGTTTATCCGCTACATTATAACCTCCTTGTAAAGTCAAATTACCAAGCTCGAAATCATTTAAACCTAACTTATCAATTTTAGCTTCAAGCGTTGGTTCAAGTTTTTCTTTTGTACGAATAATATCTACTTTACCGTTTGCTATACCGACAATTTTTAGGTTATTCAATAATGTTTTAGGAATGATTTTTTCTAAATGCAAATCTTTAAAATCAGCATTGAAATTGTAATCTACATTGTTATTAAATAAACCACTTACTTTTAAATATTGTTCTTCTGATTCTAATGATAAATCTTCAACTTTTAATGATTTATTGATTCGATTAAAAATTACACGATTCGAATTTGCATCATTCAAATGATTAATTGTCCATTGTGTCGAATCAATTTGAATTGTTGAAGGTGAAAATCCAAAAATCAAATCATTATTATTCTGAACTGTATGAAAAAGATTCAGATTAAATAAAATTGGATTTTTTCGACCAATATTAAAATCTGTTTTGACAATCATTGTATCATTCTTCGGAATCGAATTTACGTTAATTGCATTAATCGTTACACCACTTACTTTCAAACTATCAATCTTCGCATTCAACGTTGGCAACTCCGCAATAGTATTTAGATTAACATTAGATTGGAACAATTGAATTCCTGCATATTTAATTCCAGGCGTATCCAAAGTCGCTTCCAACTGATTTTTCGTACCATCAATATAACCTTTTACATGCGTATCAGGCTCAATCGAAATCGATGAATCGATATATTGTAATAAATTTTCTTGCACATAAACATCAAACGAAAAAGCCTGATTTGGTGAAACTTTTTTATGACGGAAAGATGGAACTAAATCTACAAGCGAATTATTGATAACATTGGCAACTTCCGTAATATTATAGCGACCATCTACTGTAGCGCGCATATAATTAGGAACATCCAAAGTCATGATTTTATGCGAACCATTTATTTGAGAATTCAACATGACATGTGACAATTCTAACGTATCTTTTTTCGAACGGAAGTAAAGATTTTTGACATCAATATTTCCTCTGAAATCATTAATATTTGTCAACTTAAAATTCCCTTCAACATCGCCACGTACAATTGCATTTAGATTTTTTGTAACTCCAAGAAAATCTAAATTAATTTGACGAATATTCGAAGTAAAATCAAAATCATAAGGTTTTCCACTAAAGTTAATTTTACCTTTCAATTGCGCATTTAGATTTGGATCTTTGATATCGAACAAGCCATTGAATTGATAATTTTTAACCAAACCGTCAACCGTAATATTTTGATAACGTTTGCCCATCAAATCCATATAACGAAGTGTTCCATCCAGATTTAAATTGATATTTTTCAAATCTGTTCCTCTTCCATCAAATCTAAACTTCCCGCTTACATAACCCAAATCTTTTGCATTAGTTAATTGACGAAGATTTAAGTTTTTCGCATCTAAAGTACCTTTATAAATTAAGGCTTTTACATTTTTATAATTCTTGATTTGCGCTTTAATATCAGCATCTCCAAGTCCAGAAATGGCGTAACCATTCGCATGAATTTCATTTGGATTTAACAAAATATCTCCACGATAATTTAGGTTTCCAAAACGTGTCAACATATTTGGAATTTTCTTCGAAACAAAGGTTGGAAGTAATTTTGTTATTTTTTGATATGATGTATTAATTTTTACATTTCTTGTCGAAAAATTTAACAAAGAACCATGCAAAACATCTTGCAATTGTAAGCGAGAAGCTCCAACATAATTATCTTCACCTTTTAATTCGAAATCAGAAAAAGTCAAATTATTCAGCGTTCCATTTACCTTTCCATATAAATCTACTGACGAATTTTTATCAAATAAAGGTGTGAAATAACGAATTTCTTTAAAGTTAATCTTAGAACCTCGATCAAAAAAAACATCCCAACGAACTTTATTTTCAAAGTCACTCATATCCGAGGGTTCATCGTAACTCAACAATAAATTTCCATTCAAAACAGACGTATCCGTTCTCAAATTCAAATTCCCAACTCGAATTTCTTTTTTCGAATAATGAACTTTTCCTGTAAAGTTTTGTACGTTATACGTTTCTTTATTTTTTGTCGCAACAAAGCAGAAGTTTTCTAAATCAGCCGTAATATCAGAATCAACTAATCGAAACTTTTTTACAGTCATGTTCAACTGTTTTGAATCCAACCAGATATTCCCAGAATTTTGATTAACAATTGAAACTTTACCGTCTTCCAAAATAAAATCTCCATCCAATTTGAAAATCTTTTTCGGATCTTTTGGTTTATCAGAACTAAAACCGTTCACAAATTTGATAAAATTGGAAATCGAATCGCCTTTGTACGTAATCACACGAATTTCGGGCTGAATCAATTTCACTTCACTCAAATCAATGTGATCTTTTTTGATTCCTGGTATAAGTGACCAGACATTTATCGTTGTTTCTAAAGTTTTCGATTTAATAAAATCATATTTATGATCATCTTTTATCTTAACGCCATGGAAATATATTGTTCCAAAAAAATCAATATCCACCGAATCCACATACATTTGCGTGTTCAACGATTTATTTAATTTTTCTAAGGCAAAGTGAGCTATTTTTGTCTGTACCGCAGGGATTTGTATTGCGATTGCTACTGTTAAAACAAGGGTTAAAACGAGTATAATCAACGACAATAAAAATCTTCCTATTCGTCTGACTATTTTCAATGGTTTAAATTTACGATATTTGCAGGGTAAAAATAAGTTATAAATTTTATTCTACAAGGAATTATGAGCGATAAAAACTACATTTTAGCCATAGAATCTTCTTGTGATGATACAGGCGCAGCAATTATTGACAGAAATAAAATTATTTCTAATGTTGTAGCAAGCCAAAAAATTCACGAAATATATGGTGGCGTAGTACCAGAATTAGCTTCGAGAGCACATCAACAAAATATTGTTCCCGTCGTAGATCAAGCCCTAAAACAGGCAAATATTAATAAAGAAGAACTTAAAGCAATCGCGTATACACGTGGTCCAGGATTGATGGGTTCGCTTTTGGTTGGCGGAAGTTTTGCGAAATCTTTCAGTCAATCATTGGATATTCCGTTGATTGAGGTTAATCACATGCAAGCACATATTTTGGCAAATTTTATTGAAGATGCCAACGACGAAAAACCAACTTTTCCATTTTTATGTTTGACTGTTTCTGGTGGACATACACAAATCGTGAAAATCAACAGTTATTTTGAGATGGAAATTTTAGGTGAAACAATTGATGATGCAGCTGGTGAAGCTTTTGATAAAGCAGGTAAAATTTTAAATTTACCTTATCCTGCAGGTCCAATTATTGACAAAAAATCTAAGATTGGAGATCCTACAAAATTCAAATTTGCAAAACCAAAAATTGATGGTTTAAACTTTAGTTTTAGCGGTTTCAAAACGTCAATTTTATATTTTATTCAGAAAGAAGTCAAAACGAATCCAAATTTTATTGAAGAAAATATTGACGATTTGTGCGCTTCTATTCAACATTCTATCGTTAATATTTTGATGGAAAAAGTAAAAAAAGCATCGGACGAAACTGGAATTAAACAAATTGCGATTGCAGGTGGAGTTTCGGCTAATTCTGAAATTCGTCAACGATTAAAAGATGGAGAAACAGAATTTGGTTGGAAAACTTTTATTCCAAAATTTGCTTATACAACAGATAATGCAGCGATGATTGCAATGGTTGGAAGTTTAAAATTTGATCAAGAGTTATTTACAAAAAACACAGCGAAATCTGTGGCTAAATACCATATTTAATGAAATTATTTTTTGGAGAAATTCATCACGAAACAGCTATCCTGAACGAAGAAGAAAGTCATCATTTTGCGAAAGTTTTGCGCGGAAATGAAGGCGATTTGGTTCATGTGACGGATGGAAAAGGAAATTTGGCTCAAGTTGAAATTACGTCGATTTCTAAAAAAGCAGTTGAAGGAAAAATTGTTGATTTAAAAGTAAATTTCGAACAGAAAAATTACTATTTACATGTTGCAATTGCGCCAACAAAAACAATGGAACGTTTGGAATTTTTCTTGGAAAAAGCAACCGAAATTGGTATTGACGAAATTACTTTTTTACAGACTTTTCATTCGGAACGAAAAAATATTAAAATCGAGCGAATTGAAAAAATTGTACAATCTGCAACCAAACAATCGTTGAAAGCGTATTTGCCAAAAGTAAATGATTTGACAAAATTCAATGAATTTATCAAACAGGATTTTGAAGGTTTCACGAAATGTATTGCGCATTGCGAAGCGGATATTGAACGTACGCCTTTACGAACAGTTTTGGAAAATAATCCGCAGAAAATTTTGATTATGATTGGTCCTGAAGGTGATTTTTCGAGAGATGAAATTTTCGCTGCAGAAGATCATAATTTTACAGGAATTAGTCTTGGACATCAACGTTTCCGTACTGAAACTGCAGCTTTACAAGCTGTTTTTGCTGTTGATTGGGGATTGAAATAATATAATTAAGAAAGTTGTTTCAAAAATGTCATTTCGAATGAAACGTAGTGAAATGAGAAATCTAAATTACAGATTTCTCCATGCGTCGAAATGACATGACTAATTTTAGTCTTTTGAAACAGCTTTTTTCTTTCATTCGAAAATAAATATCTTTATCAAAATTTAAAACTTATGAAAAAATTAGCACTTATTTTGGGATTATTCATCGGTAATTTTTCGGTTGCGCAAACTGTAAATGATGTTCCGATTAAAGATATCAATGTTGATTATGTACAGATTATTGGAACTGGGCGAGGTTTGAGTACAAAAATGAATATTCGATTGGATTTTGGACAAGAAACCAAATCTTTTTCACTGAAAAATGGTTTGAAAATAAAAGATGAACGCGGAATTTCAGTGAAATTCAATTCGATGATTGATGCGTTGAATTTTATGTCTGAAAACGGATATGAATTTCAGTTTGCCTACACATCAAAAGAAAATGATAACGATGCGCTTTATTATATTTTAAAGAGAAAAAAATAAAAAAATCCTCAACTTATGTTGAGGATTTATATTGAGAGAAATTCAATTCTTAATTAATTTTTTGAGCAACGTAATCACTTTCGTTTCCTAAACGATCGACAGCTTTTAGTGCAACTGCTGTTAAACTTTTACCATCTTTGTGTTTCAAAATTGTTTGGTTTGTTTTGGTTTTATCCAAAATAGACGTTTCCCAATCGTTGTTGTAACGTGTGTATAAAATCCATTTCGAAACATTTGAATTCATTTTATAATCATTCCAATTCATCACAACTTCTGACGCTTTCATATTTACAGTCAAACTTGGTTTTACCAAACGATCTGCTTTTATCCAATTCATAGTTGGCACCAAAGCTTTAGCTTTGTATGGACCTTCTTTCAGATAACTCAACATCGAAGGATTTTTCGTTAATCCAGCAATACTCCAGTGAATAACACCCACATTGTTTTGTAAAATTTCTCCAGCCATTTTTACCTGATTTGTAATCTCAGTTGTTCTATCCGAAACTTTCACTTCTACAGTATTCAAACCTGGCCAAAGATGACGATTATGTGTGTTTTCTGATTTCCACCATTCTAATAATTTCGGAAAACTTTGTCCTGTCGAATTAATTGGCCAATACAATTGTGGCGAAAAATAATCAACCCAACCTTTGTTCAACCATAATTTTGCATCTGCATACAATTCATCATATTGCGAAGAACCTGTAATTCCAGCAGGATATCCTGGTTTCCAAATTCCAAAAGGACTAATACCAAATTTTACAAAAGGTTTTTCTGCTTTGATTTCTTTATAAATACGCTCAATAATTGTATTCACATTTTGACGACGCCAATCTGCTCTCGACAACATTCCTCCATTATTCTTGTAAACATTCCAAGTTGAATTATCTGGAAAGTCTGCACCACCATTATACGATGCATATGGATAGAAATAATCATCAAAATGAACACCATCAATATCATAACGCGAAACGATATCACGAACAACTTCCGAAACGTGATCTTGCGTTTTTTTGTCAGCAGGATCAAACCAATACATGCCATTTTTCAATCTCACCACATTACTTGGCGATCTTTTCACCATCGATTCGTTTGTCACTGGACCTCCACTACTGTGATGCGCTCTGTAAGGATTTAACCAAACATGCAACTCAATTCCACGTTTGTGTGCTTCTTCCACCCAAAATTCTAACGGGTCATAATATGGCGAAGGCGCCTTACCTTCTTCTCCAGTTAAAAAGTAAGACCAAGGTTCGAAATTACTTTTATACAAAGCATCTGCCGCTGGGCGAACCTGAAAAATAACAGCATTAAAATTGTTTGCTTCTAACATATCCAACAACTTTATTGCTTCATCTTTTTGTTGCGTTGTTGTCAAATCTTTTTTAGAAGGCCAGTTAATATTTGCAACAGAAGCTACCCAAGCTGCACGAAACTCACGATTTACTTCAGGTAGTTTTACTGTAAAAACTTCATCTTTCTTGTTCGGAATTTCAGTTTTTGGCGTAGTAGCAATGGTTGACTTCGTAGATTCGACAGGTTTTATAGGCTGCTTAGATTCTACTTTTTTATAAACTATTTTTTTCGAATTTTTATTTGAAGCACACGAAGATAAGCCAATTGTAGCTATTCCGAAACACATCAAAATATATTTAAAATTAATTTTCATTCGTTGAAATATGTATTTTTAGCGTTACAAAATTAGTAATAAAGCTTTATTAATCCAGATTTTATCAAATATTTAGGATATCTAGATTTTCCTTCTCTATTAAATTTACAAAATTTTTCGCTTCAAAAAGTGTTTTATAAATTTTATTCTTTACATTTTTGTACTCATCTATAATTGATAAAAATATGTTTCTAATTATATGTTTTGGTGTATTGATTATTTGTGTAAATGTTATTTTACAATCAACTGTTACGGTTTATTCGCTAAAATATCTACATAAATTTAATCTCAGAAAACAACGATTAACGTTTAGTGAAGTGCTTTGGCAAATGGCAATTTCAGTATCTTTCTTGACTTTATTGCACGGTGCACAATGTACAATTTGGGCGGCTACTTTTTATTTCAATCCAAATATTGACAATTTATATAGTTTTCAAGAAGCAATCTATTTTTCATTAATCACTTTTACAACCGTTGGTTACGGTGATGTTGTGATTGATAGCGAATGGAAAATTATGGCTGGATTAGAAGCTATAAACGGAATTATGATGGTAGGCTGGTCAACTGCGTTGATGTTTTCTTACCTACAAATTATCTTAAAGAAGAATATTACTCAATAAAAAAATCCCTTCAAAAATTTTTGAAGGGATTTTTAATTAATATTTATTTTTTTCCAAATTAACTTTCAATTCTTTGTAATAATCTGGCGCATTTGCATCTTTTTCTAAAGCTGTATTAACCCATTTCAACGCTTGATTTCGATCCAATTTATTCGAATAATAGAAGTTTGCTGAATTGTAAAAATCTTTTGCAGAAGAATTTTCATTCAATTGATCTCCAATCATTTTTAAAACTTCATTAATTGTATTCGTTTCAATATCCAAAACAACCGTTGTGTTATCCCATGCTAAAACCAAATTCGCCGATTTTTGCGTCACATTTGTAAAACGAATCTCAAACGTTTCTGTCTTATTATTCATCGATTTTGTCGACGGAGCTTTCACTTTCAACGCTATATTCGATTCTTTCCACTCTTTCGGATTCCCCCAGTTTTTCGTGTCTTTATAAAAAATTACCTCCCACTCCTCTTTGTTCGGAATGCTATACAACGCATATTCGCCAGCAGCCAACTCTTGTCCATTCACTTTGATTGGTTTATCAAATTTGATGACCGTATTTTCATTCGCTCCAGTTCGCCAAACTTCTCCATTCAGAACCAATTTTCCAAACACTTTTCTTCCGTTTACATTTGGTCGATTGTATTCAATTTCAAATTCTGTCAAACCTACTTTTTGCTCAACTTCAGCATGAGAACTTACCGCAGGAAATTTCATTTGCGCAAAAGCACAACTTCCTATTAACAAAGCTAAAACTGTTGATGTTATTTTCATATAATTATTTCTTATTCTTTATTTTATCTGTTTTTTTGTCGTATCCATACGGACAATGTTTGCATCCACTTTTGCAACAATATCCTCTTCTTTTTAGATATTGTTCAGTAAATATTCTGAAACCTTCTGGAGATAAATAATAATCTCCTTCTTCAAACTTTTTCATTTCTAATGCTGTGAAATTACAACTTTTATCTATAAACTATCATTAATTTTGGTATGATAATTATTTGTGAAACTTCCTCTAAATTTACGATTTTTAATGCTTTTTAAATCAATATCTTCACAGATTGATTAATTTTGCAACAAAATCGAATTACCTAAATCATGTTTGTAGTTGTTTTGAGTCATTTATTCCGAAAGAATTTTATTGGAATTACCATTTTTCCTTTCATTTTTTTGAGAGATAAAAAACTGAAAAATGATGAAGTTTTAATCAATCACGAAACCATTCATATCATTCAGCAACTCGAACTTTTGGTTGTGTTCTTTTATCCTTTTTACTTGATTGAATATGCGATTCGATTAATTCAATATCGCGATCAACATAAAGCATATCGCAATATTAGTTTTGAGCGTGAAGCTTATGCAAACGAACACAATTTGAATTATTTGAAAAAACGAAAATTTTATAGTTTTCTAAAATATATCTAAATGATTTGGAACGATTATAAAGCTCAAATTCAAAACATTGACATCAAACATTTAACTTCTCTTAATATTCAACTTTCTATATTAAGAGAAGATTTGATTCATCCCGAAATTTCTGGAAATAAATACCGAAAACTGAAATATAATTTTATTGAAGCTGAAAAACAAGGTTTCAAAAAATTGATAACATTTGGAGGTGCTTTTTCTAATCATATTGCGGCAACGGCAGCAGCTGGACTATTACATCATTTCGAAACTATCGGTTTTATTCGCGGAGAAGAATTGAAGGATAAAATCGATGAAAATCCTACATTACGTTTTGCAAAAGAATGTGGAATGCAATTGCATTTTATTTCGAGGGAAGAATACCGAAAAAAGGATGAAGTAGAATTTATTAATCATTTAAACACTAAATATCCAAACACTTACGTTATTCCAGAAGGAGGTACAAATGATTTTGCAATAAAAGGTTGTGAAGAAATTCTGTACGATGATTGTTTCGAATATGATTTTATTGCTTCGGCAATCGGAACTTGTGGAACAATTGCTGGATTGATTGAAAGCTCGAAACCTCATCAAAAAGTTTTAGGTTTTCCGAGTTTAAAGGGAGATTTTATCCAAAATGAAATCGAAAAATTGACAAATAAAACGAATTTCACTATTTTTAATGATTATCATTTTGGCGGATATGGGAAAGTTTCGGATGAATTAATTACTTTTGTAAATGATTTCAAGCGAATTAACCATATTCAATTGGATCCTATTTACACTGGAAAAATGGTTTTTGGAATTTTTCAATTAATTAAAAATCATTATTTTAGTGATAATTCTAAAATTCTTTTGGTTCATACAGGCGGATTGCAAGGAATTGAAGGAATGAACAAACTTTTAAAGAAGAAGAACAAAAATATTATAGAATGAAAAAATTGTTATACGTTTTTAGCTTAGTGTTGACAATTTCGGCGCAAGCACAAGAAAGTAGAGACATAACTTACATTCGAAAACATGCTATTTTAGCTGTTGAAGAAATGCAACTTTACAAAGTTCCGGCAAGTATTACGTTGGCTCAAGGTTTATTGGAAACTGGCGGCGGACAAAGTAAATTAGCCGATCAAGCCAATAATCATTTTGGAATAAAATGTAAAGGTCCTGAAGAATGGTCGTTGGATAAACCTCGTATTTATCACGATGATGATGCAAAAGGCGAATGTTTCAGAAAATATTCTTCAGTTGAAGAAAGCTATAGAGATCATTCTAAATTTTTAGCGTTAAGACCATATTACAAAGCTTTGTTTATTTTAGATCCGACAGATTATAATGCTTGGGCAAATGGTCTGAAAAAATCTGGCTATGCAACTGATCCAAAATATGCTTCAAAATTAATTTCGAGAATTGAAAAATATAATTTAGATCAATTTGATAAGATTTCTCCAGAAGAAGTTTATGCAAAATTGTATACGTTATACAACAATCAAGATGATATGATGTTGGCAAATAATTCGTCAAAATCTAAAACGAAAAAAGAGCCTAAAACCATCAAAGAAGAAGTCGCATTAGCGTCTTATCAACCAAAAGATAATGTTGTAGAGAGTGAGCCAATTGTAAATAACGCTAAAACGATTACTTACGAAACTCGTACGCAAACTCCGACAACGCGCATCAAAAATCATAAAAATAATATTCCTTATATCGTTGCGCAAGCGGGAGAAACAATTGCGACAATTTCTAAAACGTACAACAAAGTTCCTTCGGATATTGCGAATTTCAATGAAATACAAATGGGTTCTAAATTGAAAGATGGACAAATTGTATTCTTCGGAAAAAAGAAAACAAAAGGTTCTGATTATTCGTACAAAGTGCAAGAAGGTGACGATATGTACACGATTTCGCAACGTTTTGGTGTGAAAGTTAACAATTTATACAAGCTAAATCGTATGGAACCAGGTGAACAGCCAAGAGTTGGACAACGAATTAATTTGAAAACAAAAATTAGAGCATAATAAGCTCAATAATAAAAAAAGCTTCATAAGGAAGCTTTTTTTATTTCATCATTTTAGAAATACATTTATTATTTATACTAATCAAATATTTTAGTTGATATCTATAATTTTCAACTATATCAAATCCTAATTTAACAAACTTTGATTATCACATTTATAAATCTTCCACATTTATTAGGCACACTAACAAACAATTAATAATCAGCATTTAACCTAATAAAGTAGATTAATAAAAAAGATAAATAAAGTTAGTATCCTTTTCCTTTAAAAGTTTAGATTCTAAGCTGAATTATATAATGTTTATATGTTTTATTACAATTAGGTTTATCACTAAATAAAATTTCAAATTCAGGGTTTAATTAATTTATAAACGATTAGAATTATATCAAAAAAACGCCACCCAAATTGGGTGGCGTTTGTTATTAAAATTAATATCTAAAGTTAGTTTTTAACAACTTTTGTTGTCTTAGTACTTCCATCAGCATATTTAATTGTTACAATATAAACACCTTTGCTAAGTGCTGATAAATTAAGCTCTGTAGCTGGTTTCATATTTGCTAATGTTCTTCCAGAAAGATCAGTAACAACAATAGAAACAGCATCTTTAACATCAGAGATTCTTAACACATCTTTGAATGGATTAGGATATATTGATATCGTAGTTTTACTCATGTCTGACACGCCTAATTTTCCTACATTAACAGTATAATCTTCCATCTCACCATATGCCTCGTTTGCATTATTTGGTCCGCAAGCGAAATGATGACCAAAAGCATCTGCTTTTGATGCAGATAATACAACTCTCATTCTTGTTTTTCCTAATTTTGCATCAGCAGGAATAATTACATCTTTAGTAAGAACTTCAGCAAGTCCTGTTCCTACGTATGTATACTCATTTTCTTCAAAAGTACCATTCTGGTTAAAATCAATCCACACACCTACAGATTCATATAACCAACCATCACCTGAAGGTCCAACTTTTACAGAAATAGGATAAGTTCCTCCAGTAGACACTTCTGCAACCAATGATGTGAAATCAGAATAACCTGTTGCTCCGCTACAACTAGAATCTTTATTAACTCCTGCAAATGTTACATTTTCAATAACATCACCATCGTTACAAATCATATTAATTCCGTTGTTACAGTAAGTGTAGTTAGCAGCTGTTGTGAATGAAATCTCTTCACATCCTGTTGCATCACCCGTTTCATTTGAAGCTACCACTTTTACAAAATATTTTGTATTGGCAGATAAAGAAACATTATAACTTGTTTCTGTAACTTCTTTACCATCTTCTATATCGTAAGTTCCAGAAGCAGTTCCTATATATACTTTATATTTATCTGCATTATCAATAGTATTCCAAGTGATTTTAGTAGTTGTCATTACATCAACTGCATCTTTTATTGGAGCTGTAATTGTAACACAATCAGGAAGTGTTGCTACCCCTTCTTTTATATCAATTGTATAATCTTCGACTTGACCATATGTAGTGTTTCCACATGGCTGAGGATCTGTAGAATATGTTGTTCTAACTCTCATACGAGTTTTTCCTAATTTTGCATCAGAAGGAATTTTCACAACCCCAGTTGATGTAGCTGCATTTACAGTCATATTTGTTTTTTCGTTGTCTGTAAACACTCCATCTTGATTATAATCTATCCAAACACTTGTTTTATCACCATAGAAATTAGAAATCTTAACCTCAATTGGGTATTTATTATTAGTTTGAACATTCCCTACAATATTAGTGAAATCTTCGTATCCGTTATTATTATATAAAGCTGTCGAAGCATTATCTATATCCGCGAATTTAACATTAACAATTCTTTCAAAACTATTACTTGTAGAAGTCGCTTGAGCATCACAATATGTAAGTGCAGTAGATTTTACATTAATTGTATACTCTTCTACTTGACCATTTCCAATATCTGAACAAGCAGTAGAAAGAGCATTATGAATAACAGAAGTATTTGTGAAATTATACTTCACTCTCATTCTCTTGTCTCCGGCTTTAACACCTGTTGGAATAACTAAATCTCCTTTTAAATTAATTACACCACCTGTTACAACATTTGACACCAACATTGTTGCTGTTGTATTGAAATAAGCTTCTCCCGCATCATCAAAATCACCATCTTCATTCCAGTCGACGTATATAGTAGCAGCAAAATTATTACTTCCTGATCCTATTCCAGATAAAGTAAATGGCACTGACGTTACATCATCATTCATTTCGAATTTTGTTGTTGTAAAATTTTGATGAGCTTCAAACGCTCCAAAAGTAGTAGCCGTTTCATCAGATATTTTTTCAACATCTCCAAATTTGAATGATTTGATTGGGAACATCTGAGCAGGAATAGTAGTAATAATCGGTCCACAATAAGGAGCTAACGCATTTTCACCTGTTGTAAATGTAGTTTCCACACAACCTACAGCATCTCCTAAACTATTAGTTGCAACAATTTTAGCAAAATATTTCGTATTAGCCGCCAACGCTTGAGCTGCAGGTAACATATAACCTGAAGATAGTTCTTCTCCATTTATTGCATTGTAATTAGCTGACACACTTCCTAAATACAATTTGTAAGCATGTGCATTTGCAGCAATTCCCCATGTAAAAGTTGGTCTAACAAAAACACCTGTCGCACCATCTACTGGAGTAGAAAGAGTAGTACAACTTGGAAGAGCATCAACCTTTTGTAAAATAGAAATATTATCTAAAAATACTAATGCTCCGTTAGTATTATTCGCACTTGAACTTGTTACTGAAATTCTAAACCTAAAATTTGCTCCATTAACAATTCCATCAGCTATAGAGGCTGTAACATGTACACATTCACCTGTTGTTCCACTATATGGAATCGTAGAAACTGTTGTAAAAGTAGTCCCTGTAGAAGCAGTAGAATATTGTACAAGAATATCTCCTTTAAGTTCCCCTACATTATTTTGTAAGAAATCCTCTATGACATAATCAAAGCTAATGTCAACTTGCTTTCCATTAGTCACCATCGCTGCAGGCTTAGTATAAGTAAGAGTAGCTGTTTTTCCAGAGGCAGCAGTTCCCACTAAAGCAGCTCCCCAAGCTCTATCAGCTCCAGTACACCCCGCGTTATTATACACTCCTGTATAGTTAGCTGGTGTATAACCTCCAGCTCCAACCCAAGTCGACGGAAGCGTTCCTTCGAACCCCTCTTTAACTGAGACTTGTGCATTCGCGCCAATTCCTAGCGCCATACCACATAATAGTAAAATTTTCTTCATAAATATTAATTAAATATTAGTAATACAAACATACATTTTTAATATCAATACGAAAAAAATAAAGGAAATTATTTAACTAATAATCAATAAAAACATTATTTTAATTAATTATTAAACACTATTTAAGAAAATAAATCTATATTTATTAAAAATAAATAAAAAGAATTCAACAAACTACATTCGGTTTTTTTCATAAAAAATGTCTCTAAAAAGTATAATTTTAGAGACATTTTTTAAAACTTTTTTTTATTTCATTATTTTGAGAATATCAACCAATTGCTGATTGATTTCTCCTGTTTGATAATCCATCGGTGCAGGCGCGCGATCAATCATAATATTTCCTTCTTTGTCTAAAATAATAAAAGTCGGGATATATTCTATCTTATAATCAAAGCCAAAGTTATCTTCTCTTCCTGCAAATAACTGTACACCAGACATCTGATTTTCTCTCACCATTTTTTCCCAAATTGGCTTATCTTCTAATTTATCCAAAGAAACACTTACAAAATGAATTGGTGCATTATGAAATTGTTTTTCCAATTCTTTCATAAAAGGAATTTGAACTTTGCAAGGTCCACACCATGTTGCCCAAATATCCATGTAGACATATTTTCCTTTGAAATCTGATAAGTCAAATCGTTTTCCATTGATATCAGCCAAAGAAAAATCTGGTGCTTTTATCAATTCTTTCGGAATTTCTGATTCTGGTGATTCTTTTTTTGCAACAGAATCAATCTTTTCTATTTCAGCAGATTCTTCAATTTTTTGTTCGGATTTATTACAACTAAAAAATGTAAAAAACATTGATAGTAATAGTAGTTTCGTTTTCATTTTATTTTTCAAATAAGTATTAAAAAACTTGATAATATCTATAAGTCTTTCGTCAAAAATAAACATTTAAACGTTAGCAATTTCATAAAATACCTCAATTCACTTGACAAAGGGGTATCTGACATCGTATATTTGCAAAAAATTGTACAATTATGAAAATGAAAACCTCCGATTTCGACTTTACTTTACCTGAAGAACTTTTAGCAGATCGCCCTTCTGAAAACAGAGACGAAGCTCGCTTAATGGTTGTTCACCGTGACACCGGAGAAATTGAACATAGACAATTTAAAGATCTTATCGAGTATTTCGACGAAGGAGATGTAATGATTCGTAACAATACGAAAGTTTTCCCTGCTCGTTTGATGGGTAACAAAGAGAAAACTGGTGCTCAAATCGAAGTTTTCTTGCTAAGAGAATTAGATGCTGAGACTCGTTTATGGGATGTTTTGGTTGATCCTGCGCGTAAAATTCGTATCGGAAATAAATTATTCTTCGATAATGATGATACATTAGTTGCAGAGGTTGTTGACAATACAACTTCTCGTGGACGTACTTTACGTTTCTTATTTGATGGATCTTACGAAGAATTCCGTGCAAAATTGAAAGAATTAGGAGAAACTCCACTTCCAAAATATATTTTACGTGATGTTGAACCAGAAGATGCAGAGCGTTACCAAACAATTTATGCAAAACACGAAGGAGCTGTTGCTGCACCAACAGCTGGTTTACACTTTTCTAAACACTTATTAAAACGTTTAGAAATTAAAGGTGTTGATTTTGCTGAATTAACATTACACATTGGTTTAGGAACTTTTCAAGCTGTAGAGGTTGAAGATTTATCTAAACACAAAATGGAGTCTGAGCAAGTTATTATTCCTCAAGAATCTGCTGATCTTGTAAATCGTGCAATTGACGAGAAGAAAAAAGTTTGTGCTATTGGTACAACTTCTATGCGTTCTATCGAATCTTCTGTTTCTGCAGATGGTCATTTAAATGCATTTGATGGTTGGACGAACAAATTTATTCACCCACCATACGATTTCTCTATTGCAAATTGTATGATTACAAACTTCCACACACCAAAATCTACATTAATCATGATGATTTCTGCGTTTGCTGGACACGATTTAACAATGAAAGCATACAACGAAGCTGTAAAAGAAGGATACAAATTCTACTCTTACGGAGATGCAATGTTAATCTTATAAGACAAGTTTGAGTACAACAAAAAAAGATATACGAAAGCTTTCACAAGCTGAGATTGAAGATTATTTCAAAGAGATTGGAGAAAAATCATTCCGCGCAAAACAAGTGTACGAATGGTTATGGAAAAAGAATGCGCATCAATTTGATGACATGACGAATATCTCAAAAGCTCTACGTGAGCAATTGGGAGAATCTTTCCAAATTCAACCTGTTGAAGTTGATCTTCTACAAAAATCTAACGACGGAACCATCAAGAATGCGGTTAAACTTCATGATGGTAACGTTGTGGAATCTGTTTTAATTCCGACTGATTCTCGCACAACTGCATGCGTTTCTTCGCAAGTTGGTTGTAGCTTGGATTGTACTTTTTGTGCAACAGCGCAATTAAAACGTATGCGTAACTTAACAGCTGCCGAAATCGTCGATCAAGTTGTGATTATCGATGAAGAAAGTAAACGTTATTTCAATCGTCCTTTAAGCAATATCGTATTTATGGGAATGGGAGAACCTTTGTTAAATTATAACGAAGTAATTTCTGCCATCAAAAAAATCACATTGCCAGAAGGACTAGGAATGGCTCCAAGACGAATTACAGTTTCTACTTCGGGAATTCCTAAAATGATTGAAAAACTGGCTGACGAAGATTTACGTGTTAACCTTGCGGTATCTTTACATTCGGCTCGAGAAGAAGTTCGTAATGTGATTATGCCTTTTTCTGTTAAATTTCCGTTGACGGATTTAATGGATAGTCTTCAATATTGGTACCAACAAACAGGTTTACGAATTACGTTCGAATATATTGTTTGGGGCGGTGTTAATGATAAAAAAGAAGATATCGATGCATTGGTAAAATTCTGTCGAAAAATTCCTTCTAAAGTGAATATTATCGAATATAATTCGATTGATGACGGAATCTACAAACAAGCATCAGAAGAAGCAGTTAACAATTATATCAAAGCTTTAGAATCCAACAATATTGTGGTAAATGTACGTCGTAGTCGCGGAAAAGATATTGATGCAGCTTGCGGACAATTAGCCAATAAAACTGGAAATGATTAAAACATAATCAAATGAAATATTTAGCCATATTTTTATTTTTGATTCTGACTAAATTCTCTTTCGCGCAAATAGTAGAAAACATCGATACAATTTCTATTGATGATTATAAAATGGAAAGTATCAACTTACCGCCTACTTTGAACGAAATTTCGACTTTAGAATATGAAAAAGAAGATAAAAATGTGGCTTCTTTTTGGGGTTTAAACGATTCTGATTCCAAACCAGAATTGTATCGTTTTGATGCAAAAACAGGTAAAATTATCAATACTATTTTCATCACAAATGCTCCAAATATCGATTGGGAAGAAATGTCTTCGGATGATAATCGAATTTATTTTGCAGATTTTGGAAATAATTTGGGCAAACGAAAAGATTTAGCCATTTATTTTATCCAGAAATCAAACATCGATTATTCAAAATCTTATCAGCAATTAAAAGCTGAAAAAATAGAATTTTATTATCCAGAACAAGAAACTTTTCAGTTCAAAAATATGACGACAAATTGGGACGCAGAAGCATTTTTTGTCTACCAAAATCAATTGCATATTTTTACAAAAGAATGGTCAAATATGTCAACGTCTCATTATGTTGTTCCTATTGACTCTTCTAAAAAACACGCAGCCAAAAAGTTAGAAACTTTTCCTACAAATTACGCTGTAGCTGCTGCTTATATCGATGCTGATGTAAATAGTTCTACCAAAGGAATTTATCTATTGGGCTACACAAAAGAAGCGTTAACTTTTATCAATTGGTTCGATTTGCCAAAAGATAACAATCAGTTATTCTTCACTTCTCAAGTTAAAAAAATAAGTTTACCTTTGGGCTTCACGACACAGTTGGGACAATTGGAAGGTATTTCAGTTTTGCCAACCGAAAACAAAATTTGTTTTAGCGGAGAGGAATTTAATTATAAAGGATTCTATGCAAAACAGGTTGTACATTGCATCAATAATTTTACGAATTAAAAAACTAAATTTTGGGTAACACGGTAGATTTGATTAAAGCTCCGATCGCGGAGGAAATGAAATTGTTTGAACAGAAATTCTTCGAATCGATGAAGAGTAATGTTTCGCTTCTTGACCGTATTTCCAATTATATCGTGCGTAGAAAAGGAAAACAAATGCGTCCGATGTTTGTATTTTTAACTGCAAAATTAAATGGCGAAGTACAAGAACGTACCTATCGTGCAGCTTCTTTTATCGAGCTTATTCACACCGCAACTTTAGTACACGATGATGTAGTGGATGATAGTACATTGCGTCGTGGTTTCTTTTCACTTAATGCGATTTGGAAGAACAAAGTAGCTATTTTGGTGGGAGATTATTTTTTGTCAAAGACCTTAATTATTTCGACTAAAAACAAAGATTTTGATTTACTTGAAGTTGTTTCGGTTGCGATACAGGAAATTTCGGAAGGTGAATTATTGCAAATCGAAAAAGCGCGAAAACTTGATATTACAGAAGATGTATACTTCGAGATTATTCGAATGAAAACGGCAACGCTTATCGCAGCTTGTTGTGAGGCTGGAGCACGTTCTGTTGGTTGTTCGGAAGAAGTAGCGAAAAAAATGCATCGTTTTGGTGAATTGGTTGGAATTGCCTTTCAGATTAAAGATGATTTGTTTGATTATACCACTTCTAATGCAATTGGAAAGCCTGTCGGAATTGACATCAAAGAACAAAAAATGACGTTACCGTTGATTTATTCAATCAATACAGCGAATGAAAAAGACAAAAAATGGTTGATTAATTCGGTAAAACGTTACAACAATGACAAAAAACGTGTACGAGAAATTATTCAGTATGTAAAAGATCACGGCGGAATTGAGTACACGCAAAAAATGATGAAACAATATAGCCAAGAGGCTTTAGATATACTATACGAATTCCCAGAAAGTGAATTTCGAAATTCATTGGAAACAATGGTGAAATACGTTATCGAAAGAGAAAAATAACAAAAGGACTTCTAATTGAAGTCCTTTTTGTTTTACATTAAGAATTAACAGTTCTAAGCTCTGGATGCGATATTGAAACAAGTTCAATATGACTCCGATAAATTAAGATCTATTTTCAATAATAAATTAGCGGAAAATGTCAAGCTGAATTGAATTCAGCTTCTCATCACTTTAAAAACTAAATCAACCTCACGACATTACGAATTAAGTCAGCTTGGTTCTAGACACTTTGTTTACAACATAAAAAAAGCCATTACAAACCGTAATGACTTTATATTTTGATTAAAACCTTATTTTTAAATGGATTTCTGATAAATATAATCATCCATAATATATCCATTTCCGATATCAAATGTTTTTGATTCCATATTCTTGAAACCATTTTTCTCATAAAAACGAATTGCTTTCGCATTGTGTTTATTCACTGTTAAATGAACAGCTTTTGCACCTTTTTCTCTCGCATAATCTACAACTCTATTCAACATCAATTGTCCAATTCCTTTGGTTTGATTAGACTCTTTCAAGTAAATTTTGGATAAGAAAACAGTATTATTTTCATCTAATTTGTAATGCAAATAACCAGACGGAACATTATCAATTTTCAGGATTTCCCAAACATCTCCATTTGCAATTCCTTCGTTTACTTTGTCAGTATTATACATCATATCAATCATATAATTGATTTGATCTTGGGATAATAAATCTTTGTAACATTCGTTCCAAATCTCATTTGCTAAAGGTTGAACCAAATGAATATTTTTTTCATTAACCGTATGAAAATGAGGATAAACGTCCAATTTTACTGGATTTATTTTTTGATTAACTTCTAAATTTTGTAGAATTTCATCTTTACGCTTTTCGATATCTGCAGAAAACATTTCCATTGTCCATTTACGTTTAAGATGATAGTAATAGAAAACACCAATAAATAGAAAAATAATTGTTTCTCCAATCCAAACAAATTTTGACTTACTCAATTCAACAGGATTCATGATATCAATATCAATTATACTAGTTACTTTAAGAGCCACTAATGCAAATACTAATAGAACAATTCCAAAAAAATACATTCCAATAACACTTAGAATTGTTTTAACTTTGTTCTTCTTAAAAAACTTAGCTAAAAAATAATATTGTACCGAGAACAAAAATAATATAATAAAATCCACTTAATTTAAATTTTTATATCTCACAAAAATACGAAAAATATGCCCGCAAACATTTATATTTGTATGAAACATATCAAAACAAAAAGTGATTTATTATGTATAGCGATAAATTTCAAAACTACTTACAAACGCAATTGAATGATTTAGAAGAACAAGGATTATTCAAAAAAGAACGCATCATTGCTTCTCCTCAAAGTGCAGAAATTACATTAGAAAATGGTAAAACATTACTTAATTTTTGTGCGAACAACTATTTAGGATTATCTGATAATAAAGACGTTATCTCAGCTTCTCAAAAAATGTTAGATGACCGCGGATACGGAATGTCTTCGGTTCGTTTTATTTGTGGTACGCAAGATGTACACAAACAATTAGAGAAAAAAATCGCTAATTTCTTAGGAATGGAAGATACGATTTTATATGCTGCTGCTTTTGACGCAAATGGTGGTGTTTTTGAGCCTTTGTTTACAGAAGAAGATGCTATTATTTCTGATGAATTAAACCACGCTTCTATTATTGATGGTGTTCGTTTATGTAAAGCTGCTCGTTATCGTTATAAAAACAATAATATGGCTGATTTAGAGGCTCAATTAATTGTAGCTTCAGAAAAAAATCATCGTTTCAAAATTATTGTAACAGACGGAGTTTTCTCTATGGATGGTATCGTTGCAGACTTAAAAGGTGTTTGTGATTTAGCTGATAAATACGATGCTTTGGTAATGGTTGATGATTCTCACGCAACTGGTTTTATTGGAAAAACTGGACGTGGAACACATGAGCACAACGAAGTAATGGGACGTGTAGACATCATTACATCTACTTTAGGAAAAGCTTTAGGTGGTGCAATGGGTGGATTTACTTCTGGTAAAAAAGAAGTAATCGAAATGTTACGTCAAAAATCTCGTCCATATTTATTCTCTAACTCTTTAGCTCCTGGAATTGTTGGTGCTGCTTTACAAGTGTTAGAAATGTTAGAAAATGATACAACTTTACGTGATAAAGTAATGTGGAATGCTGAATATTTCCGCAAAGAGATGGTTGCTGCTGGTTTTGATATTCCAGAAGGTGATGCTGCAATTGTACCTGTTATGTTGTATGATGCAAAATTATCTCAAGTAATGGCTGACAAATTATTAGATGAAGGTGTTTATGTAATCGGATTCTTTTTCCCTGTTGTTCCTCGTGATAAAGCACGTATTCGTGTACAATTATCTGCTGCACATACAAAAGAGCAATTAGATCATACAATTGCTGCTTTTACAAAAGTTGGTAAAGAATTAGGAGTGATTAAGTAAGAATCCTCAATCTTTATATACAAGCCGTTTCATATTTCGAAACGGCTTTTTTTTATTTCTTTTGTAACAGTAAACAAGAAGCAGAATAATTTCGCTTAAAATATTTCAAATAATACTTCATCATAAATCTCCAATCTTGGAATTTATAAAAAGGAAGAAAAATTCGTATTAATTTAATCGGAATTAACCTTGGTTTATCCTTCAATTGTTGATAAAAACTATATCCTGTTGTAATTTCTCTAGCATCTTCCAATTCAAAATTTTGAAATAAATCTTGATATAATTTAGATGGATTTGGTCTATAGTAACTCTCTACCGGATCTGGAGCTGGCGGAAAAATAAAAGAATTAGTTACAATTAAATAACCATCTTTCTCCAAAATTTCATACAATATTTTACAAAGCTTTTTTCGTTGTTCTTGATCGATATACATCAACACATTATTGAACAAAATACATTTCACTTTATATTTTTTAACTTCCTCTAAAAAAGCTAAATCATATAAATCTCCTACCAAATCTACTCCATCAGCAGATTTCATATCTAGATGAATTACATTTTCAGCTTCATTTGGAACTAAACTGAATATATTTTTCTGAATATGACTTTGTCGGTTCGTTCTGTATTCTTTTGTAGAACTACCTACATTTAAAATTGGATATGAATTTGATGATAAATTATTTATTTTTTCTCCGATCCAAATTGATTCTTCAATTAGCATTATTTTCTAGATTGGTTAGTATAAAAGTAATCAAATTCTTCAAAGTATATAAATTTTTAAACGCCACAAATTGTCTCTCAAAATCCTTACTTTTACAACAACTCAACGAAAGAAAATTTCAAAATGGCTCAATTCATAGAAAATGTTGTAAAAGATTTAGTCCAAAATCAAAAAAACTTTATCAACACCACTTTAGTTTTACCAGGAAAACGTCCCATGTTATTCTTCAAACAAGAATTTCAGCGTCAAGCGCAAAATATCATTCTTCCACAAATGAAAAGTATTGAAGAATTGATGAGCGAACTTTCTGGTTTAGAAATTATTTCTGGAATTAATCTATGGTTCAAAGCGTATCAAGCTTATAAAAAAATCGTTGACAAACCTGATTCTTTCGAAGATTTTATCAAATGGGGACCAACTGTTTTGAAAGATTTCGATGATATCGATGCTTCTTTGCAACCTGCGCATAAAGTTTTAGACTATTTGGTTTCAGTGGAACGAATTAGTCAATGGGGAGATGGAAAAATTGAGATTGGAAAAAATGAAATCATTCAAAATCACTTAACTTTTTGGGGAATTGTTTCAAAATTATATTTTCAATTGCAACAAGATCTGTTGGATTCAAAAGAAGGTTATGCTGGAATGGTTTTCAGAATTGCGAGCGAAAAAGTTGAAGAAATTGTTGAAAATAGAACTTCACATTATGTTTTTGCTGGATTTAATGCCTTAACAAAAGCAGAACAAGCGCTTATTTTTCGTTTAGAAAAAGAGAATCTAGCCACTTTATATTTTGATGCGGATAAATATTATTACGAAAATCCTAATCAAGAAGCGGGTTCTTTTCTTCGAAAATATAAAGAGAAAATAAAACCGATAAATTGGGTGGTTGATGAATTTTCGAAGCCAAAAAATTTGCAAACAATTGGTGTTGCAAAGCAAGTTGGACAAGCAAAATATATTGCAGATTTAATTAGAAATCTCAACGAAGATGAAATAAAAAATACGGCTTTGATTTTGGCTGATGAATCTATTTTACCTTCAATTCTTAATTCATTGCCCGAAAATATCACGCACCTTAATATTTCGATGGGAATTCCCTTGCGTTCGGTTCCATTAGCGCAGTTTTTCAAATCAATTTTTGAGTTGCAAATGAATCGGGAGAAGTTAGGAAAAGGGACCATGTTTTATTTCAAAAATGTCTTACAAATTCTTGAAAATAAAACATTATCTCTTTTTAGCACAGAAGAAAGTCGAAAATTAATTGGAGATATTCGATTACAAAATAGAATATTTAATTCTCAAAATTCGATTCAGAATTCGTTAGGAGAATCAATCTTTAAATCTATTTTTCATATTCCGAAAAGTATCACTGAATTTATTCATCATCTAAAAAATTGGACAGACGATTTATTGCATCATCCTTCGATGAACGATTTGTTGATGAAAGAATATTTATTCTTTTTCAAAAAAGTTTTCAATCAATTGCATGAAAATTTGTTGAGTGTTGATGATATCAAAGATTATAGAACCTTGTTTTTATTATACAATAAAATCGTTTCTTCTGAGACAATTTCCTTTATTGGAGAACCTTTGAAAGGTTTACAATTGATGGGATTATTGGAAACTCGTTTATTGAATTTCGATAATATTATCATGACTTCTGTGAATGATGAAATTTTACCTTTGGGACGACAAAACAATACATTTATTCCGTACGATATTCGTAAACAAATGAAATTGAATACTTTTACAGAAAATGATTCTATTTATGCTTATCACTTTTATCGTTTGATTCAGCGTGCGAAAAATGCTTATTTCGTGTATGATACCGAAGCTGACGGAATGGGCTCTGGAGAAAAATCTCGCTTTTTAGCTCAAATCAAATTTGAAAGTAATCACGAAGTGAAAGAAACTTTTGCTGCACCAAGTTTTGTCACAAAACCTTTGAAAGAAATCATTGTTCCAAAAACTGATGAAACAATGGCAAAGCTTCAAAATTGGGCTGAATATGGAATTTCACCTTCTTCACTTTCGACCTATTTACGCAATCCGTTAGATTTTTATGAGCAACGTGTTTTTAATGTAAATGAAGTCGAAGAAGCCGAAGAAATTGTAAGCGCAAGAACATTAGGAAATATTGTTCATGGTGCTTTGGAGGATTTGTATACGCCTTATATTGGACATATTTTGCATGAAAATGATTTCAAAAATATCGAAAAAATAAAAGATAAAACCTTACAAGAACATTTTAGCAAAGAATATAAAGATGGACATTTGGATAAAGGTCCAAATTATTTGATTTATAAAATTGCAGAACGAATTGTAGATGGCGTTTTGTCTAAAGATACGACTACAGCAAAGGAAAATGAATTTGTAATTCGAGCTTTGGAAAGCAAGCACGAAGTTGATTTTGCACTTACAAATGGCAAAATTGTAAAACTGAAAGGGGTAATTGACCGAATTGATTCTGTCAATAATCAAATCCGAATTATTGATTACAAAACTGGTTATGCGAAAGATATTTCGGTGAAAACCGAAGAAATAGAAACCGTTTACCAAAAAGAAGATAAAGCGAAACAATTACAATTAATTTTCTACGCACATTTATTTTATGCAGACAAAGAAAACTTAACTAAAGACATTGAATTGTGTATTTATCCAATCAAATTTCCAAATAAAGAATTAATTAAACTTTCGGTTGATAAAAACACCACCATCGATTATTCGATTGTCGAAAATTCTACAGCACCGATGTCAACATTAATCGAAGAGATTTTAAATCAAGAAATTCCGTTCAAACAACCAGAATAGTACTCAATACACTATAAAGAAAACCCTTTGTAAACACTACATACAAAGGGTTTTATATTTAATTTGGTGTATAAATCAATTTATATTCTTAATAATTTGCTAAAAAATAGTAGTTTTGGAAAAGTTTAAAATCGCATAATGAAAAACAATAAACTTTTTATAGCTATTATTATTGCCCTTCTTATCGGGGTTGCGCTTGGAGGATATGTACATTATAATACCTCGCCAGAATTTATTAAAACATTTTCGACTAACATAAAACTTCTTGGTACTGTTTTTATTCGTCTTATTCAGATGATTATTGCGCCTTTAGTTTTCTCAACTTTAGTAGTTGGTATTGCTAAAATGGGTGATATGAAAATGGTTGGACGAGTTGGTGGACGTGCAATGGGGTGGTTTATCACAGCTTCTCTTACTTCTTTGGTGATTGGTGCTATTGTTATCAATGTAATGAAACCTGGAGAAGGATTGAACATTGAGATCGATTCAAGTTCTGCTCAAGATTTATTAAAAGGTCAAGCTTCGCTTACATTAGAGCATTTCATTACACATATGATTCCTAAATCTGTTTTTGAATCATTTGCAACAAATGAAATCTTACAAATCGTTGTTTTCTCTATTTTCTTTGGTGTCGCGATGGCAGCTTACGGAAAAGAAGGAGAAATGATTACGAAAGCGTTAGACAAAATTTCGCATATCGTCTTAATCATGGTTGGATATATAATGTGGACTGCGCCATTAGGAGTTTTAGGAACTATTTCTGCTGCTATTGCAACGTACGGATTCGGTATATTCTTACTTTATGTTAAATATTTAATTGCATTTGTAATTGGTATTTTGCTTCTTTGGGCTGTTTTAATTTTGGTTGGATATTTCATCTTAGGAAAACGAGTAATCGACTTATTAAGACACATCAAAGCACCTTTACTAATTGCTTTCTCTACAACTTCATCAGAAGCTGTATTCCCAAAATTAGTTGAAGAATTAGAAAAATTTGGAGCTCAAAAGAAAATTATTTCGTTTACTTTACCGCTTGGATACTCCTTCAATTTAGATGGATCAATGATGTACATGACGTTCGCATCGCTATTTATCGCGCAAGTTTATGGAATTCACATGCCAATCGAGAAACAAATTTTGATGTTATTAGTCTTAATGCTTACTTCAAAAGGTGTTGCAGGTGTACCAAGAGCTTCATTAATTGTAGTGGTTGCAACTTGTTCGATGTTTGGAATTCCACCAGAAGGAATCGCATTGATTTTACCAATCGACCATTTCTGTGATATGGCACGTTCGATGACGAATGTTCTTGGAAATGCTTTATCGACTGTTGCAGTTGATAAATGGGAAGGACACCTCGCAATTGAGCAAACATATACACACGATGATGATCATCACAAAGCTTAAATAAATTGCTTTTCAAAAATATAACAAGAAATGCGACCTAATAAAGGTCGCATTTCTTGTTATAATATCATTCGTTAACCGATTACAATTCGTTATATTTCGGAAATTTAGGATGAACAATTCGTTTCCATTCCGGATGCTTTTTGATGTAGGCATACACATAAGGACAATACGGAAACAAAGGATTTTTATGTACCTCCAAATAAAACAATGTTTTTTCTACCAAAGCAGCCGCAACGCCTCTTCCTCCTAATTCTTCAGGAACTTCGGTATGAATCAATTTAATGATATCATCTTCTTGTTTATAATCTATAAAAGCGATGTATCCATCAACATTCAACTCAAAGCGCGAAGTTGATTCATTTTTTAGAACCTGTAAAGGAATTAATTCTTCATTCATTTTATTTCTTTTTTTATAACAATAATCCGATAAAAATCTGTTTTCAGAATTGATATACATCAAAAAAGCAACCAAAAATTTTGATTGCTATTTCCTACTATT
Organism: Empedobacter falsenii; assembly: GCF_013488205.1. NCBI lineage: Bacteria > Pseudomonadati > Bacteroidota > Flavobacteriia > Flavobacteriales > Weeksellaceae > Empedobacter > Empedobacter falsenii. The sequence goes on along the minus strand of NZ_CP040908.1, from coordinate 1,256,343 downwards.
TTATACTGATTTCAATTCTATTAACGTGATTTCTGGCCAAATCCCAACTCTTCCAGGATAAAAATGATAACCAAAACCTCTATTCACATTGATGATCTTTCCTTCAAAATCATAAAATCCTGCCCATTGCGGATATACATATTGCGCAGGACTCCAACGCAAACCAATTTTCGGAACTTCAATTCCCAACTGCATTCCGTGCGTATGTCCAGACAAAGTCAAGTCAAAATGTTTGGTATGATTCTTCAAAATTTCATTCCAATGCGAAGGATCATGTGACATCACAATCTTAAAATCTTCTGCATTTACATAATTCGAAGCTACATCAATATCTCCTAATTTCTTAAATCGTGTTCCCCAATTCTGAACGCCAATTAACGCAATTTTTTCACCATTCTTTGTAATAAATCGGTTTTCATTCAATAATAATTTCATTCCAATCTTAGGGAAAATCGCTTTGATTTTCTCGAAATTATCTTGTTTTTCTTCCTCCGTTTTCCAATCCGAATATTCACCATAATCATGATTTCCTAACACTGCAAAATTTCCGTGTGGCGCTTGTTTTATTTTCGAAAAAACATCGTACCATTTATCCATTTCCCAATGAAAATTATTCACAATATCTCCCGTAAACAACAATATATCAAACTCTTGTTGATTGATTAAATCGACTGCATATTCTATCTTTTCACGATTATCCAAACTTCCCGAATGAATATCTGTAATATGTAAAATCTTGAAACCATCAAACGATTTTGGTAAACGTTGATACGCTAATTTTTTCTTGATTACTTTGAAATTATATTTTCCTAAAGTCATTCCATAAATCAAACTAAAAAAAGGTATTGAAGCCACTGTTAATCCAGAAATCATCACAAATTTTCGGCGAGAAGGTAAATAAGAATCTTCTTTTGTTGGATGATTTGTTGCACAATTAAATAGCCAACCAAATCCTCTAAAAATATCTTGAATCAAGAAAAATAGAACCAAAATAATTCGAGGAAAACCAAACAACATAAACAAACCTGTTGCCCACATTGTCATTTGTGTTTGACCGACATTACGATCAAAAAAGATTAGATTATATCCAAAATTACCCAAAACAAGTAACCACAAAAGCATATTCCCAAAAAGAATATAGTTGTTTTGAATGAATTTTTTAAAGTTAAAATACAGGTAAATTTCAAGTATTATTGAAATAATTATTGACGTGATAACACTATAAACAAACATTATTTTATTTGATTTTGAACAAAAATAAACGAAATCTTTTTAACAGTGATTCATTATTAAATTCTTAACAGAACATTATAAAATTTATAGATGATTCTACACAAAAATTTGCGTGATAAAAACGTAACTTTGTAGCATATTTTTAAGCATAAATTATGAAAAATAGACTACCTGTAACGGTACTTTCTGGATTTCTTGGAAGCGGAAAAACAACACTTCTTAATCATATATTACACAACAAAAAAGGGCTAAAAGTAGCAGTTATCGTAAACGATATGGGTGCGGTAAATATTGATGCGCAAATGGTTTCACGTGAAAATGATTTAATTCAAACGGATGAAAAATTGGTTGAATTGAGTAATGGTTGCGTTTGTTGTGAATTACGAGAGGATTTGATTGTAGAAATCGAGAAGTTAGCACAATCAGGGAAATATGATTATTTGGTTATCGAAAGTTCTGGTATTTCTGATCCAGGTCCTATTGCGCAATCATTAGATTTTGTTTCGCCTGATGGTAAAATTGATTTGCCAAAAGTTGCACGTTTAGACACGTTGGTAACAGTAGTTGACGCTTATAATTTCTTCAAAAATTTAGGAACTGATGAAGATGTTTTTGATCGTGGTTTTACAGAAAACAGAGAAGATAATCGTCCGATTGTGAATCTTTTAATCGATCAAATTGAATTTTCGAATGTGATTATTCTAAATAAAATGGATTTGGTTGAAGAAGAAACGTTGATGAATATTGAAGCGTTTGTGACTAAATTAAATCCTTCTGCTAAAATAATTCCTGCAAGTTTTTCTCACGTTGAATTAACTGAAATTTTGAACACCAATCTATTCGATTTTGAGAAAATTCAGGATATGGATGCTTGGGTAAAATTATTAGAAGAGCAAGAAAAAGAGGAACATCACCATCATCATCACGACCATGATCACGAATGTGGTGAACATTGTACGCACGAACACCACGATCATTTGGAAGAAAAATATGGAATGACTTCTTTTGTTTACAGACAAAAAATTCCATTTCATGCAGAACGTTTTTTAACGTATTTGAATGATAATTTCCCTGCAACTATTTACCGTTCGAAAGGTTTATTTTGGTTAGCAAATCGTCCTGATGAAGCTATATTCTTGAGTCAAGCTGGTGGTAGTATCCGAATTGATCCTGCGGGGGCTTGGTGGTGCTCGATGCCATATGACGAAAGAATTCAGTTTGCAGCGTATCAATTTAATCAAAAAACGATTGATGCAAAATGGTCGAAAGAATGGGGAGATCGAATGATAGAACTTGTTTTTATTGGACAAGGTTTGGATAAAGAAAAAGTTACACAAGAATTAAATTCTTGTTTGCTAAATGAGCAAGAAATTGCAGAATGGCAAGCAAAACATAATTAAAATAAAAGAGCCTTATTTCGATTTGAAGTAAGGCTCTTTTTCTTATCATCCTTGTTCTAAAAATTTAAATAGATTTATTTCATTTATCAAATTCACTTGTTCTTTTCTAAGGCTCGGTTAATTACAAACAGCTATGTTTATCCTTTCCCGAGGACTCAGTTGATTACAAACAAGTGCGTTTATAATAAAATCTTCTTGACAGACATTACAAACAAGTATGTTTGTAATAAAATCTTCTTGACGAACATTATAAACAAGTATGTTTGTAATAAAATCCTCTTGACAGACATTATAAACAAGTATGTTTGTAATAAAATCTTCTTGACAAACATTACAAACAAGTATGTTTGTAATAATATTTGGAACGGATATTTATATTTTTTGCTTCTGATTGAACGAATAAATCAAGTAAAATAGAAATGGTAAAATAAATATCGAACCGAGTAATAATGCCCAAGCTAACATATTTATTGTGCTCATTGCACCATAATCTTTCAATAAAGATAATGTTGAACCATCTTTGAATAATACTAAATTTGGAAAGTGTGAATAAGATGCTGCAAACAAAATCATCATCACAATTATTCCTGCATAAACCTTCAAAAGAGAATCTTTCGCTTTATTTAAGGCAGAAAGTAATAATACAATCGAGATTGAAGCAATTGCGATTGCGATATAACCGTAAATTTCTGATGTTATCCAACTAAATAATGGAATGTTTTTCCAAAGTGAAACAGCAAATACCAATGCTCCAGCAACAAAAATTAAAGCTGTATAAATCTTAGCACGTTTTCTCAAAATCACTTTATCTTCTTCGTTTTTAACAGTTTGAATGGAATAAACCGAAGCCAAGAAAGCACAAATCACAACAGTGAAAATTCCGACCGAAAAATTAAACCAACTTAACCACGAAAATATATACGCATCTTGAAAGGAAAGTGCATTGTCATCAATACTTCCCGAAACGATAGATCCTGCTATTATACCCAAAAACAAAGGTGTTACAACACTTGAATAAGTAAAAATGACATCATACAAATTGTGCCATTTATCGTTGATTGCATCATAATTTCTGAACGTAAACGATGTTCCACGCGCTATGATTCCCAACAACATAATCACCAACGGAATATGTAAATAATTAGAAACATCTGCATAAACCTTAGGAAAACCGACAAACAAAATCACAATGGCAATAATTAACCACATATGATTTGCTTCCCAAATTGGTCCAATCGAATTGTACATAATCTTCTGCGTACGTTTTTTGTAACTCTTTTCAGAGAATAATTCGACAATTCCAGCACCGAAATCTGCTCCACCTAAAATTAAATATAAACAGATGGCAACCCACAAAAATGCTATTACTACGTAAATCATACTTAATGTTTTTCTGGTTTATAATTTGGATCTTCTGGATCATAAAGCTTCGCAACCATTTGTATTTGTCGATTCATTAAGAACACCAAAATAATGGACAATGTGATGAATACAAACGTGAAAATGTAAAACGAATATTGGATTCCTGGCATTGGCGTGATGGAATCTACCGTTCGCATAATTCCGTAAATAATCCACGGTTGACGACCAACTTCTGTTACCGTCCAACCTGCTTCTAAAGCGATATATCCAAAAGGTGTCGCAATCATAAACAATTTATAAAACCAGCGTTTTGTTCGCCAATCTTTCTTAAAAAATTGCGCAATCAAATAAATCACAGCTATTCCCATCATCAACATTCCGAATGTTATCATAATCTGAAAAGCATAGTGTACAACTGCCACAGGCGGCCACTCATCTTTCGGAAATTCTTCCAATCCTTTTACAGGCGTTTTGAAATCTGAATGAACCAAGAAACTCAACACACCTGGAACTTTTATTGCGTATTTAATTTCCTCTTTTGATTCGTCCACAATTCCTCCCAAAACAAATGAAGCACTTTCTTCTGTTTTGAAATGCGCTTCCATCGCAGCCAATTTAATCGGTTGACGTTTTGCTACATCTTTCGCTGAAATATCACCACTCAAAGGTGCTAACATTGCTGCTGTAATTGCTAAAACAGAACTAATTTTGAATGCTTCGCGATGAAAATTTACATTCTTACCTTTCAAAATAAGATAAGCATGTAAACCCGCAACCGCAAATCCAGTCGCACAAAAAGCTGCAATTGTCATGTGCAATGCTTGTGAAAACCACGCATCGTTGAACATAGCTTTTACAGGATCTATGTTAAGATATTCGCCATTTACAAAATCGAAACCTGACGGAGAATTCATCCAAGCATTTGCTGCAACAACCAAAATTCCTGAAGCTAAACCGCTAATTCCTACAATTACACCACAAATCCAATGAAACCATTTATTGAATTTGTCCCAACCATAAAGGAAAAACCCTAAAGCAATTGCTTCAATAAAAAAAGCTGTTCCTTCTAACGAAAATGGCATTCCGAAAATTGGTCCAGCGTGTTCCATAAATTTAGGAAACAATAATCCTAACTCAAACGAAAGCATTGTACCAGAAACTGCTCCCGTAGCAAATAAAATCGCAACTCCCTTACTCCAAGCTTTGGTTAACCCTTTGTAAATTTCGTTTTTAGTTTTGAGGTATTTGTAGTGAGCAATTGCCATCATAAAAGGCATCACCATTCCAACACACGAAAAAACAATGTGAAAGGCAAGCGACATCGCCATTTGACTTCTGGCAGCAATAAAATCGTCCATAAGTAATTGTTTATAATTTGTTTGTTGGTTAAAGTTACTAAATAAAAAGAGGCAATTCTATTTTGAATTGCCTCTTTTTTATATGATTTTGATTATAATAATCTATTTAGACGTAGCTGGTAATAACCATTTGAATTGTGGTCCATCTTCAGGAATCACAATACGTTGCGAAATTCTATCCATTCTATCTGGGAATTTCATAATGTAATCTCTTGCTTTTTCAGCCTCGGCATTCAACCCAGAGATTTTATCCAATTGCCAAGCTTCAATTAATTTTCGCATAATATCGATGTAATCAAATGCTGTGTACACACCAATACGTTGCGCTGCATCAGAAAACGCATCAAACAAAGTTCCTCTTTCTTCTCCAGAAGCTCTTAAGAAATGTGCTGGCATTACAATTTTAAGTTTGAACATATGTTGAACAGCTAACATCATTTCTGAAGGATCAGCTTCGAAAATACGACGAACGAACTCTGTGTAAGCTAAATGGTGACGCATTTCATCTCCTGCAATAATTTTACACATACGCGATAATTTTTTCGCTCCGTATTTTTTTGCAATTGCTGATACATTATTATGCGATACATATGTTGCTAATTCTTGGAAACTTGTGTAAACAAAGTTTTTATAAGGATCGTGTGCTGTTCCAATATCAAATCCGTCATTTATCAAATGCTGCGTTGTTACTTCAACCTCGCGCATATTGATACGTCCTGATAAATACAAAAATTTATTCAAAACATCACCGTGACGATTTTCTTCTCCAGTCCAATGGCGAATCCATTTTGCCCAACCATTTTCTAGGTAATTCCCTTCTTCATCTACTACTCCATCCATCTGCATCAACCAAGATTCGTAGGTTGGCAAAGCTTCTTCGGTAATGGTATCTCCAATCAATGTAATCCAGAAATCATCTGGCAAATCTTTCGAAAGCTCTTGTAATTCTTTGATTTCGTCAAAAAAAGAATCTGTTTGAGAATTCGGTAAAAAATCTGTTGGTTGCCAAATTTTATCGGCTGGAACTAAGAATTTGTCCATATAAGCATCAATATCTTTCTCAAGAAATTGCATTACTTCCAGGCGAACATTTTTTATTGACATATAATTATTTTATGCGGTTATACTACTTTTTACAGTTTTTTCGGTAAGCTCGAATATTTCATCAAACTTATAGTCACTCACTTTTAAGGGTTTATGGTATTGTATCGTTACTTTCGCGCCCAAATACATCGGGAATTTACCCCACTTTTCTATTTCCCACGTATTATTTAGCGTAACTGGAACAACATAAGCGTCTTTAGCATATTTCGTCAAAACTTTCAATCCATTTTCTTTGAAAGCCTTTGGTACTCCATTTTTGCTTCTTGTACCTTCTGGAAAAATAATGGCTGAATAATTATTTTTCTGAATGTATTGCGCTAATTTTTTTATTTCTTCTATTGCTTGTTTTCCGTTCTTACGATCGATTAATGCAGAACCTCCATGTGTTAAATTGTACGATACACTCGGAATTCCTTTTCCTAATTCTATTTTCGAAATAAACTTTGGATGATAATCAGCCAAATCATATTCCAACGGAGAAATATCATACATACTTTGGTGATTACTCACAAAAATTAATGGTACATTTTGTATCAAATTTTCGTGTCCCTTATAGGTATATGTTGTACCCAAAATTCTTGTCCAAAAAACCAAAAGACCATTCATCACTTTTACACTTTTGTGATGAGCAGCATAACCTCCCAAATTGTAGCACAACCATTGCACAACATGCATTACCAACAACGTTAATCCATAAAAAATATAAAAGATTATAGATAACGGATAACTTAAAATTTTCTTCAACATTAGAAATTTAGACAAATTTAATAAAAAATTATGCTAAGCATAATATATTTTTCTTGGCGATTTACTTTATTAATTTCAAAGTTAGCTTTTCTTGATGAGCTTCATCATAAAAAGTAATTTGATTTGATGATTTTACTTTAAAATATGCAGTTTTTTGCAAATTTTGAATCAAATTTTGAGGAATTTCGCAATCAGAATTCACTTGTTTTAAATGATTAAAAATTATTGCTTGATTTATTTTGGTATAATCAGCCGTAATTATTCCGCAAGCCGTTTTCATCACCATCTTTTTGGTTGCATCTTCAAAAATAATGTAATCTCCTCCATCATTTATATTCCATTTACCCGACAAATCGCTAATTTCTGGAGTCACAACTTTAGTTTCGGTAACTGTTTTGGTTGGTAAACAACTTATTAATCCTAAAAAGAAAAACAAAAGTATTGCTTGAATTGTATATTTCACGTGGTTTTATTTGTAACGAAGGTAGAAATATTTTGAATATTACGGATTGATTTTTTTAATATTCAATTTTATTAAGAAATTTGTTGTCTAAATAAGAAACAATGGCAAACACAATGAAAGGAGAAGTTTTTACGGATCAAAATAACATCAAAAAAGTAAAAATTGAACGAAAACCAAGTTTTCCTAAAATCTATATTTTAACCGATGATTGTCAATTTGTGGAAGATGGTTTATACGAATTAGATTTTTTTGAAACGCCAAGTGTTACCAATTTCAAATCTGAATTGAATCCAACTATTCCTGCAATTAACTTTAAACAATTGAGTGAAAAAGGAAAAGATTTTTTACAATAATATGCTGAAATAATTTTCTCTAAAAACACAATTAAATAACAACACAATATCCATTGTTGAAAAAATAGAATTCTACATTTTTTCTCCTACTTTCCTTCGAGGTTTCTTCGACCGTTGTTCGACGAAAATGCCGTTTCGTCGAACAACGGTCGAAGAATGGTCGAACAACAATCGAACAAACTAAAAAACAACTAAAAATTCATATCGCTCAAAACGATGATAAATAGAGGCATAAAAAAGAATTTTTCTTTTTACTAATTGAATAAATAATGATAGGACAAATACGGACACAAAAAATGTTTTTTTTATAATTATTCTAACTTTTTAGTATCTTTATGAATCTTCGTTTTTTGAAAAATCAATAAAAGACGAAAATTTATTAAAAACTTCCTCCGAAATTAGCACCTTCAAATAGTTTTAAAATTCCAAAAAAAGGAATAAAACTTAAAAGTAATACAAGATATAATATCCTATTTTTATAGTTAAAAATAATGGATATTACTGAAAAAAGTGGACATAAAATAAAAGACCCAAATCCAGTAATAGCTATAAAATCGAACATAAAATTTTGATTTCTTGCTATTTCAGTTCCATCAATACTATACATAACAATAAAGCATAGAAAGAAGAATATTGTCAATCCTATAAATACTCTTGATATGTTGATTTTGGTTGGCTGATTCATACAATTTATTTGAATAAAAATAAGTAAACTTTACAGAAAGCATCTCACTGAAAATAGTGATTTACAATTTTGCTTAAAATTTGATTGTATTGAAGCAGTAATAAACAAAAAACCCATACTGATAATCAGTATGGGTTTTCTTTAGATTGTGATCCAGTCAGGATTCGAACCTGAGACCTACTGCTTAGAAGGCAGTTGCTCTATCCAGCTGAGCTACTGGACCAATCCAAAATTCTATTACTAAAATTCGTCGTCCTGTCGGGACAATTTTCGAACCATTTTATTAATGATTTAAAACTGTTGTTGTCCGATATTGACTTTTAATATCATAGAAAATTCAAGTAAATGAACTTTATCTTTTTTTATTAACGGTGCAAAAATATGCATTTATAGTAATACAAAGCAACAATTTCGTTGCGAAAATTTCGAAATAATTTATAAAAAACTCTATGCCAATACTTTAATTAAAATTATAAGACAATTTTAAAGCATAAAAGATTAATTTAATCAGTATTTGCAAATAATATGAGTTCTATAAACGCTAAAAATGTTATTGGTAATAATTTAGTAAATTGTATTTACAGCATTTAATTTTTATATAACTATACATACATAACTTCATTTAGTGTATGAAATGTCACACATTTAAACTCTGTTTTCATTTTTCGTCCTGCTCATCCATTCTTTTGATAAGTGCATCGCGAAGACTATCGAGAAATTTGGTTCGATTTATCTTCCTTCCTTTTAATTCTAAATAAGAATGATAGAAGTCTCCTAAATCAATATTAAACATATTCTCAAATGTTTTTGCTATAACCTTAATATCAATATTACCATTTTCAATTGAACCATTGGAATGTAGAGAATAGATTAACTCAACCAAAGCTGTTTTACTACCAGTCCAATTTAAACTTAAATTTTTTGATATATGTTTTTTATTATTGTTATTCAATTGGTCTTCAAGATATACCTGTATTAAATCGTTGGCAATAATTTTAGCTACTTTATAATCGTGTGAGGTTGCAAATTTATGATCTGCTTCAAAATAATAAGTATCTAAGCTTAATTTTATATCATGATTTCCTCTGATAAAGTATTTTTTATCTAAATGGGTGCTATTAGTTCTGTAGTATTTATAAAATTCCAAATTAGCATCAAAAAAACGCTTGATCTTACTAAGCTCAAGATTGAGATATTGTTTAATAATTTTATCACCTCCTCTGGGCCGTTTTGTTTCAATTTTATATATAGAATTTAAATATATCAATTTTGAAACTAACTGAGGTTTAAGTTGTTTGAAAAAGAATATTTCTTCATCTTCATCTTTGAATCCTTTTTTCTTGACATATTCCTTTGCCGAATCAAGCCTTTGTAAAACTAATACAATAGCATTTTCATACAACTCTAACGAGTTATTGCTATGCTCGTAAGTCAGTTCAGTTATTCTATCATCCAATTCATTCATCAAAGAATGGCAATAATCTATCATTAAAACAAGGATTTTAAATTTAAAAACTGGCATAAAAAATAAAATGAGGTAATAATTGCAGGCATCCTACAATAAATTACCTCATTTTAAATTGCGATAGTACAATTATTTAAAAGAATACTATCCATTATCACTCTCAGGATAAAATATAGAGTGATAAATTACTCTGCTAAAGGTTCTGCTTTAAATCCTTTTCTCTTAACGATAGCGATGATCTCATCTTCTGTAATTCCTTCTGATTTTACAGTTAAGATTTTATCATTATTAGCTGTATCTACATTCCATTCACAGATACCTTCCGCACTGTCAAAATCTGCTTTTACTTTTGATACACATCCTCCACAATTAAGGTTTGTCTTGAATTGAAATTCTTTATTTTCCATTTTTTAATTTATTTATAATGTATATTTATACTACAAAATTCTGTATTTTCTTATTTTTTTTATTATGATATTCCTTGTTTGATTTACGATTTTTACTGATTTTTTTTAGTGTTTGTGATGATGATTATGACCTTCGCTCGTTTTGTTACCCTCAGCAACATGTACCGTAAAATCTACAGTGTGCACTTTATTACTAATCTTAAATTGCATCCACATTCTATATAAACCTGGTTTCTTGATCAGTGTTTCTGCATAAATCTGATAACTTTCATTAGACATTGGGTGAATATGCAAAAATTCTTTTTCAGCTTTGCTTATCATTACAATATGAGCTTTTGCTCCTAAATAGTTTTGCAATTCAGCGTCATTAATCTTGTTACCATTTTTTAGAATCTCAAATTGCAATGGCTGGCTTGTATTTGTTTTCAAATCTGCACCATTCAATAATTTGGCAGTATAACCATCTGATTCCGATTCAAATTTTGCATTTGTATCTAACTGTGCTATTTCTGTAGTATTTCCTACTACATTTAACGAATGTTTGTAAACATTCCCTTCCTCGTTCTCAGGCTTATAATCTACAAAAAATAAGTAGTCCCCAGCAGTTGGAAATATTTCATCAATAAGATAAGAACCGTCTTCTTGTTCAATGGGATGGATATGGTCAAACCAAGTTAGTTCTTCATTCACAACTAGAAGATGCATTTTCATTTCATGTACTTCTTCTAATGACACAACTTTATCTTCGTTCTTTACAATGATTTTAAACTGCGTCGATTTCCCTGCTTCAATAACTTCAGGTTCAGAAGATATAATCACATCAAAATGTTTTGCTGTTCCTTTATTTTCTGGAACTAAATTCATTCCACATTTTGAACATTTATCACCTTTATTCCCTTTGACTTCTGGGTGCATAGGGCAAATAAATATATTTTCGCTGCTGGATTGATGTTGTGTATTCATAATATTTTTTTTTAAAACGTTAATTATTTTGATATTATAACTTGATTCTTTTCTAATTACAAAGTTCCTTATTATTTCGTTTTTATTAGTTACGATTTTTTGGAAGATAATTGTGATTTTTACTGATTCTCGTGCGCGCTCTTATTTGTCATTGTAATTTTAATTACCGCAATTAATGTAATAAGAAGCATTGGAATTAAAACAATATTAATGCCATTCCAGCCCCAATTATTAAATAAACTTCCTGCAAAAAAACTGGCAATACTGATTACTGCAAAAACCGTGAAGTCATGAAATGCTTGTGTTTTTTCTTTCTCTTCAGGTCTATATACTTGTGTTAATAATGCGGATCCACCAATAAACAAGAAGTTCCAACCTAAACCAACAATAAATAATGCCGATACGAAATGTGTAAAATCGGTACCAGAAAGAGCAATGAAAATATAGAGAAACAAAATCGACAATCCAGTTGTAATGATTCTATAAACTCCAAATTTCTGAATGAGGATGCCTGTAAAAAATGAGGGCAAAAACATACCTAACACATGCCATTGAATTACAGTTGCCGAATCATCAGAACTATGACCGAAACCATGCATTGCAATAGGCGTAACCGTCATAGACATTCCCATCACCGCAAAAGCTGTAGCTGATGAAAGCACAGCTAAAACGGCATCTTTACTTTTGAAAATTTCTTTTAATGAACGACCTTTTTTTAAAGATTCATTATTTCGAGCTACCGGCTTTGCTTGAAATTTAAGTAACGAAACTACTCCAAATGCCAAGACACTTAAAAGTACAATAGAAAAAAAAGAATATGCATAAGGCATGCTTCCCAAATGCTGTGTAAATCTTGCCAAATTAGGTCCCGCAAATGCTGCAACGACACCTCCGGCAATCACAAAAGAAATGGCTTTACTCTTTGCATTATCCGGCACAGAATCTGCAGCCGCAAAACGATAATACTGTGAAAACCCTTGATAAGCGCCAATCAACATATTTCCAATAGCAAAAATCCAGAACGAATTCTGAACAATTCCATACCAAGAAACTAAGCCAGCAAGAACGCCTATCAATGTTCCAATCATAAAGGCTTTCCTTTGACCTAAATTTTTAATAATTATTGACGCTGGAATCATCATAGCTGCTGCGCCAACTGTAATCATCGCAACTGGAATGGTTGACATGTTTTTATCAGAAGCCATAACCATTCCTACAATTCCTGAAAGTGTAATGACTAATATCGATGCGGTCTGAAATAATGCTTGTGATAAAAACAAGAGGTATACATTATTCCATTTTATTTTAGCTGTCATAATCTTAAAAATTTACAATACAAAATTGTCAAATTAGTTTAATCTTCTTGTTGTGATATTTCTTGTTTGATTTATGAGGTTTACTGATTATTCCGTACTTGTGTAAAATAAAAAACGGTTATGACGTAATGTAATAACCGTTTTTTATTTCCCTTTGTTGTTAATATTAATAATTAACTGATAAACCTACTCCAAAGCCCATATCGCTATCATAATGTGTTCTCACACCGATATGTCTTGTAAGGATATATCGCAAATCTGCCATATATTCCATATCCGTATTTACCATAAACCCTGCTCGCAATCTTTTGGAAAGAGGTATATCCTCTCGCATTAGCGAAACACGAAAAATACCATCGTGATATACCTCCGCTTGTACATTAACCAACATAGGTAAGGTATACATAACACCAAGACTAAATGCTCCTCGTTTATCTTTTTTATTTACTTGTCCAAAAAGATTTTTTTCATGCTCATCCATTCCCATTTTACGATAACGCCAGTCGAAACCAATAAAAGGCATCAACCATTGCATTTTTCCTATATAACGACCAAAATGAGTTTCCACTTCGTAACCGTGCATATCATTGTAACCTAATCTCCATTCTGTACCCAAACTATATCGAGCATTCATAAACATCATTTCACCGTCATTACCATTGGTCGCAAAATCATTCTGAGCCATAAAATGGATCATATTACTTTCACGCTGTAACATTTTATAGGCTTTATCCTTATTGGGCAAATAAGGGTTTTTATAATCACCCACAGCAAAAACTTTGTTCATACCTGCCATCATGTGATACAATATATGACAATGAAAAAACCAATCACCTTCTTCATTTGCGAGGAATTCAATGGTATCGGTTTCCATCGGCATAATGTCAATGATGTTTTTCATCGGAGCGTTTTCTCCTTTATCGTTTAGTAATCTAAAATCGAATCCGTGTAAGTGAATAGGATGTCGCATCATCGAATTATTATAGAGTGTAATGCGCAATACTTCGCCTTTCTTTACAGGTATTTTATCGCTTTCAGATAGTACTTTATCATCCATACTCCATACATAACGGTTCATATTTCCGGTCAATGTAAACTTCAATTCTTTTACGGGTGCATTTTTAGGTAGTTCAGTATTATTTGGAGATTTCAGCATGGCATAATTAAGCGTTACAATCTCGCTTAATGCATTCGCATTATAGCGATTTGGATCTTCATTCATATTCATCTCACCATGGTTCATTTGACTATGATCGGTTTTTTCAGCACTTTGCTTCATGTTCATATCTCCATGATCCATTTTGCTATGATCCATTGCTTCGTCTATTTTCTTTCCTTTTTTCTTTTCCTCGCCCGTAATCTCTGGATACATAACGACATTCATATCCATTTGATTCCAACTCATATTCATTCCCATATCATCAAGGTCTCCATTCATTTTCATCATATCGTTCATCATCTTCATACCTTCAAAATATTTAAGACGAGGCATGGCACCAACCATTGTTTTCTCTCCATTCCCGATAAAATAACTGGTAGATTGGGTACGATCTTCTGTTGTAGCCATGAACTCATAAGCTTTACCGTTTTCAGGAATGGTAACCACCACATCATACGTCTCTGAAACCGCAATTATTAGACGATCAACATCTACAGGTTCTACGTCATTTCCATCACTAGCCACCACTGTCATTTTACCACCAGCATATCTTAACCAGAAGTAGGACGATGCACCTCCATTAGAAATGCGCAAACGTACTTTATCACCTGCTTTCAGAGATTTACCATCTATCGATTTCAAATCTGTCAAATGATTTCCATTCATCAATACTTTGTCGTAGTAAACATCACTTACGTCCATCGCCATCATACGTTTCCATTCATTTTTCAGTTTTGTTTTGAAATTTCCTGTACGAATAGCTTCCGCATAACTTTGAGTTGCTCCCTTTTGTATAGCGAACCAGTCGCTTGCGTTATGTAGCATGCGATGAACATTTTCCGGCTTAAGATTTGTCCATTCACTTAACATAATGGGTATTTCTGGCAAATCGTCAATCCCTTTTCTAAATGTTTTATCATCAGCTTTCTTATGCATGATAAAGCTCCCATACATACCAATCTGCTCTTGCAATCCTGAATGAGAATGATACCAATGCGTTCCCGTTTGAATAATAGGGAAACGATACGTAAAGGTTTCACCAGGTTCAATGGGCATTTGCGTTAAAAAAGGAACGCCATCTTCTTTATTGGGCAGAAATAATCCGTGCCAATGCAATGAGGTACTTTCTTTAAGTTGATTATGTAACACTATTTCTGCCGTATCGCCTTCAGTAAATTCAAGTGTTGGCATTGGTATTTGCCCATTTACAGCGATTGCTCTTTTTTCTTTGCCTGCATAGTTTACGATGGTATCTTTTACATACAAATCGTAACGTACTACTTTTTGGGCTATACCGACCTGTGATATGAAGAGCGCTAACAGAGTTAGCAGCAACAACTTTTTGTGAAGAAATTTTTTATTATTCATTTTAAAAATCGCATTGGTTATACAAATATTAAAAGGCATTGTTCCCTGAGCAATGCCTTAAAGGTTTTTATTATTTAGTTTCTGCAACTTTACCACAAGTAAGCATTGATGAACCATAATAAGGATTTTTAATATCTTTCTCTTTGCTCAACCAATATGCTTTTTTCATAGGACAATACTGATAATAAACAGGTTGATTTACTTTATCGGACGACTTTACCAGTTTCCACATTATAGTAGAAACATCGTTAAAAGCTGCTCTTTGCTTTTCAATATTGTTTCCAGCCTTGTTTAATTTTTCTGTAGCTTTTAATAGATCGGTTTTCTGTGAAAAATTATCTTCACCTTTTACTGCATCGTTGAAAACCGAAATTGCGGTGCTCGCTGCTTTGCTATCACTACTTACTAAAGCGTTTTTTACACTGATGTAACTGTTTAACAGATTGCTTGTGTTTTGTGCAAAAGCAGAAAATCCAAACAACATTACGGTTATTGCTATTATTAACTTTTTCATTTTTTATCTCTTTTTTATGATTAATGAATTGCTTATTATATTATTGTGAAATAGGTTCGGCTTTAAACCCTTTTTTCTTAATAATTGTAACGATTTCGTCTTCGCTAATTCCTTCTGATTTTACCGTAAGGATTTTATCACTATTTGCAGTATCTACATTCCATTCGCTGATACCATTAGCGCTATCTAAATCACCCTGTACTTTAGCAACACAGTTACCACAGTTAAGGTTTGTCTTGAATTGAAGGTTTTTGCTTTCCATTGTTTTGAACTTTTTAATTGTATTTCTTGAGTACAAAGTTCATAAGATAACAGGTAATATTGGTTGTGATATTCTTTGTTTGATTTATGACATTTACTGATTATTTACCAAAAATAGTTCCACTTGTAATATTTCTGGTTTGTTTTATGACTTTTACTGATTATAATGTTTGTTATAAATAAGTGAAATAAATTTACCAAAGAATAACACTAACTAATTATAAAATGTCTATCAAAACCTTTCTTTCGGTTTTGCATCGTGCTATGTTATAGCTGGGATACAAGTTCTAAATACAACTACACTTCATCCAGTGTACACAAATCATGTATCAAAATCATATTATAAAAATAAAAAACAATGACAAATAAATTAAAAAGCGTTGAATACGGTTTAGAAAAAATATTTGAAGGAGCACAAGACTTTCTTCCACTATTAGGAACTGATTATGTAGAATTTTATGTAGGTAATGCTCTTCAGGCAGCGCATTATTACAAAACGGCTTATGGATTCCAATCTGAAGCTTATGCAGGATTAGAGACCGGAGTAAAAGACAAGGTATCCTATGTGGTAAAACAAGACAAGATCCGTATTGTATTGACCACTGCACTTAACTCTTCTTCTCCAATCGGGGAACACGTGAAAAAACATGGAGACGGAATAAAAGTAGTTGCTTTATGGGTGGAGGATGCCAAAAGTGCATTTGAAGAAACTACCAAACGTGGAGCTAAGCCATTTATGGAGCCTACCGTTACTAAAGATGAAAATGGAGAAGCAATACAAGCGGGTGTTTTTGTATATGGTGAAACGGTTTTTATGTTTACAGAACGTAAAAATTACAAAGGAATCTTTTTACCTGGATTTACGAAATGGGAATCAGACTATAATCCGGAACCTGTTGGTCTGAAATTTATTGATCATATGGTTGGAAATGTAGGATGGAACGAAATGGATACATGGGTAAAATGGTTTGAAGATGTAATGGGATTTGTTAATTTCTTATCTTTTGACGATAAACAGGTTTCTACTGAATATTCTGCCCTAATGTCAAAAGTTATGGCAAATGGTAATGGAAGAATTAAGTTCCCGATTAACGAGCCTGCTGAAGGTAAAAAGCGTTCTCAAATAGAAGAGTACTTGGATTTTTATGAAGACGCCGGTGTACAGCATTTAGCTTTGGCTACCGATGATATTATTAAAACGGTAGAAGAAATGAAAAAAAGAGGTGTAGAGTTCCTATCCGTTCCGCCACAGGCATATTATGATGCTATACCTGATCGCATCAAAGCTCATGCCGACAATTTCAAGGAAGATTTAAATGAATTGCAAAAACTGGGAATTCTGATAGATGCTGACGAAGAAGGTTATTTGTTACAGATATTTACAAAACCTATTCAGGATAGGCCTACATTCTTTTTCGAAATTATTCAAAGAATGGGAGCTAGAGGTTTTGGTGCAGGAAACTTCAAGGCTCTTTTTGAATCAATTGAAAGAGAACAGGAACGCAGAGGTACCTTGTAATGTATAATGTGTAATTTTAGTTTAATATATACAAAGCCCTAAAAAAACAGGGCTTTGTTATTGGGACAAACGTTGGAACAAATATTCATAGATAGAGAAAAAATGGATGCCGGATTAAATAAAAACCAATCGATAGGATATCTGGATTTTGATGATAAATCTGGAAATAGGATAAATAGCAATACGCTGCTGGAAGATTACTATAAAATCATTTATATGGAGAAAAACGGTAGCATTATTGTGGATTTCGTAGAGTACAGCTTTACAGAAAACGTCTTGCTTTTCTTCAGTATTGGTCAGCATTTTCAAATATCCAAGGAATCTAGAGGAAGTATTATTTATTTCAATCCTGATTTTTATTGCATAGCTTTCCATGATAAAGAGCTTGCCTGTGACGGGCTCCTTTTTGATAATGTATTCGAGATGCCTTATCTAAATTTGTCGACGAATCTGGACATACTTTTCTTAAAACTAATCTCGTCTATAAAAAGAGAAATTAATCAAAAAGATTTTTGGGCTGAAGAAATGATAAAAACATACATCAAACAAATAATCATTTCAGCAACCAGAACTTTAATAAAATCAAATAATGACAGTCAAATCATTTCATATGATAAGGAGTTAGCCAGAAAATTCAGTCAATTGGTCGAGCTTCATTATCGAAAGCACCATAATGTCTCTGACTATGCAAATATGCTGAATATCACACCTAAAAACCTCAATAAAAAAATTGTATCTGAAAAACAGGTAGCACCAAGCATCATTATTAAGCAAAGAATTATTCTTCAGGCTAAAAGGTTACTTGCCAATACAACCTTAAGCATTAAAGAAATTGCTGATTATCTCGGGTATGAAGACTACTCCTATTTTGTGCGATTTTTCAAATCTCAAACGGGTCTACCACCCCTTTCTTTCCGAAACGGTCTTTAAAGAGTTCGTTGAAGGAAAAAAGTCCTATTAAGAATGAAGTATATGCATTGATGACACGTTTTTTAGATAGTACTTTTGTCAAGTAATTTAAAACAAATTTAAAAATGAAAGCAAAAGTAACAGCTAAGTGGCAAGGTAATTTTAAAAATGGAAGCGGTAATTTCGATGCGGCACATTCAGCCATTGGAAGCAGTGTTTTTAAACACAATAAATCTGAAGGAGAAAATACCGCTACAAATCCAGAAGAATTGATGGCCGCAGCACACGCTGCCTGTTATACAATGACGTTAAACTATATACTTACAAGCAAAGGGATTGAGGCAGAATCTTTAGAAACATCTTGTACAATAACAGCAACCAGCTTCGATATTACGAACTCTGATTTGGTGCTAAATGCAAAAATATCAGGCTTGAATGAAGAAGAATTTTTAAACTATGCTGAACAAGCAAAAGCTATGTGTCCGGTAGGAAAAGCTTATAAATTAGAGGTTTCACTAGTAGCTACACTAAATTAAGACTAATTTCGTTTATTCTTATTAAAAAAGTCACGTTTTATATTCCGTGACTTTTTTAATAATTGAATTAATAGATAGAAGAAAGGCAGATGAAAATATCTGCCTTCTTAAAAATTACCAAATCTGAATTTTAGATCTTTATCAACAATCCGAGAAGTGAAGACAGTAACAGTACGCACTTCCAACAGTTTAGTCTGTTTTTCATAATCAATCAATTTAAAGATAAATGTAAAATAGTATTTTGTATTTATAGATGTATTGCCTCACCTAAGGCATCTTCAATAGCATCTTTTATGGCTTCACTCATAGTTGGATGTGGAAAGATAGTATCCAATTGCTCGTGCCATGTTGTTTCCAATTTACGCGCAGTTGTGGTTTGAGCTATCAACTCCGTTACATTATAGCCAATCATATGCGTACCAATCCATTCTCCATACTTGGCATCAAAAATCACTTTTACAAAACCATCAGTAGCACCTACTGCACTCGCTTTACCACTTGCCATCAATGGAAATTTGCCTACTTTAATATCCATTCCCGCCTCACGTGCCTGCTTTTCGGTAAGACCAACTGAAGCAATTTCAGGTCCGGTGTAGGTACATGCTGGCATATTTCCGTAATCTAAAGGCGTTGGTTGATGGTCGTATTTACTTTCTTTAAAAGCTATAGCTTCGGCACAAATTACAGCTTCTTTCATCGCTTTGTGAGCCAATGCAGGGCCAGGAATAATATCGCCGATTGCATATATATTATCTATATTGGTTTTACACCCTTCATCTACCAGCACTTTTCCACGCTCTGTTTTAATCCCTAACTCTTCAATACCAATATTTTCAAGATTTGTTACAATGCCTACAGCACTTAACAGTATATCCGCTTCCAATACCTGTTCGCCACTACCATCCGTCTTTTTAATTGTAGCTTTTACTCCCGTAGCTGAAACATCTGCTTTTTCTACAGAAGCATTGGTAATTATTTCAATTCCTTTTTTCTTAAATGATTTTTCCAATTCTTTCGAAATATCTTCATCTTCCACAGGAACAATACGAGGCAAGTATTCCACTACAGTCACTTTAGTACCTATACTGTTATAGAAATAGGCAAATTCTACACCTATCGCTCCACTTCCCACAATGATAATGGATTTGGGTTGTTCAGGTAATACCATTGCCTCACGATAGCCAATGATTTTTTTGCCATCTATTGGAAGATTTGGCAATTCTCTAGCTCGTGCACCTGTAGCAAGAACGATGTATTTTGCCTGATAAGTTGCTGTTTTTCCGTCTGATACTTTAACAGTTATTTCATTTTTGGAGATAACTTTACCAACACCGCTAATGACATCAATTTTATTCTTTCTCATCAGAAACTGAACGCCTTTACTCATTTTGTCAGCAACACCGCGGCTTCGTTTTATAATGGCAGCAAAATCTGCAGAATACCCATCTACCTTTGCTCCATAGTTTTCTGCATGAGCAAGATATTCAAATACTTCTGCGGATTTCATTAAAGCCTTTGCAGGAATACACCCCCAGTTTAAGCAAATTCCTCCTAGGCTTTCCCTTTCTACAATGGCTGTTTTAAGCCCCAATTGTGAAGCTCTAATAGCTGCTACATAGCCTCCTGGACCACTTCCTAAAATAATTACATCATATGTCATAGCATTACTTTTTACGGTTAAACCTTATTAAATCTTTCTTTAAAGCTATTTAAAATAACATTTACGATTATTGTACGATTTTTTGTTTAATTTATGATTTTTACTGATTTCTGATCTTTCTAATTGTCTTTTATTGCTGGAATAACCAGTACTGGGATTTTTACTAAATGGCGTACTTGATTTATCGTTGCACCATACAATAGATCTTTTAATCCTTTATGCCCATGTGCACCCATTACAATAAGCTCTGCCCCGGATTTATTTACAATCTCTCCAATGCTGTCGGCTGTTTTTCCAAAACCAAGCTTTGCTTCTGCATGATAGCCTTGTTGTTGTAGTTGTTTTACATATTCGTCCAAAAATTCGCGATCTTTTACCGTTTCTTCATCTGTACTATCTTGAAGATGGGAGGCAGAGGCAACACTTTCTACAACGTGTATAAGTGTATAGGTACAATCTTTTCCACCTTGTGTAATAGCATAGTTGATAACCTTTTGGTCAAGTTGTTTGAAATCGACAGTAATGGCAATTTTATTAAATGAAGCATAAAATTTTAATTGCAAAGGTTCAGGTTTATCATGCGGTGTTATTTCACAAAACGCTTTTCTGCTAAACAAAGGATATAATGTGGTATATACCAACAAGATCATAAAACCAATCCCACCCAAAATGATTAATCCTTTCCAGACTATATTACCTGAAGTAGCAAAGAAAGTGATAGCCTCTTCTACCAATAGTTTGGAGTTGAGATATACCAGTACGATGGTTATAATCCAAGCCGCTATTTTTATTACGGGCTTGATGGCAAATTTGCCCATTGTCTTTTTATCGCTCACAAAATGGATAAGAGGAATGACCGCAAAACCTAATTGCATACTTAACACTACCTGGCTGAAGATAAGCAGGCTATCGACATTACCTTCACCATTAATGAGAATTACCAAAGCCGCTGGAACTATGGCAAGTAACCTTGTGATAAGTCTTCGCAACAAAGGGTTCATTCGAAAGCGTAGATAACCTTCCATTACTATTTGTCCGGCAAGCGTACCCGTAATGGTACTGCTTTGTCCGGCAGCAATCAAAGCTACAGCAAATAGTTTTGCTGTAAAATCGCTTCCGAGGTGCTGTGGCAGTAATTCATAAGCCTGCTTTAGCTCTGCCACGTCGGAACGTCCGGTTTTATAAAAAACTGTAGCGGCAAGAATTAATATAGCTGCATTTACAAGCAATGCCATATTTAGAGCAATGGCACTATCCCAAAAATTGAGCTTAATTGCTTTTTTGATACTGGCATCATCACGATTAAATTTACGTGTCTGCACCAGTGCAGAGTGTAGGTATAAATTATGTGGCATTACCGTTGCACCGATAATACCGATAGCAATGTACAATGCAGTATCATTCTGTATATGTGGTATCAGTCCTGTTGCAATTTCATCTACATTAGGGTCAGCTACCCATATTTGTACAAGAAACGACATTCCTATAACGAATATCAAACCGATGATAAAGGCTTCGAGCTTGCGCATTCCCCATTTTTGCAAAGTCATCAACAGTAATGTATCCAAGGCTGTAATAGCAACACCCCAAATCAAAGGCATTCCCGTGAGCAACTGTAAACCAATTGCCATCCCCAATATTTCTGCAAGGTCTGTCGCAACAATAGCGACTTCAGCAAGTATATATAATACAAAATTGACCTTCTTAGGATAAGTTTCCCGGTTTGCTTGAGCCAAATCTCTATTTCGAACGATCCCTAACCTTGCAGACAAGCTTTGTAGCAACAAGCCCATAATACTACTCATTACTAAAACCCAGAGTAATGAGTAGCCAAATTGGCTACCACCGGCCAAGCCTGTTGCCCAGTTGCCCGGATCCATATATCCAACACTGACAAGATAAGCCGGTCCAAAAAAAGCCAAAACTCTTCGCCAGCGAGATTGACCAGGAACAGTCGTGTCTACAGAATTATGTACTTCGCTTAATGAAGATTGTGATTGTTTTTTAGCCATTTCACAAATATTTTTAGGATAAAAAAACTGCCGCAAGATTTCTTGCGGCAGTCTAGCTTCTTAGTTAGAACTTCATCTTTTGAATTCGAACCGCATTTAGAATAGCTAATAAAGCTACACCTACATCTGCAAATACGGCTTCCCACATGGTAGCCAGCCCGCCTGCACCAAGAATAAGAACAACTGCTTTAACCCCGAAGGCTAAAATAATATTCTGCCAAACAATTTTCTTGGTCTGCTTACCGATGTTAATAGCCATTGGAATTCTAGACGGCATATCATCCTGAATGACAACATCAGCCGTTTCAATAGCGGCATCACTACCTAATCCTCCCATTGCAATCCCAGCATCACTCAACGCAATAACAGGCGCATCATTTACACCGTCTCCAACAAAAGCTACACTGCCATTTCTGGATTTTATTTCTTTAACCTTACTTACTTTGTCTTCCGGTAATAAATCTCCGTAGGCACTATCAATCCCCAATTGTCCAGCTACATGTTCGACTACAGCGCTCTTGTCTCCACTTAGCATAACTGCTCTTACACCCATACTACGCAACTTGTCTATTGTAATCTTAGCATCTACCTTAATACTATCGGAAATGGTCAAATAACCCACGAATTTTCCGCCATATGCTATTGCAATTACGGTATAAACAATATTTGCGGTATCAGCATCATGGTTAATATTAAACTTATCTAATAATTTGAAGTTACCTACCAGTAATTCTTTACCATTTACAGTCGCTTTTAAACCATGACCGGCTATTTCCTCGGTATTTTCTAGCTTGATATTATTATCTATTTCACCGACATAATTATAGATAGCTGTCGCAACAGGATGTGTGCTATGGCTTTCTATCGCGTTTACCAAATTCAGAATTTCAGTTTTGTCAAATTCAGGTTTTAAAATCACTTCCTGAACCTTAAAAACACCTTCTGTCATTGTTCCTGTTTTATCCATCACCACATTCTTAACACTGGCTAGAATGTCAAGATAATTGGATCCTTTAAACAAGATTCCATTGCGACTCGCAGCTCCTATACCTCCAAAATAACCTAGTGGAATAGAAATAACCAAGGCACAAGGACAGGAAATAACAAGAAATACTAAAGCACGATACAACCATTCACTGAACACATACTCGGAAACAAACAATGCTGGTAACAATGCAATTCCGATAGCAAGGAAAGTAACAATAGGTGTATATACTTTTGCAAATTTTCGAATGAATAATTCGGTAGGTGCTTTTTGTGCAGTTGCATCCTGAACCATTTCCAGAATCTTACTCAGTTTACTGTCCGTGTAAGCTGTTGTAACTTTTATCTGACTAACTGTATTCAAATTAATCATTCCTGCCAGTACCGTTTCACCTTTTGATTTGGTATCCGGCTTACTTTCTCCTGTTAAGGCAGCCGTGTTAAAAGATCCCGTTTCTGACTCCAATTCACCATCTAATCCTACTTTTTCTCCAGGCTTTAGCTGGATAATATCGCCAATATTCGCATCTTCTGCTTGAATAATGGTTGCTTTTCCGTCCTTTAAAACAGTAACTTCGTCAGGTCTTTGGTCTAATAGTGCTTTGATATTGCCTTTTGCCCTTGATACAGCCAGTGTTTGAAACACTTCACCTACGGCGTAAAACAACATTACTGCAACACCTTCTGGATATTCCCCAATAGCGAATGCACCAATAGTGGCTATACTCATTAGGAAAAACTCTGAAAAGAAATCTTTGTAACGAATACTTTCAATCGCTTCTTTAATAACAGGTAAACCTACTGGAATATAAGCAACTACATACCAAATAATCCTTACCCAACCCGTAAACCAAGTTTGTGGAAAGTAATTATCAAAACCAATGGCTACCAATAGCAATACCAATGAAATGATTGCCGGAGTAAACAACTGAAGAGCTGTTTTATCTTCTAAATCGTGGCTATGGTCGTGCCCGTCGCCATCGCTATGATCGTGTCCGCCTTTTTTCTTTCCGTGATTGTGTCCGCTGTGGTCATGATCGTCGTGGCTACCGTGATCGTGTCCATCACCATCGCCATGATCGTGTCCACTATGGTCGTGATCGTCGTGATTGACATCTTTCAACAAATCTGCCGCACCGGCATTTTTATAAATTTTTTCTGTTTTCACACAACACAACTGATTACCTTGAGTATCATATTTATGTTTGTGCGGTTTTTTACCCGTAAGATCCAGGCCACCATCATCGGTGCTGCAACATATTTTTGACATAATTATTATTTTTTTAGTAAACTGTATTAGTAGTCGTTTTTAACTAATTCCTATTTGTACAGCAAAATTATAATCTAAATTTGGGAACCTGGTTGCAAATACAAAACTGCTTTTCAGACTCCCCGAAAAACTGATACAAGCCTTAATTTGCTACTAAAAAAACATTAAGGCTTGTAGAATTTTCATTTAAATATGAATAGCTATCTTATCAACATCAAGGCAAGCTTCACGCAAGTTTTCATAATACGTTGGATGCCCGTGCGAAATGCGTGCAATATCTTCTGCTGAAGCTCTGAATGCCATTGCTACAGTCGGTTCACCTATTAAATCAGAGGCTCTTTCACCAATAATGTGAAAACCTAAAATTTCATCCGTTTCCGCATCTGTCAAGACTTTTGCAATACCCTCTGTTTTACCACTTGTGATAGCTCTTCCTGATGCAGAAAAAGGAAATTGTCCTACTTTGTAATTTTTCCCTTCAGTTTTCAGCTCTTCTTCGGTTTTCCCTACACTTGAAACTTCAGGACTGGTATAAACAATTCCAGGAATTAAATTATAATCAATGTGAGGTTTTTGCCCAGCGATGATTTCTGCCACATAAACACCTTCTTCAGACGCTTTGTGAGCAAGCATAGGTCCTACAACAACATCACCGATGGCATAGATTCCTTTTACATTGGTTTCAAGATTGCTATCGGTGGCAACCTGTCCGCGTGGAGTCAATTCAACTCCAACATTTTCCAAACCTAAACCTGTTGTATAAGGTTTTCTACCTATTGCCATTAGACAATAATCCCCTTCAATTGCTACGGTATTACCGTTTTTATCTTCGGCAGTAACGGTTACATTATCACCATTATTGGTTGCTCCGGTAACTTTATGATTTAGCAAAAATTCAAAACCTAAATTCTTTTTTAAAGATTTTTGAAGTTCGACTCCCATTTTTTTGTCCATACTCGGAAGTATTCCTCCTGTATATTCAAGTACGGTTACTTTGCTTCCTAATCTTGCGTAAACCGAACCTAATTCCATTCCGATTACACCACCACCAACTACAATAAGATGTTTCGGAATTTCTTTTAAAACCAACGCTTCGGTAGAACTGATGATTCTTTTTTTATCAATGTCAATTCCCGGAAGCGAAGCGGGCTTAGAGCCCGTCGCTATAATGATATTTTTACCGGTAATTGTTTTTTCTTCGTTTTCGGATTTCAGAAGAATGGTGTTTTTATCCACAAAAGATCCCGTTGCCTGAAATACTTCAACCTTATTCTTCTTCATCAGATAACTTACACCGCCGTTTATTTTAGAAACAACATCTGCTTTTCTGGCAATCATTTTTTCCAAATCAACTTGCAAATTATCAACAGAGATCCCATGAACATTTACGTTATCCTTGATTTCATGGTACCGCTCAGAACTGTCTAACATTGCTTTTGAAGGAATACATCCTACATTTAGACAAGTTCCTCCAAGTACTGCATATTTTTCGATAATAGCTGTTTTTAAGCCTAATTGAGCACAACAGATTGCGGTTACATAGCCACCTGGTCCAGATCCGATAATGATTACATCAAAATTATTTTTCATGATTTTTTTTAAATTATGTTAATGGCTATGACCACCTGTATTACTAAGCTTAGCATTAATAAAAAAAGCACCTTTAGTTACAATCTGAGCATTTTGTGGAATCTCTTTAACCGGAGTAATAGCTGTATATCCCATGTTTGAAGTACCCTTTGCTACTTCAATTTTTTCAAAATTCAATTTCTGTGCTGCTTGGGTAGCATGCTCAGAAGCTTCTTTTTCATTTTTATGCCCATGTGTTGCTTCTCCTTCATCATGACCATGACCATGATCGTCATGACCTCCCTCATTATGTTCTTCCGGTTCCTTATCTGTCTTAATAAATATGTAGTATTTACCATCCGCTTCCACAATTGCCTCATTTGGAACAGCAGAAGTCAACACATCATCAAGACTTACGAGCCCAGTGATATTCATTCCATCTATTAAACCTGATTTGTCTCCAATAATTTCACTATGAACAGCAATTGATTTACTTTCTCCACTAAAAGATGATCCTATAGTAGTTACTTTAGCGGCATAGCTTTTTTGCGGATTATTAGTAATAGTGAAGTTAATTTTCTGTCCTACCTTGATTAATGGAAGATCTTTTTCAAAAACCTGTAAATCTAAATGAATAGAGCTATTATTAATAATTTCAACAATAGGCGAGGAAACGTCCACATAACTTCCAATTTTTGCAAATACATCACTGATGGTACCATCAATTGGACTTGTTACCGTTAGACTTGAACGAAAATTATTATTAGCAATATTGTTGGGGTTAATTCCCATCATCTGAATTTGTTGCTGTAATGAAGCTTTTCTAGCTTTTAGAGTACTTAATTCTGCAGTAGCATTTTGTAAGTTCTTTTTAGCTCCTGCATTTCCTTCGTTCAACTCTCTCTGACGCTCTAACTCTTGTTCTGCAAACGTTATTCTGCTTTGGATGGAAGAGTATTCTTCTTGTAACTGAACAAACTGAGGGTTAGAGATAGTTGCAATCACCTGACCTTTTCTTACATAATCACCAAGTTCAACAGTTAAGGTTTTAATAACTCCACCAAACAAGGAAGTTGCATTAGCTTTGCTCTTATTCGGAACCCGAAGTTTACCGATGGCTTTTAAAGATGCCGTTAGAGACTTTTGCTCAATACTTCCTAATTCAATTCCTGCCGTCTTTATCTGGTCTTCAGTTAACGTTGCTATATTTTCAGCCTCTTCTGAGTGACTTTCTTTTGATGATTCTTGGGAAGTAGAGTGGTCATGTCCATCTCCTTCTTTATGCTCTTTACCTCCACATGATATCAAAAATAAGGATGCTAGAATAATACTTAACACCGATGTTACTTTTATTATATTGACTTTCATTTTGTTTATTTATTTGTTAATGAATAGATAACAATCACAGATTCATTTATTTGCTGTATACTTTTAAGATAGTTTAAATAGGTATCAGTAGCTGTTTGAACGGCATACAGATATTCTACATAAGAAAGGTCTCCTGTGCTATATCCCAAACGTGAAGCATTTATAATTTCTTCTGCATTCGGAATTGCCTGTTCAATAAAATAATTAAACTGACTCACATTTTGCTCATATTGAGTCATGGCATTTTTCATTTCTGTTTTCAAAACATTTTCCTGCCATTGCGCATTCATTTCTGCAGATTCTTTTTGAATTTCCAACGAACGAACCCTTGATCTTGTGGTTGTAAAAATTGGAATAGAAATTCCTACATCGACAAATCCAAATCTTTGACCTCTTCCATAAAACTTTTCTACACCATTTTTGCTATGTTCACCAATCAATGAGATATTGCTGTAACCTAAAGTAAAGTCTGGCAATCCATTCGCTCTTTCTACCTTTTTACTTTTTTCAGCAACAAGTGCTTCTTGATACAGAGATTGAATACTTGGATGATTCCTAACAGCATCATTATCTATTATGTCACTTATAAATACAGGCTTATATTCTAGTGCTTTTTCGATGGTGAAATCCTCCTCAATCTGCATTAGATTTTTTAAATTCAGGTATGCATTTTTTCTTAATACCTCATTTTGTTGAGCAAGAAGGTTGATTTCACCTCGTTTAGTGTTTGCTGTACTTACATCAATTTTACCAATATCACCAGTCTTATATCGCAAGTTAGCTACTCTTATAAAATCAAGATAAATGCTATCAAGGTATTGAAGTTTTTTAGCATTATTTTCAAGATACTCCAACTGATAATAATAGGTACGTACTTGCTTCTTTAATTCATTTTCTGAAAGAGCCTTTGCCCATTCTTTGCTTTTAATTTCTTCTTTAATAAGATCCTTTTTTGCTCCAAATAGTGTGGGAAAAGGAATGTTTTGAGAAATCATAACTCCATCATTATATTCAAATCCTTCGTTATTTCCGTATTGAATATTTAGTTCGGTTTTCGGTAATTCATAAGCTGTTCGTTTCAGACTTTCAGCTGCCCTTACGTCTAAATCTTTAGATTTAATTCCTGAATTATTTTCTAATGCAATTCGGACAGCTTTATCTGCGGAAATATCTTGTGCTTGAATATTTTGTGAGAGACCTAAAAATATGCCCAATAATATTATTGGAGTTATCGATTTAATTTTATTATTATTCATTGCTTTATTTGTTTTCATAAATACCAAATACAGTAGCGGAAGAACAAAGAGTGTTAATGCTGTAGCTGAAATCAGCCCGCCAATTACTACGGTAGCAAGAGGTTTTTGTACTTCAGCTCCCGCACTGGTACTTAAAGCCATAGGAAGAAAACCTAAACTGGCAACAGATGCCGTCATTAGAACAGGACGTAACCTTGTTTTGGTTCCTTCAATTACCCGTGCAACTATGTCATCCCAACCTTCTTTTTCTAACCTATTGAATGTTGCTATAAGTACGATTCCGTTTAGTACCGCCACACCGAACAAAGCAATAAAACCAACTCCGGCTGAAATACTAAATGGCATATCTCTCAACAACAATGCAAATACTCCACCTATGGCACTCATAGGTATTGCAGCATATACAAGTGCCGCTTCTTTAAGTGAACGGAATGTAAAGTAAAGAAGTACAAATATTAGAAGAAGTGAGATCGGCACTGCGATGAGTAAACGATCGCTTGCTTTTTGTAAATTTTCAAATTGACCACCATACGTTACATAGTAGCCGCTCGGAAGTTTCACTTCTTGAGCGAGTTTGTCTTGAATATCTTTCACCACACTTGCAACATCTCTTCCCTGAACGTTAAAGCCAACATATATACGACGTTTTCCGTCTTCACGGCTTATTTGTGCTGGACCTAATTTATAGTTGACATCAGCTACTTGAGAAAGCGGAATTTGTTCTCCACTAGGCGTTGGTATGAATAGATTACTTACATCTTCTATAGAGGTTCTGTGCTCATTGTCCAGACGAACTACCAGATCAAATTTTCGCTCATTTTCATATACTACACCTGCTGCTTTTCCTGCAAAGGCAGTACTCACAATGTCATTAATATCTTGAATTTTTAAACCATAGTTGGCAATTCTCGCCCGATCATAATCAATGTTGATTTGAGGGAGTCCATCCACTCTTTCTACTTGTGGCGCAGTCGCTCCCGGAATTGTCTGTACTATAGTATTAACTTTATTAGCATACACCAATAGAGAATCCAGATTTTCTCCAAAAATTTTCACTGCCACATCCTGACGAATCCCCGTCATTAATTCATTGAATCTCATCTGAATAGGCTGATTAGCTTCAAAGAAAACCCCTGGGATACTTTCTAGTTTTTCCATCATTTCGTTTGAAAGCTCATCATAAGATTTTTTTTCTTTCCATTCTTTTTGTGGCTTAAGAATGACCATTAAATCTGTAGCCTCCGGAGGCATCGGATCAGTAGGTATCTCACCGGCACCTGATTTTCCTACCACCATTTTAACTTCGTCAAATTCTTTCAGAATTCGAGACGCTTGCATAGATGTCTCCAAACTTTGACTTAAAGAAGTCCCTTGAGGTAGAATACAATGCATTGCAAAATCTCCTTCACCTAGTTTCGGTAAGAATTCACCACCCATTCGGGAAAATAAGAATAAGCTGATTGCAAATAAACCTACCGCTGATCCTATCACTACATATTTTAATCTAATAGCTTTTTCTAAAAGGGGCTGATACACTTTGTTTAAGAAATCCATCATTTTATCTGACAGGTTCTTTTTTGTGATAGGTTTCTTTGACAAGAACAGTGCACTCATCATAGGGATATAGGTGAATGAAAGAATTAAAGCTCCAATAATTGCAAAACTGACTGTTTGAGCCATTGGTGTAAACATTTTTCCTTCGATCCCTACTAATGTTAATATTGGGATGTATACAATAAGAATGATGATTTCTCCGAAAGCCGCACTTGTACGTATTTTTCTTGCAGAATCGAACACTTCTTCATCCATTTCTCCCTGTGTAAGTCTCTTATTTGATTTTCTAAGCCCTAGATGATGCATTGTTGCTTCCACTACAATCAAAGAACCATCCACAATCAAACCAAAGTCTATAGCTCCTAAACTCATCAGATTGGCACTCACTCCAAACAATCTCATCATACCTAATGCAAATAGCATTGACAAAGGAATAGCAGAAGCGACAATTAAACCAGCTCTTAAATTACCTAGAAACAGAATTAAGACAAAAATTACAATTAAAGCTCCCTCTATAAGATTTTTCTCAACCGTATCTATGGCACGTCCAACAAGGTCTGTTCTGTCGAGATAAGGTTCGATAACGATATCGTCTGGTAGAGATTGTTGTATTGTCGGAATTTTCTCCTTAATACGTTCTACCACTTTGGCACTGTTTTCTCCTTTGAGCATCATGACGATTCCTCCCACAGCATCTACCTCTCCGTTGTAGGTGAGCGCACCGTAACGAATGGCATTACCAAAACGTACTTCTGCTACATCTTTTACCAGTATAGGAACTCCTGAAATATTCTTTACAACAATATTCCCTACATCTTCAAGTGTGTTTACCAAACCTACACCTCTAATAAAATATGCATTGGGTTTCTTGTCAATATATGCACCTCCTGTATTTTGGTTATTAGTTTCCAATGCAGAAAATATTTCGGAAATACTCACATCCATAGCTCTTAAACGATCTGGATTGACAGAAACTTCATATTGCTTCAGCAGCCCTCCAAAGCTATTGATTTCAGCAATTCCTGGTGTTCCATATAGTTGACGAGCAACAATCCAATCTTGCATTGTTCTCAGATCCATAGCGGTATATTTGTCTTCGCTACCTTTTTTAGGATGTAGTATATACTGATACACTTCACCTAAGCCAGTGCTAACAGGGGATAGTTCCGGTGTGCCTACACCCTCAGGAATTTGCTCCTCAGCTTCTTTCAATTTCTCATTAACTAGTTGTCTAGCAAAGTAGATGTCTACTTCATCCTTAAAAACAACGGTAACGACTGAAAGTCCAAAACGGGAAATACTTCGTATCTCTTCCACATCAGGAAGATTGACAATACTTTGCTCTACTGGAAATGTAACTAATTGTTCAACTTCCTGCCCCGCTAGAGTAGGACATAGAGTTATAACTTGTACCTGATTATTTGTAATATCAGGCTGGGCATCTATAGGAAGTTTTGTAGCACTCCATACGCCCCATATTATCAGCAGCAAAGTCATTACTCCAATAATGAGCTTATTCTTGATACTGAATTTAATTATGTTATCTAACATTTTTGATTAGTATTAATATTTAAAGTATATACGATTTCTATCATTTAAAATGATAGTACAATAATTTTTACTGACGCACACGAAGAAATATTCTTCACAAGCGCAAGAGAAAAGACTAGTAATTACTTTTTAAACATTAATCTTTGGCGGTTGCCATATGCTCCCGGAGTATTGGGAATAGAGATTTACATTTCTAAGAGAAACCTTTTGTTTAGCGTTCAATTTAAGTTTTGGGGATACTACTTCGGTTATGTTGAAATCCGAAATAGCTACAGTAATGGTTCCACAACATTGGCAAGAACAAAAAGGACTACAAAAATCTTTGTGTTCCGTTTTATGATTATCTTCATGTGATAGTCCAATTTCTACTAACTGGTTGTTATTTGCTGTACATTCATACAAAGCGTCTGTGCAGGGAAGTATTGACATCCCTAACATATAAACACTGAATATAAATACAAATATTTTCACCTCTCTAATTTTAAACTTTAATTGATTGATAATCCATCCAATAAGTCGGTACAAACTTACAAAAAATATAATAGCACTCAACTTAACAAATAAGTTATTTTTCTCATGAATGAAATCTATAAAAGATTATGTAATTAGCAATTTATTTAAAATAAATTTAGTCATTTAACACCTCTTTCATTATAAAGCAGCCTGTATATCTATCATCTATCATTACAAGAATCACCTTTTCATTGATATGATTCAAGCTTTCATCATAATAAAAATCGTAACATTTCATCAATTCAAGATTTCCAATAATTACTTCATGATTATCAATAAAACCTTTAATTCCTCCTTGTATTTCTTCAACTTTTTCAATTCTATAGTCTGATAATTGTACAGATGGCAACACTTTAAAAATAGCTCTTGCTATAGGGTGTGATGACATAGATTGAAGTATTGATGTATAGGTATACATTGTTTCTTTTTCAGAAACTACACATTCAATTTTTTTTACCTCAAAATCTGGGTTATCTACGTAACCTGATTTTATTTTCGAGTTATTATTATATCTATTTTCCATATCTATATTATGAATTTTTACACAACAAAATTAGCTGTAGTATTTGGGAACCTGGTTGCAAATGCAAAACAGCCATATTTACATATGGCTGTTTTTTAAAATGCGGTTTTATTTGGAGTTATTTGTTTCTTAAAAAATCTCGAACACTCATTACACATTCCCTTCATTACAAAATTTATACTTTCCAATAAAAAACTATCTGGCAGCTGAATCGGTGGAATAGCAATACTTTCAAGACAAAAAGTATTCTTACAGCGGTTACAGTTGAAATGTACATGTAGGTCACCTACATTGCACATACATGAATCACTACAAATTGAATATTTCATTGAGCCGGAACCATCATCGATCGTATGAATGAGTAAGTTGTCATGAAAAAGGGTCAAGGTCCTAAAAATAGTAGATTTATTTACCGTCTCTAGTTCCGTTTCCAAATCGGTCAGGCTAAATGCTTTTTTAAATTCAGACATTGTCTGAAAAATTAATAATCTAACTGATGTTGGTTTTATACTTCTTTTTTCTAACCTTTCTTCTAAACTTTTCATCTTGCTTTTATGGATTAAATGAGCTAATAAATCCAATGTAAAAGTATAGAAGTCGATTTTATTCCATCTTGTAATATTCTTTGATAGATTTACGAGATTTACTGGTTACTGTATTATAAATAGTGAATGTAGCCTATTTCGGGCAAATATTTACAGTCTTCGCAATTATCGTATTCTAATGTTGATTGCTCAGGTTGCTCAAAATTGGCTTGTAAAAAAGCATTTGAAAACAAAGCATAAGGGGGATATTCTGCAATATGGTTTTTAAGCATTTTGTGTGCTTCTACGACTGGTGCACCATAAAGTTTCTCAAATTTTCCGATTTTGTACTGGGTAAATTCACCGTAATGGACTATTGTCTTTAAAGAAAGAGGTATTTCGATCGCTAACTGTTGAGATAAGCGTTGTAATTCCTTCTGAAAATTACCGTAGATAAGCTCTATCTGCACTAATGTCTCTTCAAATGTTGGCATGTTTTGGTATTTATAAAAAAGAATGGCATCGCCTTCAATTTCAGAAATTTCAAAACACAGAATATTACTGTCCATTATTACTTTAAGTAAATTTTCTATTATATATTTTCCAACAAACATATTCGACTTGACTACAAAATCTGTAAAGCCTGAAATATCCGGTATCATCAATACACCTTTTGGGTTATCAGTATGCTGTTCTTGTATCATTTTATCATAATTTCAATTTTAAAAATGTAGAGGCATATTGAGCCTCTACATTAATTGTTAATGATTACTGTTTTATTTGTCCGATGGCTTTGTGATAAACAGCTTCAGCAATTTTGTATCTTACTTTTGCATCCAGCATACTGCTGTACGCACGCTGCCAAAGTGTTTCTGCTATCAATACATCTTCTCCAGTGATAGTTCCTGCTTGAAAACGATCATTACTTAATTTTAGATTTTCATCAGCTTCAATTAGTGAAGCCTGCATTAAATCTATATTGTTTGCCTGCAGTTGAAGGTTAAGTGTTGCTTGTTCTATCTCCACATTAATCTGGCTTTGAAGTTCTCTCAATCCATATTCTGCCGAACGTATGTTAGCTTCCTGTTGCTTTACTTTCTCTCGCTTACTTCCCCAATCGAATACGGGAATCTTTACGCTTAACATTCCGAAATAAGTAAGCATACTGTTTTTGGTTGGATTTCCAAAATTAATACCTTCTTTTCCAAAGGCAGCCATTCCGTTAAGTGATAAGCCAACTGTCGGTTTTAGATCGGCTCTGAGCATATTCTTTGTAAGTTCACTCATTTTTATGGCACTTGTGGCTAAGTCTACTTCAGGACGATTTACTTGTACGCTTTGTAACATCTCATAGTTTCTAAATTCATCATCACTCAATGAACCAACTACATCAATATCCGTTTGTTCTTCTATTCCAGTTAACTGGATTAATCTTTTTTTGGCTAATATTAGTTTGTTCTCAGCCGCCTGTAATCGAGCTTCATTTTCATTTTGAAGTACTTTTGCCCGAAGCACATCATTTTTATAAATAATACCTGCCTGGAATTGATTATTTAAAAAAGTATAATGGGAAGCTAACTGTCTTTTAACTTGTTTCTCCATTTTTATTTCTTCTTTAGCCTGTACTACAATCCAATAGGCAGTTTCGGTAGCTAACAACACATCGTCTTCGACCAATCTCTGCTGAGCATTGCTCATCTCTATATTGGTTTCCGCCATTTGTTTACCGTACTTAATCTTTCCTCCTGTATAAATTGGTTGAGTAACACTTACCATTGGGGCGAAACCGTACTCAGGAAGCATTGTATTTAAAGGCTCACCAAAGTAAAATGCAGTTGCAGAAGCATCTATTTTGGGTTTTGCCGTTACGTCTGCTATTTGTTTCTCTGATCTGGAAGCAGTTACGTCTTCTCTGGCTTTACCAATCCTGTGATTGTTTTTCAATGCAAGCTCTTTACTTTCTGCAAGGCTCAATTGCTGTTGGGCAAACAGGTTATCTGTTCCCTGTAAAACAGCAAGAGCACATACAAAAGCTTTTACGAATGTTTTATATTTTCTTTGTAACATGATTTATTTTTTTGTCAATTAACTTTCGTGATGAAAATCATATTTATCGTGTATACCTTTATTCAAGGATTTCTTTGACGGTTTTACGAATCTGCTATACAATACCGGAACTATAAATAAGGTAGTAACCATAGAGACTAAAATACCTATTGATATTGTACTCGAGATCGGCCCCCATTCGGGAGAACCACTCGACATTAGCGGGATCAATCCAATAGCTGCTGCCATAGAAGTCAGGAAGATTGGGCGCATTCTTCGCTTAGCTGCTAATAGAGCCGCCTCTTTAATCGTATGTCCATGATCACGCACCAATTCATCAGCGTAGTCTACAAGGATAATTCCGTTTCGAACTACAATACCCAATAAGGCTGTAATACCGATAATTGCCATAAAACCAAATTCATAACCTGTAAGAAATAATCCCAGCATCGCTCCAAGTAAACTCAATGGGAATGATGCCAGTACGATGAACACTTTGCCCACTCGTTTGAATTGGAATAGCAGAACTAAGAATATCAACACGAAACTTATCATAAAAGCTTTTCCCATTTTAGGACCGCTTTCCAGACCATCTTCATACTCTCCTCCATAGGCAATTTTAACTCCTTTTGGTAGTTCTAAGCTATCGATTTTCGGTTGTGCCTCGGCGAACACTTCAGCAGGTTTTCTACCCAATTGTGCTTCAGAAGAAACAGTTAATGTCCGCAATCCGTTACGGTGTACAATAGCTCCCGTATGCCATGAAGGTTGTAAATCCACCACTTGTTTTAAAGGTACTTTCGCTCCAAATGATGAGGTGATGTACATATTTCCCAAAGCATCCAGATTTTGCCTGTCAGCTTCGTCCGTACGCAATAGTATATCTATGGCTTTGTTACCTTCCCACATTTGTGATATAGGAAAACCTTTTATTTTAGCACCTAAAGCCTGTGCAATCTGTGCTTTGGTAACACCTAATCGCAACGCGATATCTTCTTTTACCACAGCCTTAAGACCTACATAATCATCCTGATAATCTGTACGTACCCAATTTGCTCCTTTTGTGTTTTCTAGTATTGTCGCTACTTCTTTGGCTACTTTTTTCTGTTGCGTAATATCTTTACCAATCACACGGATCTCAATCGGAGCAGGCTGTTGTTTTTTACTTAACTGTCTAACGCGGACATATCCATTTGGCAGGAAATTATTGAATTTTTGAACATATTCATCTATCATTTCATTTGTAGCATCATTACTTTCTGTATTGATAAATATTTGCGCAAAATTTTCTCGCGGGTTTTCCGGTGAATATGTTGAATAAAATCGTGGTGAACTTGTACCAATAAAACTTGCTGTGGTAACAATACGCTTGTCTCCTGCGATTTCCTTTTCAATCTTTTTAACCGCTGCTTCTGTTTCGTGAATATTTGTACCGTTGTCCATCCACAATTCAAGATTAAATTGATTTCTTTCCACAATTGGGAAAAACTCGGTTTTCACTTGGCTTCCTACCACAAATGAAAGGAAGAAAATCGCCAGACCTGCAAACA
Source organism: Empedobacter falsenii (assembly GCF_013488205.1). NCBI lineage: Bacteria > Pseudomonadati > Bacteroidota > Flavobacteriia > Flavobacteriales > Weeksellaceae > Empedobacter > Empedobacter falsenii. Next base: position 1,218,841 of record NZ_CP040908.1, on the reverse strand, counting down.
AAGTCGTTTTCTGATATTTCATACAGAACTCTATAGCTCTGTCAAAACCATCCTGCATTCTATCTAAGAAATTCCGTTTTTTAGGTTTTTGTGCATCATGGTTTTTCAATCCTTTTTTAAGGAAATGATAACACATATATGGTGTAAGAAACAACGCGACTAAGAATGAAACTGCCAAGGCTATACTAACCGTAATTGGTATCCATTGTACGAACTCTCGTGTCATTCCTGTTAGTGTAAATGCTAATGGTAAGAATGATAGAACAATAGTAAGTGTCGCAGTGAATATCGGAACCATAAGCTGTGTTGCACTTTGCCAGGCAGCAGTCCATGATGGTACTTTTTCATCTACTTTCTCTATATAGTTGTCTACGACAATTATGGCATCATCGACAACCATTCCAAGTACAATAATCAATGCAGCTAAACTAACCTGGTGCATTTCTACACCTATCATATTCAGAATGGCAAATGTTGCCAAAATGGTTACAGGTGCCGCAATAGCAGAAATAGTAGCTACTCTAAACGGAAGCAAAATCATTACCACCAGAATAACGGCTCCAATGGCAATTGCAAACTCAATAAAGAAATGCCCTAAGTTCATATCTACTACAGCAGGCTGATCTACAATGGTATTGACCTGTACATCTGCAGGTAAAACTTCTTTTACTTCTGTTACTTTTTGGGTCAATGCTTTACCTAAGTCAACAATATTCTGACCAGGTTGCATCTCTACAGTAAGCATCATTACATCATTACCAGCTACAGTAATTTTACTTTTTAGGTCTTCATATCTTCGTTCTATTTTGGCAATATCTTGCAAACGGATATTACCACCTTGAGGAGAACTATATACAATCAGATTGCCGATTTCATTTTCATTTTGGTACTGAGCATCTGTAAAAATCAATAAGCGATTTTTGTCAATTTCAATATCTCCACTTGGGATCGTAACATTCTGCTGGCTCAATGTGGAAGCAATTTCATTGATGCCAAAACCATATTGTTTTAATACATCTTCACGAAGTGTGACATATATCTGTTGCTTCTGACCTCCGTAACGTTTTATTTTTGAAACTTGAGGAATCGTTTTAATACCGTCTTCCAATTCATCCAGATAATTTTCCAATTCGGCATATGTACGTCCAGGTGCAGACACAGCAATCATCTGAACCACCACGTCACCAAAATCACTGTTCACATACGGCCCTTGTACGCCTCGCGGAAGTATCAAAGGCATATTGGCATCTAAACCGTGCTGTAAAGTATTCCAGAATTTTTTAGTATCCTTGACGTAATCTTGCAATTCAACTGTAATTACAACCTGCCCAGGTTTACTTTCTGAATGTGTTTTTTCCTTCTTTATTTCTTCAAAACCGAACAGATATTGTTCCAGTTTATCTGTTACTTCTTTCTCAATCTGTTCTTCGTCACTTCCTGGATAAAAAGCAACGACAAGCCCTTGTCTAACTGTTATACGCGGGTCTTCGCTTCTTGGCATTGTCAATAATGAAATCAGACCTGCAAGCACCATGATAACGGTAATCGCTATCGGTACTTGTGGAAATTTCATTGCCGCTTCAATGAGGTTTATCTTTCTTTTCATAAATTATTCTGTTTTTGCGGTTGGCGCTTTCGCTGAGGCTGTTTCAGTTTTTACTTTTTGTCCTTCTTTCACATTGTTTTGTCCGGCAAGAATAATAGTTTGATTTTCATCAAGTCCGTTGGTTATTATAACCTCATCGCCTGCAATTTTACCCACAGTAACTCTTGTCAGTTTTGCATTGTTATTCTTGTCTATCACATACACATGAGGGATTTTATCAACATTGTTTATGATAGCTGTAAGTGGTACACGCACTTGTTTAACTTTAGCCGGAATACCTGCAGATACTTCGCTAATCATCCCAGGCATTAAAATACCTCCAGAATTGTCAAGACGTACTTTTAAAGTATATGCTTTGGAAATTTCATCAGCGACAGGATTGATAATTGTGATTTTACCTGTGAAATTGCGTTGCAGTGTAGGTATGTTTACTTCTACCTGCATACCTTGTTTGAAGTTTCCTATTTCGCTTTCCGGTACTGAAAACTGAGCGTATACAAGATCTGTTTTAACAATTGTAAAAGCCGGCACTCCTGGTGCTGCCATACCTCCGATTTCAGCTGATTTAACTGTAATTATTCCATTAGTAGGCGACATTAAACGGCTGTCGGCAATACGCTTTTTATTAATTTTTTTATTTGCCTGTGCCTGTGCAACTTTAGTTTTGATATCGATGTAATCTTTTTCAGGAAAACTTCCTTTTTTATACAATTCATCAAACCTTCTGAATGCATCCTCGCTCTGTTCTAATGTAGCATTGGCTATTTGCAAGGCCGCTTCATATTCTGTAGCATCTATACTTGCTAAAAACTGTCCTTTACTAACTTTTTGACCTTCATTGACACTCACATTATTGATTGTTCCGGTAACAGCGAAGCTCACGGTGGTCATATTATCTGGAACGATGGAACCTGAATAAACAACAGATTCTTCTGTTTCTGAACTTTGGATCGTACCTACTGTTACAACCGGAGGCTCATCTTTTAATTGTTTTTCTTCTTTTTGTTTACAACTCTGTATCAAACCTATCCCTATTAGGAAAAGGAATAGTAAACCTATTTTACCTGTTTTCATCATTACATTTATTTTGTTACGTTTATTTTAACTTTAGATTTCAGGGACAAAGGTCGGTTTACAACATACAAACAGCTATACGAAATGACCGCTAAAAGTTGTGAAATTTACTTTTCATAAGGTGTAATAATTGACATAAAACGAAGAGCTACTGAATGATCAGTAGCTCTTCACAGTTACATTTAACTTAAATAACAGGACGTGAATAATTCAGTCTTTTGATTTAAAGAATCAAAGTTTGATTATCCCTATCCTTTAGCTGTTTAAAATAGCTTGATGTAAAGCCTGTATGCTTTTTCAATTGATTGGAAAGGTATGCCTGACTACTATAACCTAATACATTAGCAATCTCGGTCAAAGACATTTCTGTATTCATCAAAAGTTCTTTTACTTTTTCAATCTTACAGTGAATAATGTACTTTTCAAGTGTTATTCCTTCTTCTGAAGAAAACAATGCACTCAGTGTATCGTAATTCTTGTTTAACTTATTACTTATAAGAGCTGTAAATTTTGTAGGTATTCCACTTTCCAATTGCATATTAATACCATTATCAACCAACTCTTTAATATTGTTTATTGCTTTTTGGTTTTTATTATACATTAATTCAAAGCCATTACTTTTCAGCATCGCTTCGATTGCTCCCAGTTTTTGCGAAAAAGCTACTGTATCTTTTATTATCGCTTCTCCTAGTTTTACATCCACTACTTCAAAACCCAAAATAGTTAACTCTTTTTCAAGAACATACATACATCTATTGCACACCATTCCTTTTATTAACAGTGTCATAAGCTCTATATTATATTTAAAAAACAAAATTCAGCATTTACTAAAAATAAGACTTTATGATATTTCGGTTTTCTTTTGTGATATTTTAAGAAAGTATATTCAACAACATTAAATATCATAAACTAATCAAGGAAAAGTATATATCCAGTACCATTAATCATAACGAATTTTGTAATAGACAATATCCATTAAAATGAATAGTAAAGAAATAAACGAACATCCAGTTTTAGATATATTGAAAGATTATAACGCAGGTAAAACCGGTCTGGAACTTTTTGAGAAATATGGTATATATGGTACAAATATTTTTGAATTGAAATCAAAATATAAGGATTTAAGATCCGATATCCTTTTAGAATTGGTAAATTTAAACGAAGAAAATAGCCGATTAAAAATAATGTATGCTGACTTGTCCGTACAACACCGAAAATTAAAAGATTTGTTGCAGGAGGATTTCTAAAAGTACAGCGATAGGATAATAGTAACTTAATAATATTATGATATGACAAATGTAATGTACAAATATGCCACAGTGTTGGTAGCGATTGAAAATCTTCGCAAGGAAGGTTACGATGTAGATTTTAATCTTGAAGACAACTGCTTAATTTGTGGCAACAATAAATATACTATTGATGACTTTGAAATTGAGCAAGTCTACCGATATGAGGGAGATAGCAACCCCAGTGATGAATCTACTGTTTATGGAATAGCCTCAAAAGATGGCTTAAAGGGAATTTTGGTCACTGCTTACGGTGCTTATACAGATGGAATGAGTGCTGCGATGCTTAGGAAATTATCCCTTAAAAATGAGTAGAAATTGTATTTTCAATTAAATTTAAGTACTTAAGAGAAAGTTATTAGAGGAAATTATGTTCACGTTTCAAAAACAATACATTAGCATAACTTTTTGATTAATGAGGATATAAGAAAGCCAGGTTAATTTGTAGTAACTTGGCTTGTGAAAATACATAAATGGGGTTTATTATTTGACTGTTGTTCCACCATCTACGGGTAAATTTACCCCTGTAATGTATTTTGCTTCATCTGATGCCAAGAATAATGCGGCATTCGAAATATCTTCAGCCATTCCCAATTTTTTCATAGGAATAATTCCTAGAAAATAGGCTTGATAGTCTGGACTATTCAAAAATGCCTCGCTCATAGGTGTTAAGATATAGCCCGGATTAATGGCATTTACCCTAATTCCAAAAGGTCCGAAATCTACTGCAGCCGCTCTGGTAATGGCTGAAACCCCTCCTTTGGAAGCCGTATAAACTCCGGGGCCTGACATTCCAGTTAAAGCGGCAATCGAAGAAATATTCACGATACTCCCACCTCTTTCTTTCAGGTGTGGTAGTGCGGCCTGCATTCCCAGCATCACGCTGTTTATGTTGATGTCATATGCTTTTTTCCAGGTGTCTTCGGTTTGATCTTCAAAAGGAACTGCCACTGAAATCCCAGCATTATTGATTAAAATATCCAGTTTTCCAAAAACGCTGATTGTTTCTGGAAGTACTTTTTCAAACCAGTCTTCCCGTTTTGATACGTTATGTACTAGAGCAATGGCATCACCACCATCTGATTTGATTTTTTGTACAATAGTTTCTAATTTATCTTTTTGAATATCGGTCGCTACTACTTTTGCTCCTTCTTTGGCAAAAGAATAAGCCATAGCTTCCCCCATTCCGGAAGCTGCCCCAGTTATTATTGCTACCTTATTATTTAGTCTCATATATCTTATTATTTTTTTGCTGCGTGATGTGCTATAATATAACCAAATACCAATCCCTGCCCGATGGTTCCGCCAGCTCCGGGATATTTATTTCCAAAAATATTTGAGGCATTATTTCCCAAAGCGTACAAGCCCTGGAAAGCGGCCTGATTGGTTTTCAATACTTGTCCATGTTCGTTTGTCATCATTCCACCGCATGTTCCCAAGTCTGATAAAACGATTTTTACCGCATATAATTTTCCAGAAAGCGGTCGAAGACAATTATTAGGCATTTGTGTTGGATCTCCATAATAACGGTCGTAAGCGCTGTTGCCTTTTCCAAAATCGGTATCTTTTCCTGTAGCTGCAATGGTGTTGAACCTGCCAAATGTTTCCGTAAACGCTTCGACAGGTAATCCCACTTTTTGAGCCAGTTCAGATGCATTTTCAGCCGTAAAAGCAATTTTTGCATCAAACCACTCTTGTGGAATTTTCATTCCCGGAAAAAGTGTGCCGGCAAGCAGATAACTATTTCTGTAGTTCTGATCAAAAATCAACCACATATCTTTTATAGGCGTTCCATACTTTTCCTGTTCTAAAACGATTTGTCCAAAACTCATATAATCCACCGCTTCGTTTATAAACCTTTTTCCCGTATAGTTTACCAAAAATGATCCCGGAAGCGAACGCTCTGCCAATAATACTTGTGGTTCGCCTTCTTCTGTTAATGGAGCTATAGCAGGAAACCACCATGTTGAAGTCATATTGGTAATTTCTGCTCCAATCTTTTCTCCTAACAGAATGGTATCACCTGTATTGCCTTCGCTACCTAAACTTACATTTTTTAAAGAGGGAGATTGGTATTGGTGGCGCATTAGCATATTATGATCAAATCCGCCTCCTGCCAAAACCACACCTTTCTTCGCATTTATCTGAACCAATTTTCCGTTTTGAACCGCTTTTATTCCAGTTACTTTATCACCATCAAACAATAATTCTGTAATTGAAGTATTGGTCCAAACCGGTACACCTGACCGAAGCAAACCAGCAAACATCCCTGAAGCCAGTGCCTGACCACCACCAACTAATCGTTTTCCAATCAACAATCCGCCAATTCCCTGAATTCCTCTTTTCAGCATAATCGGTATAGACTTAAATGGTGTTTTTGTCATTAAGTTGAGCCATTTGTAATCGTAACCTGTCACTGGAACTGGTACAGGTGCCTCAAGTTGACCGGGGCGAAACCTTGCTGTGTCTTTTCCTAATAAGTTCATATTGAAAGGACGACATTCGCAGGTTCTTCCTAAGACTTTACCACCTACAACTTCTGGAAAATAATCTGAATATCCTTTTGCCCAAAAGAATTTCATAGGCGTGGTTCTCTCCAACATTTCTACTGCTGCTGAACCATTTTGCAAGAAGTTTTCCCAACGGGATTTAGGAGCATTATCTCCAACTAAATTCGTTAAATATGTTTCTCCATCTTTCAATGTATCATCGGAACCATCTTGTTTCAAAACAGGATTTGCCGGTATCCAAAATGCACCACCGGAGCGTGCAGTAGAGCCACCAACCAAAGCTGTTTTTTCGATAACTAATACTTTTAATCCTAATTCATGGGCTGCTAGTGCAGCTGCCATACCGGTTCCCGAACCTACAACTACCAAATCTACGGTAATATCTGTGGCTGTTGGCCCCGGGATTATTTCTTTCTTGCTCATATTCAGTCTTTTTTAATTATAATTTATACAGGTAGTTTAGACGAAGTAGCGTATTCGGGTATAAAAACACAGTTGGTTGTCTGAAAAACAGTAGACATACATTTATTGCATTGAATACATCTTCCTCTTCCCAACGGATTATCTTTTAATTTATTGATGATATCGGGCTCGCGAAGTAATGCCCTTCCCATCGCAACAAAGTCAAAACCTTCCTGCATAGCCGTTTGCAAATGCACATAATCATTAATTCCTCCCAACAAAATCAGTTGAGCTTTTTTCACTACTGTCTGGAATTGCCGAGCCGATTTAAGCATATAAAGATGTTCGTACGGGTATTCACCTAACACTAATTTTCCAAACCATTTTACCCCCAATCTGAAAATTCCTTTCTGTGTTTTTGACATGCCCTCTAAATCAGTTTCACCTCTGAACAGATACATTTGATTTTTTACCGAAGATCCCATCGTTAACTCAAACGCATCAACAGCGCCTGTTTCGTCCAGAATTCTTGCTGTTTGTGTGGACTCATCTAACCAGATTGAGTTTTTAATACCATCATCCATAGACATTTTAACAATAATTGCCAAACGGTCTTTCACCCTTTCTTTTACGGCAAGAAGGATTTCTTTTGCAAAACGTGTACGATTTTCAATAGAACCGCCATATTCATCTTTTCTTTTGTTGATCCAAGGACTGAAAAAAGAAGATACCAGATACAAATGCCCAAAATGAAGTTCGATCGCATCAAAATTGGCATCGGCAGCAACTTCTGCGGCATCCGCAAATTGCCTGATAATGGTTTTCATTTCCTCTCGGCCGATTTCACGACAAACCTGAAAACTAGAAGGACTTCTAAACCTTGACGGAGCAATTGGTTGTACACCTGTGATTTGTTTGGTGGCTACGGGACCGGCATGCCCTAACTGTGCGGAGGCTTTTCCGCCAGCCTTATGCATCGCCTGTGTAAATTGTTTGAGGCCTGAAATATTTTCACGAACCATCAAAATTTCTCCCGGTGCTGCAAAACCTTCTGCGGAAATAGCGCAGTAGGCAATAGTTGTCATACCAACCCCTCCTTTTATAAAGCCCTCATGAAAGTCTATTAATGATTGTGTAACTTTTCCGTCAGGGCTTCTGCCTTCACTGGTTGCCGCTTTTATAACCCGATTCGGAAGAGTAATGGGTCCTAATTTTGCGGGTGAAAATACTTTATCAGGATTAATTGCATTCATAGGATATTGAAGTTATTGTTTCTTATCAAAGATAAACAAATAACAAATAAATGTTACATAGTGTAACATTTAAAAAATTATTAATTTTGCACCAATTAAAATCATTATATGAATTTGAAAGCTAGATCCGATTCTGTTCAAAATAAAGTAAAAATTGTAAAAACTGCTTTGAATCTATTCATGGAGAAAGGAATAGATATTCCATTGACTGAAATTGCCAAAGAATCTGATGTTTCCAGAATGACTTTTTATCGTCATTTTCCGGATCGGGAAGCTCTTGTGTCGGCAGTATTTCATTACAATCTAGATCAACTTGATTTATACGCTAAAGCATTGCAAGAAAACAAAAATGGATTCTATCTGTTGTTAAAAAAGGTATTGATACAACGGGTGGAATATCATAACTTTTTACCTTATATCAACGGACAGGAACAAACCTTGACTTCTTCCAGATTGTTTGAGATTTTCGAAAAACCAATTCAACTCGCAAAAAATAGCAACTTATTACGAGATGACTTTTGTTGTGAAAAAGATTTACTGATATTAATATCAATGGTAGGTGGCGCAGTTGCATATGTTCAGATGTCTGGTCAATCTGCCATTGAGCGAACATTAGAATTGCTTATGAACGGAATTAAAGTAGTTACAAAAGAGTAAGTTGCACATCTCTAGCTATTTCGATATGTCGTCAGTATTTTAATATCAAATTAAAGGCTTAACAGCATATTATTTAATCAATATCGTTTTTCTTATTCACGATACAGTTACACATACATCCGCATTTGTCGGATAGCTTTGGCACAATAAAATTATTCCCTCGGCAATATCCTGTTCTGTCAGAGCCCCATTATGGAGCATCCGTACTTCGCCATCTGTTTTTACTGCCCAACAAGCCCCACAGGTTCCGTTTTTGCAGGAACTCGCTACTTTGATATGATGCTCTTTCATTGCATCCAAAAGAGATTGCTTCGGCTGCACCTCAATGAGTGATGTGCATTCATAGGTCTGCTTTTCATCATTCTCGTAGTAGTCCTCATAGTAATTTACAATCACATCTTTTACAACACCGTCAGTTTCCAAATCTCCCACATCAACTGGAACTGGGTCGAAATATTCCAAATGAATATTTTCTTCTGGAATATTCAATCCTGTTAAGGCATTTTTATATAAATCCATTAAGCCGGTAGGTCCACAAATGTAGTAATGGGCATCGTTTATTTCAGGAACAAGTCGTTTGATTATGGAACGAAGTACCAATAGAGAGAATCGTCCTGCAATATGATTGATTTTAGTAGAGATAAATTCGGGGGAAGTAAAGGAATAGCATATTTCGAGACTTTCATTTATCTCTAAAGTTTCCAGTTCATTATAAAAAATAGTTTCACTTGGCGTTTTATTACTGTATATCAGTAAGGGAATTTGACGACTACTATCAATACTATTGAGCATAGAGAATAAAGGTGCGATACCGCTACCACCGGCCAAAAGAACTATTTTGGATTGTCCAGCTATTGTATCTTCCAAAACAAAATTCCCAAACGGTGCTTCAATTTCCCATATTTCTATTTGGTCTGCATTTTCAAAAATATAGTTACTCATTTTTCCTCCAGTTACTCTTTTTACAGTAATAGCTGGATTAGGATCTGAGGGTTTGGAACTAAATGAATACGAGCGAATTACCATCTCTCCATCTATGTTGCATCTGATGTTTAGATACTGACCAGGCAAGTAGGAAAATTGTTGTTGATCGGTTTCAAAGTATATGGTCAGAGTATCCTGTGTTTCCTTCACAGTTTTATGGGTTCGCCATGTAAATTTCTTCATTTTAAATAATTTCTATCTGCTTTGTTATCTTTAAAAGGAAACCTCTACTTGTTGTTCACAAAGAGAGGTTCATCAAAACATGATATTTGATAATTAAATTTCGTTTTACTTTTCTTGCTGTCTTCTGATAATTGCCAGCTTGTTTTTTCTTATCTGTTTGAAATGGGCAGACGTTAATCCTGTATAGGTCTTTAATTGCTCGGTAAGCTCCGAAGCTTTTTTATAACCTAACGATTTTGCAATTTGCGTGATAGTTTGCTCGGTATATACCAGCAATTCTTTTACCTTTTCAATTATTCGCTTTGTAAATATAATTTCAAGGCTGACATCACATTTTAAAAGAAACAGATTGTTCAGTTCTTGATAATCCGTATTGAGTTCGCTTGTTATCTGAATCGCAAACGGAGCAGATGAACCTGTATCCAATTGGGTCTGAATAATCTGATCTGCTACCCGGTGTACTTTCGTTATTACATCCGAACAGTCACCTAATTTTAATTGATGTAACATAACTTTTTATGTTAGAGATTGGGAAACACTGTTTTGGTACCCTAAGAGTAAATGGAGAAAAGCCCAGGGATATATTCAGCAAATCCCCGAGCAATATTGAACTTACACGCAGCAAGAGCAGCTTGACGTTTTTTCGCTATCTCCGCCATCTACTTTGTAGCCAGCTTTCTCAATAGCCTGGACCAACTCTTGTTTCACACTATCATTCTCTATTGAAACAGCAAGTTTCCCTGCTTCTAATTTTTCAATAGTAACGCCATTAATATCTTTGATTGCTCCATTTACTCTTGATTGGCAGTGAGCACTTTGCATGTCTGGTATGCTTAATTCCAAATTTTTCATTTTATCTTATTTTTAATGTTTAACAAATTTCCGTCTTAATTTGATACTTATTATTATGGTATTCCTTGTAAGATTTGTGACTTTTACTGATTTTAAAATTATGATTTTATTCTACAATGAACTTACCCTTCATATAGATGTAGTGGCCTGGGAAAGAACATAAAAAATCATAAGAACCTTTTGCAGGAGCATTAAAAGTAATTTCGGTAGTTTGTCCGCCACCAATCATATCTGTTTTGGTAATAACGGCTTTTTCCATTTCTTTTGGAATATAGTCATTATCTTTAGCATTGATTGCTGCATTAGCGAAAGCATTGAAGTCTGTACCTTGTGCAAGAATAACAACATTATGTCCCATTGCTTCAATTGGTGCTTTTCCGGTATGCTTAAGAATCAACTTTACAGTTTGTCCTTCTTTTACTTTAAGTTCGGTTTTATCAAATTTCATATCATCACCGCCACTGATGGTCAACTCAACTTCGTTTGCTTGTTCCGTCGGGACAGTTGTTTGTTCTAATACAGGCTGATTGTTTTCTTGTACACTTTGTTCTGTTTTCTTATTATTGTTACAAGCAGTAAATATGATTACTGACAAGCCTAAAACTAACTTTTTCATTTTCTATGTATTTTTAAATTGTTATCTTATACTGCAAATTTCAGTACATTTGTTATCCTAAATATTATGCAATTCCTTTTTAGATTTATGATATTTACTGAATTGTAAAATTGTATTGTTGATGCAATGCAAAACCCCCATTGTAATTATTACAACGGGTGTCTGTTCCTCTAATTTTATAAGGTTACTTTTGACTATTTGGAACGCTCAATACGATAATAGTACCAAGAATTGCAGGAATTGCCCATACTGCGAAATTAGCAAAGTTGGACAGTTCTGATGCGATAAGAATACCGCCAAGAATGATTGCAACTGCTGCACCTATACGACCTACTGCAAGGATAGTACCTAAAGCTGTACCACGAGTGGCATCGGGATAATAGGTAGCGATAAAGCCATTCAACAAAATTTGTGCACCTATGGAGCCGAAACCAACTACGGCTACAAGCAAGTAAGTAAGGCTCATAGACCATCCATTACCGTCGCCTGTACTAAAGCCAAGAGCCATTAGGAATAATGCAATGCCTGCCATCGCAAATGCCGCTGAAACAACTCTTTTTGCTCCGAACTTGTCTGCCAATGGGGAAGCAATTAGCGAACCTGCTACTGCTCCAGCATTCGTGACCAACAAGAACGTTAATGCTGAAGTAGCCGAATAACCTGCAATAGTTAATAACGTAGGCAACCACGTATTAAGTCCATAGATTAAAATCTGACCAGAAATAGCTGCGAGCAAAAACACAATTGTAATCAATGCCCAGCGACCTGTAAAGATTGCCAATAAAGGATTGCGTTTTTTTTCGACTTGCCGAACTTCTTTTTTAATTGGCGAAGTTGGTTCTATGGGTGTTAAGCCATATTCTGCTATAATTGTATCTGCTTCTCTAATGCGACCTTTTGATCTTAAATATACCGGACTTTCAGGGAGATAATAGAGTAATAGTGGTACAACGGTAATTAATGGCAATGCACCGATCCCTAACATTCCACGGAAACCAATTGTTTCTACTAAACCGATAGCCAACAATGCGGCGAAAATACCTCCCATAGAATAACCGGAAAACATTAAAGCGTTATTGAAATTTTTACGCCCTGCTCTTGAAAACTCTACTGTTGTAGCTACTGCTGTAGGGATTACACCACCGAGACCTAAACCAGAAATAAAGCGAAAAAGCCCGAACAGAAACGGTGTAGGAGCCAACGCCGTCGCAATCATAAAGAGAGAAAAAAATGTGACTGCTCCAATTAAAACTTTTCTACGTCCAATTAAATCTGTAAGATAGCCAACAGTAAGTGACCCTATTGCCATTCCCACAAGAGCCAGACTATTTATAGAGCCTGTTTCAGCGGTAGTTAACCCCCATGCTTCATAAGCTAGAATAGATTTTACTATTGTTCCGTATACTACTAAATCATAGCCATCAAATACTAAGACGATAAATGCTAATGCAATAACAATGGATGGGGATTTTTTTATTTTAGTTTTAGAGTGATTGGACAAACCTGTCTCAAGGGCACTCTCTTGAATATTTTGTTTCATTATTAATATTTGTAAGAATTAAAAAATTGTTTATCAATTTGAGTTGGATTGGTATTTGCCAAACCCAGAAAAAGTAAAGTGTATTATCGGGTTTGAATATAGTCCTCAACAGTGACAACAACAATCAGATTTCTCACTGTGGTAGTGAGTTAATCCAAAAATAATTCTATTAATAATGTTCAACATTTTGTTTTTACTTTAATTATAACTTCTATACTGCAAATTTCGGTATTGCAACCAAGCTTTCCATTATACTTTTCTTTATTAGTTTTATGATATTTACTGATTGTACAAGACATAAAAAAAAGAGGATGTAATACCCTCTTTTTTTTAGAAAAATACTTATTAGATTATGCTGCCATCATTTCTTCACAAGCTTGAGCACATTTTCTACAAGCTTCGGCACATTCTCTACAATGCTCCATTCCCATAGCAACATGTTTTTCACATTCTTCAGCACAAGCGTTGCAAATTTCCATACAAAGTTTGCAAATGTCTTTACTAAATTTACCGTCAAGACTTAGAATATTGGCTGCTGCCTGACAAATTGCAACACATTCTAAATTGAGTTGAATACATTTTTTTAGATGAGCTACTTCTTTCTCATTTAAGCAAGCAATAGCACACTGGTTACAGATCGCCACACAGTCAAGGCAGGCTTCTATACACGATTGGAATTTTGTCTGTATCATATCTATATATTTTTGTGAATACTAAATTTAAAACAAAATAAAGTCATTTTAGTTCTTTTTAAGTTAACTTTAATAAACTTCAATGGTATTTTTATAGGTTCTACATCAACATTCCTTTAATATATTCAACTGCAAATACTGTTCCTTAATAAAAATAGCCTCTTTCAATTTGTCATATCGGCTGGGTAATTGTTCTGAAATTTGATAGTAATTTTTGAGTATGATATTTTTTCTAATATATATTGTTCTCAACAAACTTATCTCAGACACCAGATTTTTCCTATCATTCTTATTTTTTATACTTAATCCAATCAGTTCATAAATCTTATCAAGTTCCTCTGCTATTACTAATTCCAATACCGTATTAATCCCACCAAAGAAACTAAAAAACTTACTTTTAGAAATGTTGGCAACTGAGGTAATATCAGATATTTTAACGTCTTGTATGTTCTTTTTCATCAGAACTGTCCTTATATTTCCAATAGCTTGGTATACAAGGCTAGCATTTCTTCTATCAATATTCGTCATATGAAAAATTCCTCCATTTATTTTGACCATACACAAATCTAGTTGTCTGCAAGGTAGCAAAAGTGCAATTTGACTATTAACAATTGTAATTTTTACGGATTTTGGGCAAATAAAAAGCGGTAGTTCCTTTTCAGAAACCACCGCTTTAGCAAACGCAATAAAGCTACTCGACCTTATTATTTTTTCAACTTGTCCGCAGGCGGATTATAATCAGGTAAAGAGGTTACCCTTACCGTATCTACCCCAGTAATATCCCAGGTAATAGGAATCATCGTCATATACTCGCATTTAGGACACATATCACCTTCAGAGCCTACCATTTCTTTATGTCCGGGACAACCGGTAATCAAGTGTCCGTGTGCATCGATCAATTCACCTTTTTCATTTCTGTCTTTGCCCGCAATTTTATCGACAGACTTCTCAACTTGTTGTTCTGTAGCATGGTTATGTCCATCGCCTTCTGCGTGTGCGTGTCCATCTTTTCCTGCTTTTGTATCACCTCCACAAGCAGTAAAGAAAATGGCTAAAGAGGCTAAAGCCGATATCATTAATTTGTTCATTTTCATTTTATTTATTTTTTAAAGATTAAAGCTTATTTAAGTACTATTGAATGATTCTTAAGTTTAATGCTGATGGTCATGTGCTGAAGGAACAGCTTTTACATTACATAATATTGAATTATCATGTTGATGTTGGGGTGTCTCTAATTGAATAGTTACGTGATTAATACCTAAATGTTCCAATTCATGTTCTATTTTCCGAAGAAGTGTCTCACTTTGACCTATTGTCATTTGTTCATCTACCACAGCGTGACAAGTAAGCGCATTTAACCCACTTGTAATTGTCCAAATATGCAAATCGTGAATAGCTTGGACACCCTCGGTTTTTAAGATTTCTTCTGTTACCTTCTCAATTTCGATATTATCGGGTGTCCCTTCCATCAATACATGAACAGATGATTTGGTAACCAGATATCCACTTCTTAAAACCAAGACAGAGACGATAATACTTGCTAAAGGATCTGCCCAACCCCATCCGAAAAACATAATAAGTAAGGCTGCGATAATTGCCCCTACAGATCCTAGCATATCACTGATGACATGCAGATAGGCACCACGCATATTGAGGTTTTCTTTTACATCCGCTCCACGCATCATTATCCAGGCCACTAAGATATTAACCAGTAATCCTATAAATGCTACAATCAACATTCCGCTAGACTGGATTTCTGGCGGACTCTGAAAACGTTCAACAGCCTCATAGATAATATATCCAGAAATCAATATTAGTGTTGCACCGTTGATAACGGCTGCCAATATTTCAAAGCGTTTATATCCATAGGTTTTAGCATAATCGGCTATTTTGCTACTGAATTTAAAAGCCATTAATGCAATGAATAGTGAAATGGCATCACTTAACATGTGTCCAGCATCCGCTAATAAAGCAAGACTATTTGTCAAAAATCCTCCCACAACTTCTACAGCCATATAAGCTGTAATAATCACCAAACTAATGGTTAGTGTCTTTTTGTTTGCGCTATGCGAGTGATTATGCTCTTGTCCCATAATTTTATAATTATTGTTTTGCTGCTGCAAATATCAGCAGCAAAACGTGTTAAACTATTTCGATATTTTTTGTTTGATTTGTAAGATTTACTTCTTCCACTTCAAACGCAAACTGTTACTAACCACACTTACACTACTTAAAGCCATCGCAGCTCCTGCAATCATCGGATTCAATAAGAAACCATTAATTGGATACAATATACCTGCTGCAATTGGAATGCCTATAAGGTTGTAAATAAAGGCCCAGAACAAGTTTTGTTTGATGGTAGCTACTGTTTGTTTAGACAATCTGATCGCTTGTGGAATCTTAGTCAAATCGGAAGAGATGATGGTCATTTTTGCTACGTCCATCGCAATATCCGAACCTTTACCCATTGCGATACTTACATCGGCTGTTGCCAAAGCGGTACTATCGTTGATACCGTCACCAACCATTGCAACTACTTTGCCTTGGGCCTGTAGTTCTTTTACAAATTCTGCTTTCTGATGTGGTAATACTTCAGCTTTGTAATGACCAATTCCAGTTTGCTCGGCAATAGCTTTTGCTGTGGCTTCATTGTCGCCAGTAAGCATATACAGATCAATACCCATATCTTGCAATTCTTTGATTGCAGCTACTGAAGTTTCTTTGATTTTATCAGAGATAGCCACTACAGAAAGTGCTTCTTTACTATTGGCAAACCAAATTACCGTTTTTGATTCTTTACCCCATTCATCAGCTTGAGATTGTAACTGAGCAGGAATACTAATGTTATTTTCAAACAATAACTTTTTGTTTCCAACATAGTAAGTTTCGTTATTGTAGTCGGCTTTTGCACCTTTACCTGTAATACTGTCAAATCCACTCAAACTTACGGTTGATATACCTTCTAAGTTTTTCACCACCGCTTCTGCCAATGGATGTTCTGATTGTTTTTCGATACTCAACAAAATATTTTTAGTCGTATCATCATTGTTCAACCACGTAATACCGGTTACTTCTGGCTTACCTTCGGTAATGGTTCCTGTTTTATCTAAAATGATAGCTTGCACTTTTTTAGCCAATTCCAAACTTTCAGCATCTTTAATTAAAATACCACTCTCAGCCCCTTTACCTACTCCCACCATAATAGCTGTTGGTGTAGCTAAACCTAAAGCACAAGGACAAGCAATAACCAATACTGTAACAGCTGCTAACAGACCTTGTACCACACCATTGTCACCGCCTAAAATTAACCATAGAATAAAGGTAAAAATAGCGATACCAATAACCACGGGAACAAAAATACCTGCAATTTTATCAACCAGTTTTTGCACTGGTGCTTTACTACCTTGTGCATCTTGCACCATTCTGATGATTTGTGCCAACATAGTTTCTTTACCCACTTTCACGGCTTCAAATTGGAAGCTTCCTTTTTGATTGATGGTTCCGGCAAATACTTTTTCTTTCTCTTTTTTCAATACAGGAACGGGTTCGCCACTCAACATACTTTCATCCACATAAGAATTACCAGATATCACCATTCCGTCCACTGCGATTTTCTCACCTGGCTTTACTAAAATAATATCGCCAGCATTTACATCTTCAATAGCCGTTTGTTTTTCTGTCCCATCTTTTTGAATGACGATAACGGTTTTAGGCTGTAATCCCATCAATTTTTTGATAGCAGTCGAAGTATTTCCTTTTGCTTTTTCTTCCAATAATTTACCTAAAAGAATGAAGGCTATAATAACCGCTGCGGCTTCAAAATACACGTGGGGGTGAATGCCTCTTGCCATCCAGAAATCCATAAACACCATATTGAAAACACTGAACAGATAGGCGATACCGGTGCTCAACGCTACTAAAGTATCCATATTGGCAGATTTATTTTTGGTTTGCTTCCAGGCATTGATAAAGAAATCACGACCAATCCATAACACTACCGGAGTAGAAAATACCAACATAATTTCATTGGCATAAGGCATATCCATAAAGAACATTCCTATAACAACTACAGGTAATGATAGAATGATCGCCCAGGTGGTTTTATTTTTTAACTGTTTGAATTTCTTTTCGTGGATGGCTTCTAAAGTTTCCTGTTGTTTAGACTCATCTTCAATCAACAAGTCATAGCCTCCAGCTTGAACAGCTTTTCGAATAGCATTGGCATCTGTCATATTTGGAAAATATTCAACAGATAGATTACCAGTAGCAAAGTTTACAGATGAATTAACCACGCCTGGCACATAACGCACCACACTTTCTGCACTACCTGCACATGAAGCACAAGTCATCCCCAAAACCGGAAAACTAGCTTTTACTGTTGGTACACCATAACCTAAATCTCTTATGGCATTTACAGCATCAGCGACTACTTCTTCATCCTTAACCGTAATAGCCGCTCTGTGATTATTTATTTCTACTTTGTGACTTTCAACTCCCTTTACTTGTGCAAGTCCTTTTTCTACGATTAATGCACAATGTTCGCTTTCTACATCCTCTAGAGGTATGTAAATTATTTCTTTATTTGTTGCCATATTTCGATTGCTTTATTTTACAATACAAAATTGACAATAAATTGATAGATATTTATTGTGAAATTATGGGTTTGATTTGTAAGATTTACTTAAACCTCATCTAAAGGCTTACGTTTGTCTTCTCGAATTTGTTTAAAATGGCTAGGTGTAAGACCTGTTACCTTCTTGAACTGATTACTTAGATAAGCCACACTTGAATAGTTCATGCGATCGGCAATTTCACTTAATGATAACTCATCATAAACTAAAAGTTCTTTTACTTTTTCTACTTTTTGAGCTATAAAATATTTTTCAATAGTTGTACCCTCAATATCAGAAAACAAATTAGAAAGATAATTATAATCATTATGTAATGCATCACTTAAAACATCGGAAAGATTTGTTTTTACGTCATTGTCCTGATGATGTACCAATTCAATGATAACGTTTTTTATCTTCTCAATCATGCGACTTTTCTTGTCATCAATGACCTGAAAACCTAAGGGATCTAACGCACTTTCTATTGCTTCTCGTTCTTTTGTAGTCAGATCTTTCACGAGAGAAACTTCTCCCAATTTTATATTACTAGCCTCTAAACCGAGCTTATCGAGTTCGTTCTGAACAACGAGAATACAGCGGTTGCAGACCATATTTTTTATAAACAATGTCCCCATATATCACAAAGTCAGTTTTTAATTTACATAAATACACAAATACAAATTTATGATTAATAATTTAGTATTTATCGTTTATGGGTGGTTAAGTGATAAACCGCCGATGAAAAACGATTAAAATCTTTCCCATTGTAGGGACACATTGGTTATTAAATTACTATTTATTGGTAAAATTTGTGTGATACCGATATTGATAGTAAAATCTTCCTTTATGAGAAAGTCAATAAACAATATTGTTAGCGAAATTCAGGAGCAAGAACGGAAACTCTCAGTCACGTGCTCGGGACTAATTGAAGAAGCTTTTCAAATGACGGTCTTTCTTCAGGAGCTATTGGTTTCGGCAAAAGAATATGTGTTAAGTTCGGGATTTGAGAACGAGGCAAAAGAGATTGAATTCTTTAAAATGACTAAGCCCCAAATCCTCGGAAAGCTAATTTACTATAATAAACTGTACCGGATAGAAACCTCGTGCCCGGTCAATAATGGAAAAATCTACCGCAACTATTTCTCGAAACATTTAACAGAGCTGAAGATTGAGTTCAGGGAACATATCTGCAATTCCCACTTTTACCGATACTACCGTTCAGGCAGAATAGATAAAGATCAAGAATATTTTAAACGGGGGCAGATAAATTACCTCGAAGGGCTTAATAGTTATGTGTTTGAAATCGACCCGCTTTTCTCAACCTATTACGATTACAAATTAGCTCGTATTCTCTCCAACGACCTGTTATATGCCTACCTCTTAACCAAAATCAGTCCCGAAGAAAACTCTGATACATTTTTCAGCAGCACCAGCGAAATTAAAGAGCTATCTTGGACGGACAGCAAGAATGCTTTGATTGAGCTAACGTATGCCCTATACGCATCTGGTGCTATTTCGGACGGTAAGTTAGGCATCCGGAAGCTCACTGCTATTTCACAAGTGTTGTTTCGAATACCACTGACCGATGTGCATCACGCATTCCACCGGATGAAAACCCGTGCAGGTTCTCGAACCTTGTTTTTAGATCAGTTGAAACAGGCATTGGAAGAATATATGGATAAAGACTTATAAACACTCCAATCAATAAAGAGTTTGAAAGCGATACGCATCCCGTATTGCTTTTTTGTGTTTGCATCTGCCCATATATGCCAACTGGCATAAGGGCTTGTTTTACCATGGCTCAAATCGGAAAATCTAACGAAAGCCTTATTTAATAAGGCTTTCCGTCAAATTGTAAAATTTTCAAAAAACCGCTAAACCAATTGGCAAGGCTTGGCAGACAAACACTGCCACCTTTCTCAATTTTGCATTGTAAACATTAAAGAGCAATGCGATGAAAATTATAACTATTGAAGCAGCAGCAGGGATACAGCTTAATAACTGGATAAATACTATTGCTGATTATCTACAAAGGCTGAATGATACAAGCTATGATGACTTATGGCAAAAGGCAGAAAGCTGAAAACAGACAAAAAAATAAATCCTTAAAAACATGTGCTATGAATATTGATAGAATGGAATTTATATCGTGGATGGAACGCATCATGGACAGATTTGATATGTTGGGCGACAATATTAACGATTTAAAAAAGAAACGAAATACCATTGATGGAGAGGAACTACTCGACAATCAGGATATTTTGCAAATGCTGAAAGTCAGTAATCGTTCTCTGCAACGTTATCGCTCTATTGGGAAGCTCCCATATTACACGATTAGCGGGAAATTGTATTATAAATTATCAGATGTACATCAGTTTATCAGAGAGAGCTTTAATAAATAGAACAGAACGCCAATGAAAGCCAAACATTTCCATTGACTGCCACTTTAGGCTAAGCAGGAAGCACTTCCTTTACTTTCGGCATAAAAACTTTAAAATTTTCAGATTATGAGCGAAGAAACAAAGAAACAGGAAACTTCCGAGCAATCTGTTCAGAACGTACCAGAACAACTGTCGGACATACTGTTAATATTGGATAAGGAAAAAATGAAAATCCAAGCCGTAAAGAGCATTGACGAAAACGGCAAAATGGAAACCGTTGACCCTACCAAAAAGAACCAATCTGATTTTATGCGTGTGGACAAACACGGCGATTTCGTTTCCAATTTCCTATCCAATTTTTGGAGACAGCTAAAAGATCCTACCAATTTCACATTCTTTAAAGTGCCGGCAGGAGAAGCTGTAGAAAAGGCAAAAAAATTTCAAAAGCAGGTAGATAACCCTACACCGGAGGGTAAAAAAGAAATGGAAAAACACGAGGTGAAAAATGAACCCGAAAAAGAACAAAAACAAGAAAATAAAAATGATATGGCAACAACACACACAACACCAGAAACAAACGAATACCGTTTCAAGCCGGAACAGATTGATTGGGAAACAATGAACAATCTCGGATTAAGCAAGGAATACCTTGAAAAAAAGAACCTCCTTGAACCATTATTGAAAGGTTACAAGACTAATGAGCTTGTACCTATTAGTATTAATCTTGGCGGTGCAGTAGTACGCACAGATGCCCGTTTATCGTTACAGCCTACACCAGATGGAAGTATCGTGGCGGCAGTACATGGTATCAGACGTGAACCCAACCTAAACTTTGAGTTCTTTGGACACAAGTTTAACGAAGAAGACAAAAAGAACTTGCTCGATACGGGTAATATGGGGCGTGTGGTAGATTTGAAAAATCCCAAAACAGAAGAAATGATGCCGTCCATTATCAGTGTGGACAGGCTTACCAATGAGCTGATTGCTTTAAAAACAGAATTTATCAAAATCCCTGATGAATTAAAGGGGATAAAACTGAACGATGTGCAAAAGCAAACCTTAATGGAGGGGAAACCTCTGTTTATCGAGGGAATGATTTCTACAAAGGGAACCACCTTTGATGCAAATGTTCAGTATAATGCTGACAAAAGATTTGTTGAGTTTTTGTTTGACAGAAACAACAATAACCAGCAATCCCAAAATAAGCAACAAAGTAATAAGCAAACCAGTCAACAAAAGCAATCGCACGAAGCTCCGAGAACTTTCAGAGGTAAGGAACTGACTGATGAGCAGTACAACAAATTCAAAGACGGACAAACCGTATATATTGAGTTGAAAGACAAAAAGAACCAGCCCTACCAGGGTTACATCACTTTCAATAAACAAGATGGAAAAACCAATTTTGAGTTCCCAAATCAATATAAGGAACGTGTAAAACCTACCGAAGCTCACAAAACACAAACTGCGGTTAATTCTGAAGGAAAAACCAACGAAGCAACCAAAAATGTGAAAGAACCTTTGCAAAAAGAACAGCAAAAACCGAAGAATGAAAAGCAACAGGAGCAACAGGAAAAACCGAAAGCTCCAGCAAAATCAAAAGGTAAAAAAGTGAGTTAATTATGAAAACAGTTATCGCAGAAAAACCAAGCGTAGCAAGAGAAATAGCCAGCCTGTTGGGAGCATCTGATAAAAAAGACGGCTACTTAACGGGTAATGGCTATTTTATTACGTGGGCATTCGGTCATTTAATTGGCTTAGGAATGCCCGAAGATTACGGGATTTCGGGGTTTGATAAGACTTCATTGCCTATCCTCCCGAACCCGTTCATATTGACCGTTAGAAAGGTCAAAAAAGACAAGGGCTACCAAGCCGATACGGGAGCATTAAAGCAACTGAAAATCATCAAAGAATTGTTCAACAAAAGCGACAGCATTATCGTTGCTACCGATGCAGGACGTGAGGGCGAGTTGATTTTTAGGTATATTTACGAGCATCTAAAATGCTGTAAACCCTTTGAGCGACTTTGGATTAGTTCACTTACCGAAAAGGCAATCAAGCAAGGCTTTGATAGCTTGAAAGACGGCAAAGAATTTGACGGATTGTATCAGGCTGCGCAAGGCAGAAGCCGGGCCGATTGGTTGGTGGGCATCAATGCTACACAAGCATTGAGTATTTCGGCAGGCAATGGTATTTATTCGTTAGGTAGGGTGCAAACGCCTACATTGGCTCTTATTTGTAAACGCTATTTGGAAAACAAAAATTTCTCTATTAAGAAGTATAGGCAAATTCAGCTATCACACAACAAAGAAAATGTTGATTTCAAAAGCCTTTCCAAAACCAAATGGGAAAACCAAAAACTTGCCGATGATACATTGAAAGCCATTCAGCGAAGCGATACGGCAACAATTACATCGGTAGAAACCAAAAGCGTTACAGAGCAACCGCCTTTGTTGTTTGACCTTACAGGACTGCAAAAGGAAGCTAATAAAAAGCTCAACCTTTCTGCCGAAGAAACCCTGAATATTGCCCAAAGCCTTTACGAAAAGAAGTTTATCACTTACCCACGCACCGGAAGTAAATATATCCCTGAAGATATGTGGGCTGAAATTCCCAACCTTGTAAGAGCATTGCAGAATAATGAGCAATTTAAACAAGCGGTATCAAAAGTAAAATGGGGTCGGTTTAATAAGCGTATCGTAAACGATTTACGTGTGACAGACCACCACGGTTTACTTATTACCGACAAAATTCCGTCTGCTCTCAAAACGGACGAAACGAAAGTTTATAATATGATTGCCTTTCGACTGCTCGAAGCCATATCACAACCTTGTATCAAAGAAGTAACAGATATAGCGTTGCAAGTATCGCATTACGATTTTACGTTGAAAGGCTGTAAAGTTTTGGAAGCAGGTTGGCGTTTGATAAAGGGAACTTTCTCGGACGAAGACACTGAACCAATTCAGGACTTACCCGATTTAAAAAAAGGTGACGAACTGAACATTAAGGAAGCCATTTGTTTAGAAAAGAAAACCAAACCGCCTGTGCTTTATACAGAAGCCGGGCTATTGTCGGCAATGGAAAATGCAGGAAAGGAAATTGAAAACGAGGACGAACGGAAAGCCCTGCAAAATATCGGTATTGGCACGCCTGCTACAAGGGCAGCGATAATCGAAACGCTGTTTACCCGCAACTATATCCAACGAGAAAAGAAATCCCTGATACCCACTGAAAAAGGATTGCAGGTATATGAACTAGTAAAAGACCGCAAAATTGCAGATGTGGCAATGACCGCTGAATGGGAACTTGCCTTGCAGAAAATAGAAAACAATGAAGCTGATGTCGGAGCATTTCAAACAGAAATGGAAAAATATGCAATATCTATTACCGATGAACTATTGCAAACTTCCATTGCTCAAAACAACCTGCCTAAACTGAATTGCCCGAAATGTAAAAGCCAGCAACTCATCATCCGGGATAAAATTGTAAAGTGTCCTGATGAAGTTTGTAATTGGATACAGTTCCGTAATGTGTGTGGCGTACAAATTAGGATAGCCGATATTGAAAGTCTTATCAATAAAGGTAAAACTTCACTTATTAAAGGAATGAAAAGCAAGGCAGGAAAGAAGTTCGATGCCTTTATCATATTGGATGAAGAATACAAAACCTCTTTTGAATTTGAAAAAAACAAAAGTTACAAAAAGTAATGGAAAACAAACCTACCATTAGCACAATGGAAATCAAGAGCCTGATTTATTCCTTACGTGGAAAGCAAGTAATGCTAGATAGCGACCTCGCTTCCTTACACCAAGTGGAAACAAAGAACCTCAACAAAGCGGTAAAAAGAAATATGAAAGGTTTCCTATTTCATTTTGCTTTCAATTGACAGATGAAGAATTTGAAAACTTGAGGTTCCAAATTGGAACCTCAAGTTTAAACTATGGTGGAAGACGTTATCTACCTTATGCTTTTACCGAACAAGGTATTGCAATGGCATCTGCTATACTTCGTTCACATATTGCTATTAAAGTGAGCGTTGAAATTATGGAAGCTTTCGTAGAAATGAGAAGAATGCTAATCAGTAACGCCTCTTTATTTCATCGTTTGGATAAGATTGAATTGAAGCAATTACAAGCCGATCAAAAATTTGAGAAAATCTTTAAGGCTTTGGAAAACGACAAGCTCCACAGCGAAAAAGGTATCTTTTACAACGGACAGGTTTTTGATGCCGATGCTTTTGTTTCTGATATTATCCGTAGTGCTGGAAATTCCATTATCCTGCTTGATAATTATGTGGATGATACGGTGCTGACCTTATTGAGTAAGCGCAATACAAATGTAGCCTCCACCATACATACCAAATCTATCAGCAATCAATTACGGCTGGATTTACAACGGTACAACATCCAATATCCTCCCATTATTGAGATTGAGATTTTCTCCGATGCTCACGACCGATTTTTGATTATTGACGATACGGAACTTTACCATATCGGGGCATCACTCAAAGACCTGGGCAAAAAATGGTTTGCCTTTTCACGAATGGATATTGAAGTTTGCAGGATGCTTCAAATATTGAATAAACAATAAAAACCTCTCGTTTCTATAAAGAGTTTGTTTATACCATTCTCAAATTTCAATTGAATGATTTTCTAAATTCTAAAGGAGATTGGTTAGTCTTACTTTTGAATATTCTATTAAAAGATTGAGAATGCTCAAAACCTAATCCATATGCAATTTCACTAACCGTCAAATCTGTTGTTGAAAGTTTTTCTTTAGCTTTTAAAATCAGTTTATCGTGAATGTGTTGCTGCGTGGTCTGTCCTGTCAATATTTTAAGTAAGCCACTTAAATAGTTTGGCGACACGTTTAATTTATCCGATACATATTGAACTGTAGGAAGTCCTCTTGAAGCCAGATCGTTGTCGTTAAAGTAATCGTTTAATAATTTATCCAGTCTGTCCAGGATTTGATGATTAGTGATTTTTCTTGTCAGAAACTGCCGCTCATAAAACCGTTCGGCATAATTGAGCAACGTTTCTATTTGTGAAATAATAATATGCTGGCTGAACTTATCCATATTCGTGTGATACTCCTGCTGAATACCCAGAATAATATTCTTCAATAGTAATTCTTCCTTTTCCGATAGGAATAATGCCTCGTGTACATCATAACCAAAGAACTCGTATTTTAAGATCTTATCAGCGAGGCTCGTATGCCATAAAAAGTCAGGGTGAACAAGCAATATCCACCCTGAAAAATCGGGCGTTGCCTCTTTATCTATTTCAAAACTAAATAACTGCTTCGGTGCAGAAAAATACATAATCCCCTCATCAAAGTCATATTCCTGTTGCCCATATATTGCCTTAGAATACGAAGACCGTTTGAGCGATATGGAATAAAAATCGAGCATCCATCTATAATCACATACGTTGCCTATATGTCGAATGTCGGCACAATTAATCACACTGATAAGAGGGTGCTGTGGCTTGGGCAACTCCCTGACCTTATGGTATTCGCTAATGGTTTTTATTCGATATGTAGGCTTATTTTGCACAGTATAAAGATATTTATTTTTTATTGAAGACGGTTGCAAATTCGCCTGCAAAATCGGTCAATTTTACTTTACCCAATGATTGCGGTTTGTACAAATTGTAATCTTCGTAGGCATCCGTTCTTCGGCTGGCGTTCATTTCTGTATAACCTTTGGCAACCTGTGGATTGAAACCAATAGCCAACAGAGCATTTAAAAATTGTTCATCAGAAACCATCTGCCATTTCAGATCGGGTTTTCCAATTGCCTCGCCCAGCACTTGAGCCACTTTGTTTGGAGAAACTTCATCGCTGGCAATATAACGAATTGTCCTGCCGTTAAATGGTTTTTCCATCTCTTCTACAATGGCACTGGCAATATCTAAAGGCGAAACCCAAGGTTCTTTTTTATCGCCACCATAATTTTGGATAATTGCCCCCTGTGATTTGATAGCAGGTATAAATGCAAACATGTTATAGTAAAAGCCAACAGGTCGCATTTCTTTCAGGGAAACCGATTCCGGTAATTCTTTTAAAATCTGCTCTACCTCATAATGAATTCGGAGCATTCCGTTTCCGTGATCTGTATGTGCACCGATACTGCTCAAATGCACCACTTTGGTTACACCTGCCAATAGAATAGCCTGTACGTAAATATTAGCTATCCTTATCCTGTGTGCGTAAACATCGATAGTTTTATTGAAATAATTTGCGGGCGGTTCCATCAGATAAACGATGTTTGCACCTGTAAAAGTTTTCACAAGAAAACCTACGTCTTCAAGCGAGCCAACAGCAGGAACTGCCCCAATAGCTTCGATCTCATTTTGTCTGCCGACATTACTGCTGATAACCGTTACGGAATGTCCTTTTGCTACCAACCCTTCTGCAAGTGGTTTTCCGATATGCCCTAAAGAACCTGTCAATACAATTTTCATATTTTAAAATTTAATTATTGACAAAGTTCAGTGGTTTAAAAATCCGGGATGTAACCAAATCTATCTTTGTTGTAACCGAAAAAATAAGTATAAAAATTTCTCTATATCAACGACCGTTTTTAAATTATTGACAAGACAGAGCTTTACCACATCGGGTCATCACTCAAAGACCTCGGCAAAAAATGGTTTGCCTCTTCCCGAATGGATATTGAAGTCGGCAGGATGCTTCAAATATTGGGTAGTCAGTAAGTGTGTTAGCAATTTAAGTGGATTTAATATTTTTATCCTTTACAAATTGTTTATTTATGATTTCCATTGAGTTCAGTTAAGCGTTTTCCTTGGTGATTTGAAAATCTGCGGTTCTTTGGTTCGCCAATCATTTGTTTACCGTAAATACTAGTGTGGCCTGACAAGAGATACGAAATTACACAAGCGATAGCTACATATACACCACATTCAACACCAAATAGTTCAATTGCCATAATAATACAAGCTAATGGTGTATTGGTTGCTCCTGCAAATACAGCAACAAATCCCATTCCTGCCAAAAGTCCTGTTGGTAACGGAATGAATAAACTTATAGTATTTCCCAAAGTTGCTCCGATAAAGAATAACGGCGTTATTTCGCCGCCTTTGAAACCTGCCGAAAGTGTGATAATAGTAAAAGCCATTTTCAACGCAAAATCATATGCAGGTAATTGTTGGTCAAACGAGTGAACAATAGTTGGAATACCTAACCCAATGTATTTTGTTGTGCCGATTGCCCAAACCGCAAAAGCCACAATCACTCCGCCAACTAAGGGACGAAAAGGAGCAAATTCAATTTTTGATTTAAAAATCGCACTTGTTTTATGAATGACCTTGCTAAATGTTGCGGAACATAACCCAAAAATAATCCCTGCAATAATTGCATATATAATATTTAGAAATGAAATGTTGGGTACAAAATTGATGTGATAATGTGTGTGATGTGTCTGCCAAAGTTTGGTAACTAAATCGGCAATAATTCCTGCGGCAAATGCAGGAAAAATAGCATCATATTTCAGTCGTCCGATTAGAAAAACTTCCAAACCAAAGACTGCACCTGCTAATGGTGTTCCGAATACGGAGCCGAAACCTGCGGAAATAGCCGAAATAATTAAAATTTTTCGTTCGCTCTCTGTCAATCGAAAAGGTTTGACAAATTGGTCGGCAATAGCACCCGCCATTTGTAAAGCCGTCCCCTCACGTCCTGCCGAGCCGCCAAAAAAATGCGTAGCAATAGTTCCGATATACACATACGGAGCCATTCGGAACGAGATAATTTCTTTTGGATTGTGAATGGTGTCAATAAGCAAATTATTTCCTGCTTCAATGTCTTTGCCCAAATAGTAATAGAGCAAACCGATGAAAAAACCACCAATTGGCAATAATGCAATTAACCATAAATGATTTTCACGATAATTTGTAACCCAGTCCAATGATTGCAGAAAACCTGCTGAAGCACTACCAACACAAAGTCCGATAAGCAAACATAAAAATGTCCATTTAAGGATGTAGGAAATTGAAGGATACTTTCTGAAAAATACTTTCGTAGATAAATTGATTTTTTGACCGAATGACTTTTTGTTATTTATTGACATAACCAACCCGATTAAAATGTTAAACATTTAATTTAATCAGGCGTCATCAGCTTTTAAAAGCGGTTGGGTAAGGAAGAACACCATTTCCTTTTGGAACGACAAATGTATTAAAAAAATATTATAATATATCTGCCGTAAAGAAATATCCTTTTTGTCTTTTCATTCTATTACGCCAAATACCGCCTCTCAACGCCAAACCTTGCAACATTCACAAAGGCATTTGCTTCCGCTTATAATTTTAGGCTTCAAGCAAAATTCTAAACAAAATTATAGTATGAGTACACAGCAAAAAGACCTATCGTATTTCAGGTTACGACTGCAAGAATTATTAAACAGCAGCTTCCCTGAAAAGGCACACGACCAAAAGTTTATCGACCAACGTTCATCGTGGGCTGCCAATGCTTATGAGGTGGCTTTCCGTTCGGGAAACGTAGTTGAGCAATGCAACGAGATTGCCAATTATATCCTGTTTGAAAATCTGCATTTCTCCAAATTCGATACGGTTTTCCAAGTCGTATGCAATGAGTTTGATACCCTAATGGCAGACGAAGAACTACGACCGTTCGCTCTTAAAATGTTCACCGTCTGTGAGCCTGTTTTCTCCAACTATAAATTAACTGATGATTTCGCTTACACCTATGAGTTTGATGCTCTTTATACCGAAGTAACTGGAACCATTGCAATATGGATAGAGAAAAATGGGCTTCAGTAAAAAGCAACATCTCCAACAAAACATTGATGCCTTACGAATTGCTTTTAAACTGGAAAAGGAGAACCGTCAAGCCACCGTAGGCGAAAGACTGCTAATGATGCAATACAGCGGATTTGGCGGTCTTAAATTCGTGCTGAACCCCATAGCGGATGATATAGACATCAACCATTGGAGAAAAACCGAACATAACCTTTTCCCGATTGTGCAGGAACTCCACCAACTGCTAAAAGAAAATCCCCAAGACGAAAAGCAATACCGCAGGTACGTGGACAGTATGAAAAGCTCGGTACTAACCGCTTTTTATACACCACCGCAGGTGATAGATGCCATTTCGCAATCAATGCGTGATAAGGGTTTGCACATTGACAAGTTCCTTGAACCATCGGCAGGTATCGGATCATTTGTCGAATCCTTTGCAGGGAACGAAACCAAAGTTACAGCCTATGAAAAAGATGTGCTCACAGGAAAAATATTAAAACAGCTTTATCCCGAAAGCACTGTCCGTATAAGCGGTTTTGAAGAAATACCCGAAAAAGAACAAAACAGTTACGATGTTGTTGCCAGCAATATCCCTTTTGGCGATACTTCTGTTTTTGACCTTTCGTATTCTCGTAGTAAAGAGAGTGCAAAAGTTCAGGCTGCCCGAAGCATTCACAATTATTTCTTTCTGAAAGGTAACGATATGCTCCGTGAGGGCGGTTTACAGGCTTTTATTACCTCACAAGGGATTTTAAACAGTCCGAATAACGAGCCTATACGCAGAGCGTTGATGGAAAACAACGATTTGGTATCCGTAATTCGCTTACCCAATAATCTATTTACTGATTATGCAGGTACTGAGGTCGGCAGTGATCTTATCATTCTCCAAAAGAATACAGCAAAACAAAATCTGACCGAAAGAGAAGATTTATTTTGCCAAAGTACGAAAACAGGCTACGGTACGCCAAGCAATGCTTTGTTAGATAAAAGTGGACAAATTGTACATACACATTGGAAAGTAGCTACCGACCCTTACGGGCAACCTGCTTTAATCTATACACACAACAAGGGTGTTGAGGGCATTGCAAATAGCCTTGAACAGATGCTTTCCGATGATTTTGGAAAGCATTTAAACTTGTCTTTGTACAAAGAAAAACGGAATGATGAACCTATTGTTCAAATTCCGACACAGCCCATTGTTACACCTCCAGTTATTGAACGTGAAATTCAAGAGCGTGAAATCATTCAGCCGGAACAACATCGTTTAACACAATCAGCCATCATACTGGAAAGTCCGCAGGAATTAAAACAGTTAAGCATTTTCGACCTGTTTGAAAATGATGATGAAAACATAGCGGTTTTAACTCCACCAAAGAAAGCAACGAAATCTAAAAAGCAAACTACCAAAAAACAACGGGCTAACATTGGTCGCCAAATCGACCTGTTCAGTTCAGCAATGCAGCAACCTTATACGCCTTCAGTTTCCAATGGCTCGGTCAATAGAACCGTTCCACCCAACGGAACAAAACAGGAAATTATTCGCGATTTATTTTCGCAGTCTAACGGAAATGACCAGGCTGATAAACCAGCTATTTCCGTACCTGTTCTTGCAGCCATTCCTAAGCCTGCTCCGTATAGTGGCGAATTGCAATCGTTCCATCGTAACGATTGCCTTGTGGTTGATAATGGTTGGGTAGGTCATTTACAGGAAGTAGATAAAGTGGATAAAACTGCAATGTTCTACCCATTGCAATTACCTTCTTTACAGAAAGCAAGAGCCGAAGCGTATATCGGAGTACGTGATATTTACCAACAGCTTTACAATAAAGAAGCGGAACTACAAACCGAACATAAGGCAGAAAGAGAAAATTTAAACCAACTGTACGATGCTTTTGTAAAAAGGTACGGTAGTCTGAACAGCGCCGATAATATCAAGCTGATTAAGACGGATAGTGCCGGAAAAGAAATCCCTTATTTGGAGCGTGTAAAAGGGAGTGTTATCCATAAAGCGGATATTTTCAGCCATCCTGTAAGTTTTTCCACGACAACATTAGCAACCGATAATCCCGAAGAAGCATTAGCATCCTCATTGAATAAATACGGAAGTGTTGATTTGGACTATATGTCCGAAATCAGCAGTATGTCTGCAGATGCCTTGAAAGATGCTCTGCACGGTCGTATTTTTTATAATCCCCTGCAAAGTGAATACGAAATTTCCGAACGCTGGATAGCCGGTAACGTGGTAGAAAAAGCACAGGAAATAATAGAATATGTAGAAAGCAATCCCGAAAATACCGAAGCAAAGCACAGCCTTATGGTATTGGAAGAAGCCCGACCAAGACGTATCGAATTTGAGGAACTGGACTTTAACCTTGGTGAACGCTGGATACCCACAGGTATTTATGCCAAATTTGCTTCGCACCTGTTCGATGCGGAAGTGAATATCCATTATTCCGACAGTTCCGATAATTTTTCCGTAATCTGTAATCGGGGCAATCAAAATATATGGGTAAAATATGCGGTAAAGGCTGAAAGCAGGACGTTTGATGGCGTTGCTCTGCTCAAACACGCTCTTGTCAATACGACGCCCGATATCACCAAAAAAGTCGAAATAGACGGCAAGGAAGTCAAAGTAAAGGATATGGAAGCCATACAGATGGCAAACACTAAAATTGACGAAATACGTACCGCTTTTACCGATTGGTTACACGCACAGAGCAATGAGTTTAAAAAAAGGCTAACCGACCAATACAATGATAAGTTTAATTGTTTTGTTCGCCCAAACTATGATGGAAGCCATCAGGAGTTTCCGGGATTAGACCGTAAAGCATTGGGCATTGAAGACCTGTACGGAAGTCAAAAAGATGCCGTATTGATGATTAAACTCAATAACGGTGCTATCTGCGATCACGAAGTAGGTGCAGGAAAAACATTGATAATGTGTACGGCAGCACAGGAAATGAAGCGTTTGGGACTTGCTCATAAACCAATGATAATCGGGCTGAAAAGTAATGTGCACGAAATCGCCGAAGCCTATCGCACTGCCTATCCACACGCTAAAATCCTCTTTCCGGGCAAAGAAGATTTTACACCGCAAAAACGCCTGCGAATTTTCGGAGATATTAAAAACAACGATTGGGACTGTGTGATTTTAACACACGACCAATTCGGTATGATACCGCAATCGCCAGAAATTCAAAAGGAAATCCTCGAAATAGAATTGGATAATGTGGAGCGAAACCTCGATGCGATGCAGTCGCAGGGAGCTGAAGTAACAAGAGGTATGCTTGCCGGGTCCATTAAACGGAAAGAAAACCTCGAAGTAAAGCTAAAGACTTTACAGCACGATATTGAAAATCGCAAAGATGATATTGTCGATTTTAAAATGATGGGCATAGACCATTTATTTATCGACGAGAGCCATCAGTTTAAAAACCTGATGTTTAACACCCGTCACAGCCGTGTAGCTGGATTGGGTAACGTGGACGGTAGCCAAAAAGCGTTAAACCTGCTGTTTGCAATCAGAACCATACAGGAGCGTACCGATGCAGATATGGGTGCAACCTTTCTTTCGGGTACAACTATCAGCAATTCATTGACGGAATTGTACCTGCTCTTTAAATACCTGCGACCACGGGCATTGGAAAAACAAGGTATTAACTGTTTTGATGCGTGGGCAGCAATCTATGCCCGAAAAACGACTGACTATGAGTTTTCGGTTGCCAACAATATTGTGGCGAAAGAACGTTTTCGATACTTTATCAAAGTACCCGAGCTTGCACAGTTTTACTCGGAAATTACGGATTACCGTACTGCAAAGGATATTGGTATCGACCGACCTGTAAAAAATGAAATCCTGTATAACATTCCACCAACTCCCGACCAGGATGTATTTATTAAAAAACTGATGGAATTTGCCAAAACAGGAAATGCAGTCTTGTTGGGAAGACCGCCCTTATCTCCAACAGAAGAAAAAGCAAAGATGCTGATTGCTACGGACTATGCCCGTAAGATGTCATTAGATATGCAAATGGTAAGCGGAGCTTACAAAGACCATCCCGATAGCAAGGCTTCACATTGTGCAGGTAATATTGCCAAATATTACAACAAATTCAACGCACAGAAAGGAACGCAGTTCGTGTTCTCGGATTTGGGAACGTATAAGCCTAATGAATGGAATGTGTATTCCGAAATTAGACGCAAACTCGTGGAAGACCACGGTATACCTGCAAACGAAGTACGCTTTATACAGGAAGCAAAAACGGACAACCAACGTAAGGAACTGATTAAAGGAATGAATGAGGGCAAAATCCGTGTGTTATTCGGCTCAACAAGTATGCTCGGTACAGGTGTCAATGCACAGAAAAGAGCTGTTGCCATTCATCATCTGGACACACCTTGGCGACCAAGTGACCTTGCCCAACGTGATGGTCGAGCAATCCGCAAAGGCAATGAGATTGCCAAGTTCTTTGCCGATAATAAAGTAGATGTAGTTATCTATGCCGTTGAAAAATCACTAGATAGTTATAAGTTTAATCTGTTGTTCAATAAACAGTTATTTATCGACCAATTAAAATCCAATAATCTCGGTAAACGTACTATTGATGAGGGCAGTATGGACGAAAAATCGGGAATGAATTTCTCAGAATATGTAGCAATTCTTTCGGGAAATACTGACCTGTTGGATAAAGCCAAAGTAGAAAAACAGATTGCTGGATTGGAAAGCGAAAAACAGGCGTTTAACCGTTCCAAATCAAGTGCGAAATACAAGCTGGAAGATTTTACGGCAGAACTGGGTAAAGCTCAATCCCGCTTTGACAGGATGAGCCTTGATTGGACTAACCTTCAAGGACGTATTCAGAAAAAGCAGGACGGTACGATTATTAATGCTGTTCAGTTAGCCGACCTACCAGCTAATGCAAACCCAAAACAGATTGGAACTAAACTCAATGAGCTTGCGGACAAAGCTCGTACAGGTGGAGATTATGAAGAAATCGGAAATCTTTACGGTTTTCAGCTTTTGGTTAAAACCGAAGCCACACAAAAAGATAGTAGCAGTCTTGTAGAAAAACATAACCGTTTCTTTATTCAGGGCGAGGGAAATATCAAATATACCTTCAACAGTGGTGTAATGGCAAAAGAACCCGAAACCGCATCATTGAACTTTTTGAGGGCATTGGAAAAACTGCCAACTTACATAAAAAAAGAGCAAGAGAATATCATAGAGTTCCAAAAAGATATACCTATACTTCAGCAAGTAGTAAACGGAACCTGGGCAAAGGAAAAACGACTAAGCGAACTCAAAACCGAATTAGCAGGTATTGACCGGAAGATACAATTATCCCTTTCGCCAGATAAAAAAGCAGATGCTCTGGAGCAAGTGGAAAAGCAGAAAGAAACTCCAAAATTTCAGGAAGGCATTATACGGACAAAAGGTATTCATATACCTCGTAGTATATTTTAGTAACATAGTATACGGGCAAAATAAAAGGGAGATCTAACATCTTCCTTTTATTTTATCACTCTTGCACCAAATACTGCAAATCTGGATCGTTTTTAATTCGCTCCAATTCACTTTCAATTATATGAACTACGTCTGATTTTATCTGCCGATAGTTTTTTTCAATCTCTTGTTTCATATTATCTGTACCGTTCTTATCTGTGAAAGATAAAATCTGCGGTATTTTTTGATAGGCTTTAGTTTCGGAAGCTACTTTGTCATTATCTACTACGATTTCACAGTGAAATATTTTCTGTTCAATACGTTCATCAAAATTGTCTGAAATTGCTCCTACAAACATCCCTTGTGTTAGCGTCGATATTTTAGATGCCGGTATTAAACTATCTAACTGAGTTGAAATAGAAGTAGATTTATCATTTCGGTTGATGGTCATACTCTGGCGTTTCTGCAACACTTTACCGAAGCGTTCGGAAAGGCTCTTTGCCGTTTCGCCTACAACCTGCCCACTGAAAACATTACCGACGGTATTCTGAATAACCTTGCTTTCCTTATCGCCGTAATCTCTTGTTAATTGCGAAAAGTCCTGAAAACCCAGGCATACCGCCACCTTATTACTTCTCGCCGTTGCGATGAGATTGTCCAGTCCTCTAAAATATATCGTCGGCAGCTCGTCGATGATGACGGAGCTTTTTAACTGTCCTTTTTTGTTGATTAATTTTACGATCCGGGAGTTGTACAAACCCAAAGCTGCCGAATAAATATTTTGGCGGTCGGGGTTATTACCTACGCACAAAATCTTTGGTTCTTTCGGGTTATTGATGTCGAGCGTAAAATCGTCGCCCGTCATAACCCAGTACAGTTGCGGGCTAATCATTCTTGATAAAGGAATTTTTGCCGATGCTATCTGACCTTGTAATTGGTCTTGTGCGCCACTTTGCCAAGCGTCCATAAACGATGACAAATAATTTTCTAAATCGGGATAGGAAGTTAAAATCGTGAACACGTCCGAATACTTTTTATTCAGCAATTCGATGGCGTGCGGGAAAGTGCAATACTTCCCGTTTTCGTAGATTTTGAGATACCAAATAATGGCTGCAAGCAATATAATTGGGCTTTCCACGAAGAAATCCCCTTGCTTCAAAATCCACGACTTGTTAAGATTTAGCATTATCGTATATGCCGCTTCGTAGGCATCCGATATGTCCGTCATAAATTCGGGATTGAGTGGATTACAACGGTGGCTCTTGCGTGGGTCGTCGAAGTTTATCACGTAGAATTTGGGTTGTACTTCGTACTTATCCCGATGCTTCAGTAAGTGATTGTAGGCAATAGTAGAAAGGTCGTCGAACTTGAAATCGTAGATGTACATACTAAACCCTTTCTCTATCTGCTGCTTGATGTAGTTGTTTACAATTGCATAGCTCTTGCCCGAACCTGGTGTGCCCAACACAATCGAGGCTCGAAAAGGGTTCACGATGTTAATCCAACCGTTGTTCCATTTGTTTTTGTAAAAGAACTTTGTGGGTAGATTGACGGAATATTCGTTTTCCATCAGCTTTGTTTCCTGTTGGAAGCTCTCGTTTTCATTATTGAAAACGTCGTCCATCAGGTTGTTCTTTAATAGTCTGCTCATCCATACACCCGCCATCAGCAAAGCGATATAGCCTAACGATATAGTCAGGATATACAGGAACGTGCCTACTGCCGGGGATAGCTTTAGCAATGGTGTGTTCAGGAAAAACAGCACGAAACCGATACCCAAAGTCACGTAAATTTTAGTCCAGGTTATCTTCTCATTCTTTACGCCCTTAGTGCCTAAACAGCTTAAAGCGAGCAATACCAAAGCAAAGGCTTTGGTATATAGGGTATGTGAGAACAAACCCGCCGTTCTGTCGAAATTGCCTAAAATCTTGTTGATTACTTCCAGTGTCCAGCCACGTTCTAAAAAGAACCCGTAGCAGAACCAATAAAGGTGCATCAGTACCAATAGAATACTGACTGCCCGCATAAAAGCCATTATCTTGGCTAAGCCTCTTAAATCGTCCTCTCCCTGCATTATTTTGAGTTTTAATGTTCGGGCGTGAATTTAAAGTCTGTGCGGAATAGTTATAAGATTGTGGTAGTCTAAGGCAGTACGTGGCGGTATTTGGCTTAATCAGTGTATTTATTTAGGAGCGGATTTCATTAATGATTTATAGGAAGTAAGGAATGCGGACAAACTCTTGTATCCTACTTTGAATGCTACTTCTGTAAGGGTATATTTTTTAGTATCAATTAGTTCAATACTCTTCAAAATACGGGTAAGCTGTATATATTTCTGTATGGTTATCCCCGTTTCATTTTTAAAGATACGTTGTAAATTGCGTACCGACATATTCGCAATTTCTACATAATCTTCGACTTTAAACTCATATCTGAAATTTTCATTGATATGACTGCAAATCGGAATTAGTCGCTCGTCTGAAGGTACAGGGATTTCCAAAGCATTATTTTTCTGATAAAAATCTGGAAGGTTTTGCAAAATGGCTAATAAAAAGACTTTCTGATTATCATCTTCAATAAGTTGTTTATTCCACTTAGTTGCATAATTGAGCATTTCGTGTAAGACAATAGGAACACGGAAAATCTTTACGGAATTGTAAAATTGATTTTGCGGAATATACTTAAAGAGCAATACTGTCAGATTAACGGTTTCTGCTGATGATGATATGCGGTGTTTTATATTTGACGGTATCCATATTGCGTGATTTTGAGGTACAAAATAAACCTTATTCTCTATGTAAAAATACTGAAAACCCTCTGTAACATAGGATAGCTGATAACGTGCGTGAGAATGCTCGTAATCATCGTGTTTCCAGTTTTGTTGCTGCCATATATAAGCATCGCTTATAACATCATCTGAATAATTGCCAGGAGTTGTTTCCTTAAGACCACATTTTAGCATTGCGTTTTAAATATACTTTTTGGCAAAGCTAATAAAAACGAAATATTTAATTTTGCAATATTATTAGAAAAATTTCCTGTGCAATGAATAAAACAATCTCATTTTTAGTTTTCACGCTCTCCTTTTTATTATCAATCAACACTACTGCTATGGCTCAAAATAAGAAAACAAACATACTGGTGCTTATCCATTCTGATAATGGCGGCACTTATGAACTGGCAAAGAACATTACCGAAGGAATTGAGAAAAATAGCGATGCTAATGCTACTATAAAGTTGGTGAAAGCATCAGATAATGTCAAGTTGAAAGACATTCCCGTAGCCAACGTTGATGAATTAAGTTCCTACGATGGCATAGCTTTTGGCTCGCCTGTGTACTTCGGGAATATCAGTACGGCAATGAGCGAATTTTTATCAAAAACGGTAGATGTCTGGACAAAACACGAATTAGAAGGTATGCCTGCAACTGTTTTTATGTCTGCAGGAAGCGGAGCCGGAAAAGAACTGGCATTGCAATCTTTCTGGAATAGTCTGGCAGTACACGGTATGATACTGGTATCAAATGGTATTCGTGGATATGAAAACATAGAAAAAAATATACCGCAAGGGAACTCGGTGTTAGGTACAACTAGTCTGGCTTCCTTAAAAGATGTGACAAGACCAAGCAAAAGCGAACGTTATCTTGCCAAATTACAGGGAGAAAATTTTGCTAAAGTTTCCACGGCATTAAAAGGAACTTTCAAACAAAAGTCAATCGAAACTAAATCTGCATACACAGTGGATATCAACGAGGTATTGAAACAGAAAAATATTGTTTTACCTGAATTACCAAAACCTGTAGGAAACTACGAGCTTTTTTCGCGTTCCGGGAATTTAGTATTTATCAATCAGGTTTCACTTAAAGACGGAAAGATTTTATATCCTGGAAAAGTCGGTATTGATGTTACTGAACAACAAGTAGAAGAAGCGACCAAAGTTACTATGCTCAACATTATTGCAATTTTGAAAGAGGCAGTGGGAGGCGATTTGAACAAAGTAAAAAAATGTGTGCAATTGATTGGCGTTTTTAATACTCCTGAAACATATACGCAGCACGCTATGTTGATGAATGCAGCTTCTGACCTGACAGTGGAAATATTCGGAGAAAAGGGAAAGCATACACGAAATACATCGGGGGCATATTCCTTACCAGTTGGTTCTTCTGTATCTATTCAGGCAATTTTTGAAGTTGAGTAGATAGCTGTTATACGCAGATAGATAATTATTGATAATGAGAAAAATAATTCTGATTACCATTCTTTCATTCACTATGTTGCAATATACTGTCTTTCAGAAAGGTCAGCGTAATGTTAAAGAACGAATCCAATATATTTTTAGTGAACTATAAAAGGAAGAATTACATTTTTTTCTTCCTTTTCTTCTTCATCTTGTTAGCAAAATCCTGTTCCTCATAATCCTCGCCCTGGGCTTCGGGTAGCAAACCGCCCAATGCTTCAATCAAACCATCTTCGTGTTTTTCCGTAGTTAAGAAGTCGAACAAATGGTGTGGTTCTTCCGCAGGAAGATCCGCATCATTTGATGTGGATAGTTTGGGGATTGGTACAGCAGCTTCTTTTATATCCGGTTTGATATTATTATTCCAGTAATCATTAAAGACATTGGCAGAAAGCTCCTTGTCTAAACGTGAACCGTTCCAAACTGCTTTGGAATTATGGTCTATGAATGTGATACCATAAATACGACCTGTATCGTTCTGTCGTACCACCACGTTAATGCCCTGTTCAATTAGCTGCTTTTTAAAAGCCTGCTCGTCGCTCGTGGTTTTCAGGGCAACGGTAACGGCAGCTTTTAGGGTCTGCTTGCCTGGGTGGTCTTTCAAAGCCGTTTTGCATTTCGCAAAATGCAATTCCAAAGCCGGAAGCCCTGCGCTCTTTCCGAACAGGGAAGCCTTGAACGGATGCCCGGCTTTTTCGCCATTTTCATTTAAGGGGATGTACAGTAAACCCTGCCGCATCTTTTTGTGTAGTTCGCCCTCCACTTTTTCGGTGGTAATATTGAACAGGGATAGCAGGGCATTGTATTCGCCCAAAGTCTGGTACTGGTAATAGTTTGGCAGGTGACGAACAACCGAAGCGATTTGGCTCTTTACGTCGCCTGCCTTATAATCTATCGGGAGGAAAACATTGTCATTTTGGTTACGCTCTTTATCGGTTGCGGGTATCAATCCATGTTTCTGCTCCAGTTCACGGCACAGGTTCATAGACCGCATTTTCTCGAATTTGTCCGAAATCTTTTTGCCTTGTTCATCAACACAAACCGATACAATATGAATATGGCTTCGGTCAATATCAGTGTGCTTGAATACCACAAAAGGCTGTTCTTCATAACCCAGCTCCCGCATATACTGTTGTGCTATTTCCCGATATTTATCATCACTAACATTATCTTTCGGGTCGGGATTGAGTGAAATATGCAAAGTATGTTTCTCAGTTTTTTGATTTGCCAGAAGATAAGGAGCAAAAGATTGTGCCAATTGCGCAACGGAATATTGCCCGCTTGCCGTTTCAATAATCTTATTTGTAAACAAGATTTGTCCGTTTTCTTTCTCTACTTTTAGATTATTATATGCCAACGCACCGTACAAATTTGCACTTCTACCGATTTTTGCTATCATTTCTGTTATTTTTTGAGGTATTTCTTGTCAAATTCCTCGGTTATTTCCAGCACTTTTTTAAACAGCTCAACCATTTCTGTCGTCTGCTTTTCTAATTTATACAGGTATGCCGATGCTTTTTTCTCCGAAAAGCTCTTGTACAATAGCTTTACAATCTGGTTATAATTGACACCAATAGAACGAAACTGACTGTGAAACGAAGTCAACCGCATATAGAAATCAACCGTTCCTTTGTCAATCTGAACGGACTTCATTTTGTTTCCGAACAGTTGTGTAATGATAAATTTTGCTTTGTTGGGCATTCCTGATCCTTCAAAAAGCGATAAAAATTTGGCGTTTTCTTCGTCCGTAAGACGAAAAACGTGACGGTGGGTACTTGGGTCAAGCTTTGGCTTACGACCGCCCTTATTTCGTTTGTTATTATTGCTCTCGTTCATCACTAATCCATTTTTTAATCCGTACAAAACCTCGACTTCGGAGAGTGTTTTTCAGCTCCCAGCAGGGCAAGTTGTTTTGAGGCACGAACTCGGTTTCGAGTGCCTCAAAACACAACTTGCCGTGTTCTGTTGAACACAAAAATCCGCCCT
Organism: Empedobacter falsenii; assembly: GCF_013488205.1. Classification (NCBI taxonomy): domain Bacteria; kingdom Pseudomonadati; phylum Bacteroidota; class Flavobacteriia; order Flavobacteriales; family Weeksellaceae; genus Empedobacter; species Empedobacter falsenii. Next base: position 1,177,753 of record NZ_CP040908.1, on the reverse strand, counting down.
GCGGGACGGATTGATTTTAACAGGGAAAAACGGCTCGATGCCGTGGCTGTTAAACTCCATTTTGTCCATTCGATTTTGCATAAATCCGTTAATAAAAATCATTATACAAAGTAAAGACCTGTTTTTGAAAGCATTGTACTGTGATACAGTGCCAAACAATGCCTTTGAACGCCAAACAATGCCACATTGAAAGAACTGCTTATTTATCTCTTTTTATTTGTACCAACAAAAGGATATAAGTGCATAAATAGTTATGCACGTAACAACCTAAGTATATAACTATCGAGGTAGATAGATAAAAAAACAAGTACATAGGAAAGTACATGTTCAGATACCTATCTGTGTAATTCTACATGTAGAGATGCAGGCACATCAGTAAATAGGTTTTTCGATACAAACTTACTTACCTGCACACCTACAGAGGTATGTGTTTAGGTGTATAGATACCTGCCTAAATATATCTGTATTGAGTAACATATCTATATGCAGAGATAAATAGGTAGCAGACTGCAAACATAGGCACCTACGCAAATAGGTAAATGAGTATATAAATAATTAAAAAAAAGTTAAAGAGATGAATGCAAAACACAAAACAGTTTTTATCGCCTTTTCTTCTCAAAAAGGTGGCGTAGGTAAGAGTACGTTTACAACACTTGCGGCAAGCATCCTGCATTATCGTTTGGGCTACAATGTAGCTGTATTTGATGCAGATTTTCCACAGCATAGCCTGTTGAAAATGAAAGAGCGTGATTTGAAAATGGTAATGGAAAACGAGGCTTTGAAAAAGCTGGCGTATAAACAGTTTACCACCATCAACAAAAAGGCGTACGAAATTATTCAGCACAGAGCGGATAGCGTACTGGAAGCAGCCAACGAATTTGTTGAGGCTTCTCCGGTTTCAATTGATGCTGTATTTTTTGACCTTCCGGGAACGGTAAACACGCCGGGTATTCTGAAAGCATTGGCGGGAATGCACCACATTTTTACGCCAATCACGGCAGATCGTGTAGTAATGGAAAGCACGCTCGTTTTCACACAGCTCTTGCAAGACGTGATTATGAAAAAAGGCGAAACGTCCATAAAAACGATCAACCTGTTCTGGAACCAGGTTGATGGCAGGGAGAGCACACCTTTATACGATGTGTATAACAACCTTATCAATGATTTGGGATTTAGCCTGATGCAAAGCCAAGTAAAAAACAGCACACGCTTTCGCAAAGAAAGCGAAGTGAACAGCAAAGCTATTTTTCGCTCAACGCTGATGCCTCCGGACGAAAGGTTGATGAACGCCTGCCAACTAGACCTTTTTATGAACGAATTTTTAAAAATCATTCAATTATAATCCCTATGGAAAAAGATAATAAGAAAAAAATTACTCCTGATATTGACGAGGAGCTAATGATGAACCTGATGGTTGACGGTGTAAAGAAAGAAGGGTTACAGCTTCCACCGGAACCTGAACCAAAAGCAACCGAAACTGTGGTCGTTAAGCCAAAGGAACTATCACAGGATAAACAGGCTGTCAAGGATAAGAGCCGTAGTAAGAGAACTTCTGAAATAGATTACGAAAATACATTTTTTAAGAAATCAGACACCAATGCCCGTGACGGAAAAACAGTTTATATCAGACCAGAATTTCATGAAAAATTGACACGCATCATACAGGTGATTGGCGAAGATAAGATTACTATTTATGCTTATTTGGACAACTTACTGGATTATCATTTTCAGGAATTTAGCGAACAGATTACCAAAAGTTATAACGACAAGTATAAACCTATTTAATAATTATGGAAACATTAATTGTAATATGCCTGCTGATAGTCATTGGGCTATTGTTGCATGATAAGATTGTTATCAAAAAGAGGTCGGAGCAAAAGCCGAAACAGGAAAAAGTCAATCCTAATCTTCCAGATATAATGGGGCAACCGAAACCTATAAGATGCCAATTAGTGCCAAACACCGCCACTGAACGCCAAATGGAGGACCTACAGTTTAATCCTGCTAATTTAGACATAGAATACGACGAGAATGAAAACTTAGGTATTCAAATTCCGCAGGAAGAACTGGATGAGGTTTTTAGTAATACGCCTGATTTTGAGGAAGAGGAAGAAGAATGGAACAGGTATGGAATATCCGGTGGCAATAATGGTTTAGCCCAAGGGGTTACTTTTGAAGAACTAAGCTCCGTGGGGGTATTGCTCCAAAAAGAAAAATTGGAAACAGCCCAAAAGGAAACAGCGATAGCTATAGTTCATAAAATACAGGGAACCGAATTATTCAGCCTACTGGAAAATTCCATGGACGGTGCATCCAGAAAAATTGCGGAGCTTTTGGATAATACAATCATTTCTGAAACGGATGCCGGTTCTTCCACTTTGCGGAAAAGTGATTTGAATGATTTTGACATTGGGGAGTTTGTTTAACTCCCCAATGTTTTATGAATGAACCTTAATCAATATCAATCACATTAGCATCTCCAAACCATTCTTTAGCTTTTGCAATAACTTGTGCATCTGGATTGTGAAAGAAAACCGCTAAATTTTCTTTAGCCCTTGTACAACAAACATAGAATATTTTTTGAGTTCTATCCAATACAGTTGCTGACCCTGTTTCTAAGAAAAGATTACCAAAATTATAATTATTCCAACCGCCATTATCAAGTATAACTAAAACATTGTCAAATTCTGCACCTTTGGTTTTATGCTGTGTTGAAAACGGTGTTTGTCCTTCAAGGTATTCATATAGTTTTTGAAATTCACTGAACTTAACATCCTTCACTCGATTATACAAATACTCTTTGTTCTCTTTAAAAGCAATCAGCTTATCATCAATCAAACAAATTCTCTTTTCGTTAGCGTCATTAATAACTTGTTCAATCGTATTATCTCCAACATTCACAAGGCTTTCAATATTTTCTTTTAAGGCTTTTTTGCTTGCAATATTTGTTATTTTAAAATGATAATCTGTGGCTCTTAAAAATTCATTGTACTTTTTATTTTGATACAAAGAAATATTATTCTGAATTTTAAATAAGTGTTTTATAAGATTATCTCTTTTTGAACCTTTCTTGTTTTCATCATCTTCATCTTGCTTTTTATCATCAAGTAATTGGTCTTTGTCAACATACATTTTGGAAAATTCAAGAAACTTTAATGATTTGGCATAATTATACAATTCGGCATTACCATCAATAAAAATCTGCATTGTATTTGTTGGACGAACAGCGTTTAAATCTCTGCCACTTTTTCCTTGCTGTAATACTTCAATTACTTCTCCAAATGTATTTTCTGAAAAATCATTAGCTACGTTATTATCTTTAATGTATTTCTTAATTCTATCTCTATAGCTTAACACGTGGTCTCTATCATAAATATCCATCAAGGTTCTAAAACCAGCCTTACCTGCTATTAAATTGTGAGTAAGGTTCAGTTCTTTTGTTTCCTTTGAATTATTGAAGTCCCAAGCATAATTTGCTGCTAAAAACTCTTCAACCTTATTGATGTTCCCATCAGTGGAATGCAGAAACAAAACAGTGCCTTGCTTTATTACACCACCAGCCATATTAGGAGCTTTCGGGTCGGCAGATGGCTCTTGAGTTATACCATCGGTACGAAGTTTGTTCGCCAAATCAATAATAAGTTTGGGATTTCTTCTATTTTGCTTCTTTGGAATTTCGTTTACTTTTTCAGCATCTTCTCCTTTATAATCGTCTAAGTTACCAATGCCATCTTCATAAATTGATTGCATAGCATCTCCAAAAAAACCTACGATATTCTTTCTTTCACTTTTCTTGAAATGTGTAAGAAATGTTTCTACAACAGCTTTATTTGTATCCTGATATTCATCAATGAAAATGAATTTGTATTTATCTTTTACTATACTGCTAAGTTTGGGGTATTTTTCAAAGAGATAGTTGGCTACTGTAAGTAATTCATCGTGGGATATAATTCCTTCACGTATTCTAACAAACTCTTTGTACTGTACACCATCAGGCAAAACTGCATAATAATCATCTGGAACAGGATTGACTTCTTCAATAGAAATTTTGGTTACTTCGTCATTGTTCGCTAAGGAAATAAGAGCTTCTTTAAGTTCTTTTTGAAAATGTTTAATACTATCCCATAAGAAATCGTGTATAGTGGATACATTAAGATTTTTATGGTTTACCCTTTCTTCAATTTCTTTAACTGCTGCATTAGTGTATGTCATACAAGCAACCTTAGCTGTTGGATTTTCGGCTATTGCTTGACGAATAACACTTACTAATGAATATGTTTTACCACTTCCTGCACCGCCGCTTAATAGGAAATTCCTGCCGTTATCAATTGACTGAAAAATTTCCTGTACTTCCGGTTCTAAATTTAATCTTCCTTCAGCCATAACAAACCATTTTTAATGTAAGCCGGAATATTCCAATTACTAAAGTTTTCATCACTATGATACAATATATCTAAAGCGAAATGGGTTTTCTTCTTAACACACTTATCTGCTAAATCATAAGGGCTTTTCTCATCGTCATCAAAATCAGAAGCGTTTTTTATTCCTTGGAAAGTATCTTTATTTTCTTTTACAAATGCTCTATTCAGATGTATAAAAGCATCTTCAAAACTCCTTGCGTGATAGGTGTTTTCTTCCTGCTGATAGCATATACAAATTGTAGAACTCCCGACAATAATTGTTCTACCTCCAACAGGCAGAGCTTTTAAATCTTCCCAAGTTACAGCATTTAAGAAATGACCAATTGCAGAATTACTTGTTTTGGTGCCTTCTTTAACAGGACAAGCTCCCCAAACATCATCGCCTTTGGTATTTTTACCTGTCACTTTAATAGCATCAATATCTGTTAATATCAATGATTTGATACCTAAGAAATCGATAAACTTCTCAAATATGTGTGAATATGCACCAACTTCTATAATTGAAATATTTTGAGACAGAAGTGGTAAGAATGTATCTGCATTACCTTCTGCTTCTAAACGAACAACTTCTTCTAAGTCTACTTTTCGCATAAAAGTCGGTATCAAAATTCTTTCTGTATCTCCTTCGATTAGGACTGCCTTATCAGCAAAAAAGATTTCAGCTCTGCTAATTGTAAGATATTGTTTTAAGAATTGATAGTGTTTCGGGTCTTTATCATATAGAGCCACTAAATCCTTTAAATTTTTAGCATTCACATCATTTTTTGCTATTGCTTTCAAATATTTTATATCATTGAAATCACTATCTGCAACAATGTGTGATGAATGTGTTGTAATAATGTACTGCAATGGTCTATTTATCCCATCATCTCTTTTAACACCCTCCTTAAGTAGCTTTTTTATATTTTTTATAAAGACGTATTGCATTTGGGGATGGGTATGAGCTTCAGGTTCTTCTATGATAAGTAGATTTATGTCTGCTGGCTTTTTGTCTTTATCCTTTTTGAAATCCTGTACTAAAATTTCAATTTCAAAAATCATACTTATAAGGTTCATATATCCTAAACCATTATAGTGCTCGGGTAATTTATGGTCATCGTGAGTGTAAACCACTGTAGTATTTCCTTCAAGTAATTCTCTGTGTTGTAATGTTGAAATAATTTCAATGTCAGTATCATTTAACTTAACGCCACCAAAATCCTGTACTTTTTTTATCACATCTTTAAATAGGTCTTTGTAGATCTCGCTTAATGTACTATCGGTTTCTGAAAGCTGGTCTTTAAAGTCTTCTGTAGCCTGAGTTTTATCGCTACTATCTTCTTTCTTCTTATAGAGGCTTGAGGTTTGTTTTGATAGTGTGTTTTCCTTTTCCTTATTTGTCACATCTCTCCTTGCACTTATGTACTTGAAACTAATGATGTCTTTTAAATTAATATTTTCACTAATAAGGTCAATTGGTTTAGTGTCAGTAATCTTGTTTGTTGCTGTGTCGTATTCAAAAGAGAATTTATGAATTTTAAAATAAGCTTCTAAGTTTTGCTTTAAAAAATATTTTAGCTCCCTTGGTTTATATTCTTTCTTCTTAACATTTTTTGCATTTTCACTGGCTGCAAAGCCTGCATAATCAGCTTTTATTCTTAAAAAATCATCATAACTTACAGTGTATTCAAAACCTAAAACAATATTGTTATTGTCAGGGTCTAAATCCATTAATACTCTGCTGACATTAGATAAATCATCAGTATCATTATATTCAATATAAACTTTTAGCTTAATGCCTTTGGAAAGAAATTCATCTGGAACATCACCCGACTTAATTAAACCTTCAATTTCGTTTTTGAAATCAATATTAAAGTCATCGTAAGAAAATCTACTTTTCTCATTTATAAATTTATCCAGAACTGATAGAATGGAAGTCTTTCCTGTATTGTTTTTTCCGATAACGAGAGAAAGCTCATCTTCGAGGTCCATAGAGAAAGTCTTCAGCAATCGAAAGTTTTCAACTTCTATTTTTTTTATCTTCATAATAGCTGGTTATAGTATTTGATTATTTTTTATTCTCCTCTTTTTTTAATCTTTTTTGAGATATTTTTAAAACCTGTTTGCTTACAGGCTCATTTTTCAGCAACTCAATTATCTTATCCGACAGCCATAGTATCAATAACTCATTAATCGGAATTTTATAAAATTCTGCAAGCCTTTCAATATGTTTTCTTGGCAATGGTCTTTCTTCATTTTCAACCTTACTGATAAAAGCACTATCCAATTCTAATGCAGCTCCAACTTCTCGTAGAAATAAGCCTTTATCTTCTCTTAGTTCTTTTATATGTTTACCAAATGCCATTTTGCTTTTTTAAGACTTGTCTAAATAAGTCAAATTTAAGTATTTTTTTCTGATAAGTATATATTGTAAAGCCATTAACCGCCAAATAATTCCTCTGACTGCCAATTTGTTAGACTGCCTCGTTTTCCGAAACACCTTTGTCCCGAAAGCCCGCATGGTGCGGGTGAACTTAACAAATTAATGTGTTTCAATTATGGAAAAACAAAGAAAAAAAGTTTTGCTGGCAACTGTAGCGATGTTGTCAGGAATTGGTGCGTTTGCACAGGGAAATGGTTCGGCTGGTATTAATGAGGCAACCCAAATGGTAACGTCGTATTTCGATCCTGCAACTCAACTCATCTATGCCATCGGTGCAGTTGTAGGGCTCATCGGAGGTGTTAAGGTGTATAACAAATTTAGTAGTGGAGATCCTGACACAAGCAAGACGGCAGCTTCTTGGTTCGGTGCTTGTATCTTCCTGATTGTAGCAGCTACCATTCTGCGTTCATTCTTCCTTTAATCCTTTGCCTTATGAATTACAATATCAACAAGGGCATCGGAAGAACGGTGGAATTTAAGGGACTGAAAGCACAGTACCTGTTCATCTTCGCTGGAGGATTGCTCGGTACCTTAATCTTCGTGATGATAATGTATATGGCAGGTGTAAACTCTTACATCTGTCTACTGCTCGGAACCGGAGGTACTTCGCTTATCATCTGGCAGACCTTTTTACTGAACAGGAAATATGGTGAACACGGACTAATGAAGTTGGGAGCCATAAAAAGGCATCCCCGTTACATCATCTGCCGCAAGCCTGTACACAGGTATTTAATATTCACTCCTAAATCCAAAAACGTATGAGAAATGTAGCTAAGACAGCCACATTGGAAAACAAATTTCCTTTGCTGGCAGTAGAGAACAACTGCATTCTTTCTAAAGATGCAGATATTACCGCCTGTTTTGAAGTACGGTTGCCGGAACTATTTACCGTTGCATCGGCAGAATACGAGGCTATTCATTCCGCTTGGCACAAAGCAATCAAAACCTTACCAGACTTTACCGTCATTCACAAACAGGATTGGTACATCAAAGAGAATTACGCTCCCGATTTGGTACAGGAAGACCAGAGCTTTCTGTCAAAATCCTACCAACGTCATTTCAACGAACGACCATTCCTGAACCATTACTGCTATTTGTTTCTGACAAAGACCACTAAGAATAGAATGCGTATGCAAAGCAATTTCAGTTCGCTTTGTAAAGGCACACTCATTCCAAAGGAAATCAATAAAGAAACGATACACCGATTTATGGAAGCGGTGGCTCAGTTTGAGCGGATTGTGAACGATAGCGGATTTATAAGCCTGCGACGTTTGACCGAAGACGACATCATTGGTACGGACGAAACACAGGGATTGCTGGAGCAATACTTAACGCTGTCAAGAGAAAACGGAACGGCAATGCAGGACATCGCACTCAGTGCTGAAGAAGTCCGTATTGGAAACAAAAGGTTGTCCTTGCACACCTTGTCCGATACGGACGACCTGCCTGCAACCGTTTCGGCTGATACCCGGTTTGAAAAACTCTCTACCGACCGAAGCGACTGTCGATTATCGTTCGCTGCACCTGTAGGATTGCTCCTTAGCTGTAACCATATCTATAACCAATACCTGTTTTTGGATAACAGCGAGGATAACCTGCAAAAGTTTGAGAAATCTGCCCGTAACATGCACTCGTTGGCTCGGTACAGCCGTGCCAACCAAATCAACAAAGAGTGGATTGAGAAATACTTGAACGAAGCACATTCATTCGGACTTTCTTCTGTTCGTTCACACTTTAATATTATGGCTTGGTCGGAAGATCCCACGGAACTCAAACAACTAAAGAATGATTGCGGTAGTGCATTAGCATTGATGGAATGCAAGCCACGTCACAATACAACGGATGTAGCCACCTTGTATTGGGCTGGAATGCCAGGCAATGCAGGTGATTTTCCGAGCGAGGAAAGTTTTTACACATTCATAGAACCTGCCTTATGTTTCTTTACCGAAGAAACCAACTACCACAATTCGCCTTCCCCATTTGGTATCAAGATGGCTGACAGGCTTACAGGAAAACCTATCCATTTAGATATTTCGGATTTGCCGATGAAACGAGGGATTATCACTAACCGGAACAAGTTCATACTTGGTCCGTCAGGTTCGGGAAAATCTTTTTTTACAAACCACATGGTTAGGCAATACTACGAGCAAGGTGCTCATGTATTGCTGGTAGATACAGGAAATTCTTATCAAGGATTGTGTGAATTGATTAAGGGAAAAACCAAGGGCGAAGACGGTGTTTACTTCACTTATACCGAAGATAACCCGATTGCCTTTAATCCATTTTACACCGATGATGGTGTGTTCGACATTGAAAAGCGTGAGAGTATCAAAACTTTGATACTCACGCTTTGGAAACGTGACGATGAACCGCCTACAAGGTCAGAGGAAGTTGCCTTGTCCAATGCCGTTTCAGGTTATATCGACCGAATAAAAAACGAGGGCATTTTCCCATCATTCAATGGCTTTTATGAATATGTAAAAGGAGATTACCGCAGGGTACTCGAAGAAAAACAGGTTCGTGAAAAAGACTTTGATATAGCAAATTTCCTCAACGTTTTAGAACCTTATTACAAAGGTGGCGAGTATGATTATCTGCTGAACTCGGACAAGCAGTTAGACTTGTTATCCAAACGCTTTATCGTGTTTGAGATTGATGCGATTAAAGATCACAAAATCCTCTTTCCGATAGTTACCATCATCATTATGGAGGTCTTTATCAACAAGATGAGAAGACTGAAAGGTATCCGAAAGCTCATTTTGATTGAGGAAGCGTGGAAGGCAATTGCAAAAGAAGGAATGGCTGAGTACATAAAGTATCTTTTTAAAACAGTAAGAAAATTCTTCGGAGAAGCTATTGTCGTAACCCAAGAAGTCGATGATATTATCCAGTCGCCTATTGTAAAAGAGAGTATCATCAACAATTCCGATTGTAAAATCCTCTTAGACCAGCGTAAGTATATGAACAAGTTTGATGATATACAAGCAATGCTTGGGCTCACGGATAAAGAAAAAGCACAGGTACTATCCATCAATATGAACAACGATGCCAGTCGCTTGTACAAGGAAGTTTGGATTGGATTGGGCGGAACACACTCGGCAGTGTACGCAACGGAAGTAAGCCTTGAGGAATATTTGGCTTACACGACAGAAGAAACCGAAAAAATGGAAGTGATGCAACTCGCTTCCGAATTGGACGGTAATGTGGAACTCGCCATTAAGCATATCGCTATGCAAAGGCGTGACAACTTAAATCAATAGTTATTAACAATCAAAAATTTTAAGACAATGAAAAAAATATTTTTAATGATGCTTACGGCAATGATGTTTGCCGTAGCACCGTCCGCAAAGGCTCAATTTGTAGTAACTGACCCGGCAAATTTGGCTTCAGGTATTCTCAACTCAGCGAATGAAATCGTACAGACTTCATCCACTGTGAGCAATGTCGTAAAGAACTTCAAAGAGGTTGAAAAAGTGTACAAACAAGGCAAGGAATATTACGATAAACTGCAAGCTATCAACAACCTTGTGAAAGATGCTCGTAAGGTACAGCAAACAGTTTTGCTAGTGGGCGATGTGTCTGAAATGTATGTGACCAATTTCGGTAAGATGATGAACGATCCGAATTTCAAACCAAATGAGTTAGTAGCTATTGGTAACGGGTATTCGGCACTGCTGAATGAAAGTACTGAACTTCTAAAGGAATTGAAGCAGATCATCAGTGCATCAAGTCTTTCACTGAATGACAAAGAGCGTATGGATATTATTGACCGGGTGTACAAAGAAGTAAAAGAATACCACAGCCTTGTACGCTATTACACCAATAAGAACATATCAGTAAGTTACCTGAGAGCAAAAAAGAAAAATGATGCTAAAAGAGTGCTTGATCTGTACGGAACTTCTAACCAAAAATACTGGTAAATTATGGAATGGGATAATCTTCACGAACTTCTGCGTTCGCTCTACGATGATATGATGCCTCTTGCAGGCGATATGGCTGCGGTTGCGAAAGGTTTGGCAGGATTGGGAGCTTTGTTCTATGTAGCATTAAAGGTTTGGCAGGCTTTAAGCCGTGCCGAACCTATTGATGTGTTCCCATTACTTCGTCCGTTTGCTTTAGGACTTTGCATTATGTTTTTCCCAACTATCGTGTTGGGAACCATTAATGCGGTATTAAGTCCTGTGGTAACCGGAACCCATCAAATACTCGAAGACCAGGTACTTGATCTGAACAAGCTACAACAGCAGAAAGACCAATTGGAATATGAAGCAATGGTCAGAAACCCAGAAACAGCCTATATGGTATCGGACGAAGAGTTTGATAAAAAGCTGGAGGAACTGGGCTGGTCGCCATCCGATATTGGAACAATAGCCGGCATGTATATGGACAGACAAGCCTACAAGATCGAAAAAGCCATCAAAGATTGGTTTCGTAACCTACTCGAAATACTTTTCCAAGCTGCGGCTTTAGTCATTGATACTATCCGAACGTTCTTTCTGATTGTTTTAAGCATTCTCGGTCCAATTGCTTTTGCTATCTCCGTATGGGACGGTTTTCAGTCCACGCTCACACAATGGATTACACGGTATGTCAGTGTATATCTCTGGCTTCCCGTTTCGGATCTTTTCAGCTCTATGCTGGCAAGGATACAATCTCTCATATTGGAAAGAGATATAGCTATGCTAGCAGACCCAACATATATACCTGATACCAGCAATACCGTGTACATCATTTTTATGATTATCGGCATTATCGGATACTTCACCATACCAACAGTAACAGGATGGGTAATCCAAGCCGGAGGTGCAGGAAACTTTACACGCAACGTAAACCAAGCGGCTATGAAAACTGGAAATATTGCAGGTGCAGGAGCTGGTTCGGCGGCAGGGAATATCGGTGGCAAATTAATGGGAAAATAAAATAATTAAATCAGTTAACAATGGAATTTAAAACTTTAAGAAATATAGAAAACAGCTTTAGGCAGATACGTTTGTATGCCATAGTATTTGCAGTTCTCTGTATTGGTATTGTAGGATATGCCGTATGGAAATCCTACAGCTTTGCCGATGAGCAACGTCAAAAAATCTATGTACTGGATAACGGTAAATCCTTAATGCTTGCCCTGTCGCAAGATGCCAATATTAATCGACCTGTTGAGGCTCGGGAACACGTTAGGCGTTTTCATGAACTGTTCTTTACGCTGGCTCCCGACAAGAATGCCATTGAAAGTAATATGAGCAGGGCTTTCAATCTTGCCGATAAATCAGCCTTTGATTATTACAAAGACCTTTCTGAAAAAGGGTATTACAGCCGTATTATTTCGGGTAATGTACAGCAACGCATAGAGGTAGATAGTGTAGTGTGCAACTTTGACAATTATCCTTATGCGGTGCGTACCTACGCAAAGCAGTTCATCATTAGGTCAAGTAATGTAACACGTCGTAACCTGGTTACTTCCTGCTATCTCGTAAACTCCGTTCGTTCCGACAACAATCCCCAAGGTTTTAACATCGAAAAATTTGCGGTGGTAGAGAACAAGGATATAGAGGTCATCGAACGTTAAAACAGGATATATGAAAAAATTCAAGGAAAATATGGACAGGTTTTTTGACAAGCTGGACAACAGTTGGAGGGCTTTACCATTGAGGAAGCAACACCTATACACGCTGTACTTCTTTATTGGTTATCTACTGCTTACTGTAGGCGTTGTTACCAAAGTATGGTACGATACAAGCAATTCAAAAAACGATATACAGATAGAGCATATTGAAAACCCTGTCCTTAAAAAGAACGAAAGTCCTGCAAGGTTACAGGACACATTATCAACAATTTTAAAAAATCAGATTTATGAAAGAAAATGAGAACAAAAAGTCGGTTGTTCGGGTAACGGAGGGTAACCCGAAAGAAACCGCCGATGTACTGCAAAACGGTAAGGAGAATAAAACGGAAAAGCTCAAAAAGCCTTTGATTTTTGGTTTGATGGGTATTGTTTTCGTGGGTTGTATGTATTTAATTTTTAAACCGTCGGAAGACAAAAAGGAAATCGAAAACATCGGGCTAAACGATGACGTGCCACAGGCTACCGGAGCAGGAATGCCTGCCGACAAAGGCAAGGCGTATGAACTTGAAATGTTGGAACGCAAAGAACAGGAGAAGCGTAATGGTTTAGCAACGCTTTCAGATTATTGGAACACCGATGACAAGAAAGAGCCTGTGGATGAATTTACCGAAGATGATGATGAAAGCACCGGCTATGGAGGTGGTAGTAGAAATTCGGGAAGAAACAGTAATCCTGCATTGAACAGCTATCGAAATGCACAAAGTACATTGGGTAATTTCTATCAGGACAACAATTCTGAAACAATGGAACTTCGCAAGCAATTGGACGAGTTGAAAGAACAACTAGCTGATAGAGATCTGCCAAAGCCTACAACTGTAGATGACCAGATTGCATTGATGGAAAAATCCTATCAGATGGCGGCAAAATATCTCCCGACAAATACGAATACCAACACCGCAGAACAACCTGTACCTGCAACAAATAGTACCACTTCAGTGGCTTCGGGTGAGAATAAAAAAGAACATTTTGTATCATTTACTGCTGCAAGGAAGAATACCGTATCCGCCTTGTATCGTGAGCCTACAGATAGTGAGTTTTTGGAAAATTGGAGCGAAACCCGAAACAGAGGGTTTTATACAGCAAGTACTACCGAACAAATGGTACAACCCAAAAACAGTATCAAAGCCTGTGTACACGATGCACAAACAGTGGTTGGCGAAACCGGTGTTCGTTTACGATTATTAGAACCTGCAAAAACACCAAGCCGTACTATTCCACAGGGAACCATTGTAACAGCTAATGCCAAATTTCAAGGAGGACGTTTACAGCTTAAAATTACCTCTGTTGAACTGGAGGGCAATATCATTCCGGTTGATATCACCATCTATGATCTGGACGGACAGCAAGGTCTGTATGTTCCGTATTCTCCTGAAATGAATGCTCTTACCGAAATGGCGGGCAATATGAGTCAGACAGGTGGAACCAGTCTGATGCTTACCCAGAATGCAGGACAACAGGTAGCTGCAGATTTAAGCCGTGGCGTGGTGCAGGGAGTTTCGGGCTATTTCGCCAAGAAAGTACGCACTCCAAAAGTTACACTAAAAGCAGGGCATCAGGTCTTTCTTGTATCAAAGCAATAATGTTAAACTCAAATATTAAAAAAATGAAAAATATTTTTAAAACCTTTTGGGCAGTTGCCCTGACTATCGGCTTTGCCGTAACCTCCTTTGCACAGGATAGTGTACCTGTAAAAACACCTCTTGAATTGGGCAGAATTGAGCCATATCGTATGGAAGTAACTTACGATAAAACATCGCACCTGATTTTCCCGACTGCCATTCGTTATGTGGATTTGGGAAGCGAATACCTGATTGCCGGAAAAGCCGAAAATGCAGAAAACGTATTGCGTGTAAAAGCATCAGTTCGGAATTTTGAAGCCGAAACCAACTTTTCCGTAATTACCAATGATGGTCGCTTTTACTCTTTCAATGTGTATTACAGTTCTTACCCCGAAGCGTTGAGCTACGACCTGCTAACAATGCAAAAAGCAGTAGATAAAGCCAATGGAAACGATGTGTTGTTTGAAGAATTGGGGAACAATTCTCCGTCTTTGGCTGGTTTGTTATTGGAAACCATTTACAAGAAAGATAAGCGTATTGTAAAGCACATCGGGGCAAAGAGCTTCGGTATTCAGTTTATCTTGAAAGGTATCTATATCCACAACGGGAAATACTATTTCCATACGGAATTGAGAAACAAGAGCAACGTACCTTTTAATATTGATTTTATCAACTTCAAGGTGGTAGATAAAAAGGTAGCCAAACGTACCGTATTACAGGAACGACCTATGATACCGCTTCGAACTTACAAGCCTTTGGAAGACGGAATAAACGGACAATCTACCGAGCAAAATGTTTTTTTGTTAGACCAATTTACCATTGCCAACGATAAGGTGTTGCTGATTGAAATCTTTGAGAAAAACGGCGGACGACACCAAATGCTTCAGGTAGAAAATTCGGACTTAATCAAAGCCCGTGTAATCAATGATATCCACCTGAAATTTTAATAACCTTTTAAAGTAATTACAATGAAAAAATATATCTACACCGTGATGTTGCTCTTTATGGCCATCACGGTAACACAGGCACAAAGAATGTTACCCAAACAAAAAGGTTTGGAAATAAGTACAGGTATTTTATCTGATGATAAAATCGGTAACGATTATTACATCAGTCTGGGTATGACCGTAAACGGTAAAAACGGAAATTATCAGATATGGGCTTTGGAATACACACATCAATACCACAATTACAAATCGCTTCAAATACCGCAGGAAACCTACACGGCTGAAGGTGGTTACAGTTTCTTTTTATTGGGCGATGCCCGTAAGAATATCACACTCAATGCAGGGATAACAGGTGTTGTTGGTTACGAAAATATCAACCGTGGAGAAACAATGTTGTACGATGGTGCGAAAATAGTTAGCGAGGACAATTTCATCTACGGTGCCAGTGGTCGGCTGACCTTTGAAACGTACCTGTCTGACAGATTTGTATTGGTTTTACAAGGGCATACAAAAGTGTTATGGGGTACAGATTTGCGACAATTCCGACCTTCCGCAGGTGCGGGATTAAGATTTAACTTTTAATACGTAAAATTATGATAGCAATATTTAATAAATTCAGAATAGGATTACTGCCGTTATATTTAATGCTGGCAATCCTGACAGCTTCGGTTTCTTTGGTATCTTGTAGTAAAGATGACGAACTCGAAATACAGAACGATTTTCCTTTTGAGGTCAATGTAATGCCAGTTCCTAAAGAGATTGCCAATGGAAATACCGTTGAGATCCGCATTACCATACAGCGTACAGGAAATTACAGCAACACACAATATTTCCTACGCTACTTCCAATTCGACGGACAAGGCTCGTTGAGGTATTACGATGAACCACCATATCTACCCAACGATTTGTATCCTTTGGCATCGGAACAATTTCGCTTGTATTATACTTCAACGTCATCCGTATCGCAGTCTTTTGATGTGTGGATTTCGGATAGCTTCGGGAATGAAAAGCAAATAAGTTTTCAGTTTAACAGTAATGATTAGAAGTAAAAAGAAATCCTGCCACAAAGCAGGGTTTTCTTTTTTGATGTAGATTGAGGGTGATTTTTTGTAAATTTAAAAGGTAGAATTAAATACATTGGGATATGGTTTCATCGTTAGTTATTTCAATAATATTCTTGGTTGCAGGCTTAGGATTACGGTATTGGCTTAACCGTCGAAAGTTTTACAGACGTGGTCCTATGGGAGCAGAAGGATTTTCCTCATACGAAAGTTCGGTATTCATTAAATTAATTGAAAGGATCGGCAAATGGTTAGCCTATGCATTAATTATCTTTGGGCTATTGTCATTGTGGGTTTATTCGAGGGAGAAAAAGGAAGTAAAAACAGAGCAATCAAATCAAAAATAATTTCTAATTACATTTTTAGGAGAATCGGATATCTAAAAGGTTATCCGATTTTTTGTTTTTTAAAAGAGATAATGATTGATAAGGATTACAATTATAGAGAGTATGCTAATCAATTAAAACGACTTTAGTATATTTGCTTAGTAAAATATAGAAAATCTTAAAGTGTTTTTGCTTTAAGTCTTGGTACTGAAAACTGGTAATTTTTAAGACAACAAGACAATAAGTAGGAACGCTCACGCTATAGGCGTGGGCGCTCGCTTATTCGTTGTCGGGTATACCAGTGCCTCAGTATCGGTAAGTTGTAGTTGCCTACGCTTCTTTTTTTCGTAAGGCCACATCAATTTTTAAAAGTATATTGATATGGAAACAGACACACATCCACAAAAAATGACCCTTGGTTTTATCAATGATAAAAGTCCAATTCTAGATCGTATTTGTAATGACTTAAATGCTTTAGGAATTGAAGCTTTATTCCGATTGGAAAATATTCAAGATGGATTAAATTACTTACTCACACTAAAAATACTTCCTAAAGCTTGTATTATTGATCTTGACTTTTATGACAAGAATGTACTAGCACAGCTTCAATTATTAAGGACACAATATCCAACCATTCAACTTATTGCACATAGTGATATTGATGATAAGAAAGTCGGTAAAAACTTGTTAGATATTGGTGTTTCGAGCTATTTATTAGCTGGTAGTGATGCTGATGATTTTAAATTAGCCATTGACATCCTTGTCAATGGCTAATTTTCAATGTTATGAATAACAATCTAATACTCTATAGACTCTTCTCGTACACTTCTAAAATGATTTTACACAAGATTTTAACGTGTTCATGTTCAATATTTTCAAGCTCATCTATCAATAGAGGATAATGGTCTTTAAACAAACGTAACCTCCCAATGCTGAGAGCATAGAGAAATTCCATTAGTGCTTCACCTTGATATTCATCACTATGTTTTGCAAAGGTCTTTAAAAGCATCAACATGTCCTCAGAATTCTTACGACTAAATGAATAATTAAGCTCGTCATTTTTTGCTGCTCTAAGAATAGACGCTTGAATAATCCCATCATTGAAACGATTAAAAACAAATGGATCAAGTAAATTCTTTACAAAATTAGTCTGATAAAGCCCGTCAATTCTATTATTTCTTAGATTATTTAAAACACAAGAAATAGTAAAATAAATATCCGATTGAGTTACTTGCTCAAAGTAATCATTACTATTAAAAAAAGCGGAATTTTTGCGAATTTGTAATTCATTACCTAGAATATCAGGATAAAATATTTTTTGTGTGCCACCTTTGAATGTTTTATTAGAAAAGTTATTTATTGTCGTTATTCTTTCATTTACAAAACTAGATGGTTCATTTAAGCCCTCTTGTATTTCTCGTAAATGATCTAGCTCAATTTCCCAAGGTGTTTCTATATTGGAGTTATCACAATTAATAGTCTCTATTTCTACGAAAGAACTATTTTCTGCACCATATAGTCCATATTTAATATTACTTTTTAATTCTTTATGCTTATCAGAATCACTAATTCTATTGATACCAATAAAGTATATAAGTCTGATATTATTATAATTTCTGAAATATCTACTCAAATAAAGTAGGTTTTTCCCATTTGTAATACAAGAAGCTACAATCAAAATAGAACCAGATTCTTCTTCAGAAATCTTTTTATCAACTAATTCAGATTGATTAATAACTTCAATTGAATTCTTAGAAAAGCAAGTAGTCTTTTCCAAGATATACTTTGCTAATAATTCTGACCCTTTATCATTCAAATGGATTATATACTTTAATGATGCTGGTACGTATTGATTAACGAAAGCGTCTATCTTACTTTTATGGCTTTTATAGTGTTTCTTTTCAATATTTCTAATGATATTCTCATAATCAATATACAAATTGTATTTTTTTCTATTGATAGTATCTTCACTAAAAGAAACTTTTAAGGAAGTGCCAGTCTCCTCATTATATTTGAATACTTCCACAAAATCTTTTAAGGTTTTGGTTATGTATTTACTAGCAACGATATTTCTAGTATTTATAATAGGTTCATCCAAACTAAAGGAGTCCCCAACAATCTTAATTGCAGTAGATTGATTCTCGCAAAACGAACATCTTTCACCAGCCTTGAATTGCTTATAAATCTCTAATCCGTATTGAAATTTTTCATTACGTTCTAAATTACAGAGAACTCTTTCAAGTGAGAGATTTGACGGCTTTTCTATTGGAAGATAGTAAAGAATACAAACATCTTTTGAATCTATCTCTGGATGATTCCCTTTTAAATAATGAACTAATCCACCAGATGTCGATGCAGATATTAAAAAAATTGAATCTTTATAGAATTTGGTATTTTTACTGTATATGCCATCGTACGATTTAAATGACTCAATATTAAGATCTTCTCTATTATCATATCTTTTCAGATATTGGCTTATGGAGTACCCGACAACATTTATAGATAACGTATCACAATAAATATTTCGAATTTCTGTGTTTTTAAATAAATGCAAAAGATTTAATCCAATGAAATCAATTTCACTTTTTTGTACTAATACATTTGCCGTTCTTAAAAATTTGGTTGAATGCTTTCCTGATGGAAAAACATAATGGTGAGAAATGCCATTACTCTCTACTAGCCCTCCATTTGATATAAAGATGTTTGCTAATCCTTGATTAATAATTTCCTTAAAGTTCTCTTTCAAAAAGCGATCATCTTTTGAAAAGATAAAGTCTGATTTATTGTAACCAACATAAAAAATGCTTTCAACAAGTGAGTTTTCTTCTGCTTTTGGAATACTTTTAAAAATTTTATCGAGATTAATTTTTATAAGAGATTCTACAGAAGATACAGTAGAGCAATGAAGAAAAACGAGGGCACTTGTTTGATGGAAATATCTAAAATGTTCTGTCAATTCATTCTTCAAAGCACCAAAATCAAACTCGATATTAGGGTTGAAAATTATTGTGGCACTTTTATATTTTTTATCTCCGATGTTTGAGTTGTAAATGTAAAATTTTCCCATTATCGATTGCTTTTGAATGGATATAGAATACTGATATAAGAACCTTGCGATTTAATGATATTGTCCGTTCTAAAACCATCATTATTCCAATCCTCAAGCTTTAGATCCTTCAATTTTTCTATGTCAATAGGTTTGTAATTGTCCTTTATTAAATCTCTGTAAACACAATACTTATCGGTTGAAATTTTCACAAAACCTTTTTTATTCAATATATTTAATATACGGTCTAATCCTATACCTTTCTTTGACTTTAGATTAGAGGTTGAAGATGTCTGATTTTTCACAAGACACTTCTTAATAACTTCTAAATCCGTTAATGTTTCTTTCTTAGTAAATTTGTCAATAAATCCTACCCCTGAATCAAAAACTAAAATTTCTAAATAATAAATTTGATTGTGTTCGTTAACGCAGTTTTCCAAAATGAACGGGTGTTGAAAAAAGGATTGAATAGGTGTTTCTTCGAACTCCTCAAATATTTTATTACTATTATTTATATGAAACCTAAAGTAAACTCCGCGTATACTTGCAGGAATATCTATTAAATTTTGGTCAGTCTTCCCCCATTCGTAAGTGTTTTTTGTTAACTCGTAGACTATTGCACCAATATCTTCAATAAGATTCTCAAATTCAATTTTGTTGTTTTTATTAAAGGTCAAAACATAGTCATTGAAAATTTTCTTGATGCTGTATTTGATTTGATCTTCATCATCGTTAAACCCATCAGGACTTTCAAGTAACCTTATTAAACCTTTGTTTTTTGAAAGATGATCCGTATTTGTCAGAATATATTTATTACCCTTTATTCTATCTAACGAATTCATTTTTATGAAAAAATCGTTTTGCAGTTCTCTTAAACGATCCTTAATATTGACATTGTTTTTATCAATGAAATTTGTTGTATTCCATAATAATGAGACTACAGGATAAGCATATTCTTGATCATAAAAATTGTTTAAGTTTTCATTATCTACATCTAATTCTAATGTTTGAATATTTGATTTATTATTTAATGTGATAATGAACTTTAACAAATCTCCCAATAGTCCAAATGTATATTTGTTTAATGAACCTGGCATTTTTAGATTTATAACACCCTCGACCTCATTATTTATATGTTTCCTATATAAAATCTCCATTTTGCGAGGAGTGATATTTTTAGGTATTGATATTTTGATCATATAGTTTCTTTATTTACATTCTTTTACTAAAATCCTTGTAAATTTCAAATAACAAACATACTAAAATATTAAAAGCCAATCTAACCAAGCGGCGTTCTTTTGCTTCTTTTCTTTGGTCGCAGATGTGGAAAGAAAAGAAGTCTCCAAAAACAACGAAAGGGATACTGAATATCCCTGCAAAACAGATCGCAACCTGTTTGATAAAATGAGAAGTGAAGATGGGGTGTAGCCATACATTTTGGCAAAGTGGTTGCACCGCTTAAATGCAAAAAGACTGCCCCGACCTTCGGGAGGGTGTGTCTTTTTGCCGCCAGATTTCTGCTATCGGGCGACTTGTATGGGTTGTGAACGGAAATCTTTCAAATTGAGAAAAAAGCCCCTGTTTTCAGTCAATCCATTACGGAACAAACCCCATAACAAAGAACTTCCCATTTGTGCGAGTGACGAATTGATATATAAATCCTGTTTTTCCAATGCTTCAGCTAA